>NZ_AYTM02000002.1:5073479-5386675 GCF_000507185.2 Pseudomonas syringae KCTC 12500
TACCGGCGCCAGTTCCGGTCTGGGCGCAGGCGCTGCACGCGGGCTGGCAGAGGCCGGTGCCGCCGTGGTGATCAACTACAACTCCAAACCTGAACCTGCCGAGAAGCTGGCCGAAGAGATTCGTGCGGCCGGGGGCAAGGCGCTGGCTGTGGGGGCCGACGTTTCGAAAGAAGAAGACGTCGAGCGGCTGTTTGCACAGACCATCGAACATTTCGGCGCGCTGGACATTCTGGTCGCCAATTCCGGCTTGCAAAAGGACGCGTCGATCGTCGACATGTCCCTCGAAGACTGGAATACCGTCATCAACGTCAACCTGACCGGGCAGTTTCTCTGCGCCCGCGCGGCACTGCGCCAGTTCATCAAGCAGGGCATGCGCCCTGAAGTGTCACGGGCCATGGGCAAGATCATTCACATGAGCTCCGTGCATCAGCTGATTCCATGGGCCGGGCATGTCAATTACGCAGCGTCCAAGGGCGGCGTCGACCTGTTGATGCGCAGCATCGCCCAGGAAGTCGGCGAGCTGAAGATTCGCGTCAACAGCGTTGCTCCCGGTGCCATCCGCACGCCGATCAATGCCGATGCACGCAAGGGCGACGCCGAGAAGGAAATGCTCAAACTGATCCCTTATGGTCGTATTGGCGAGCCGGAAGATGTTGCCAATGCGGTGCTCTGGCTGGCGTCCGATGCCTCGGATTATGTGCACGGCACCACCCTGTTCATCGATGGGGGCATGACCCTCTATCCGGAGTTCCGTGGCAATGGCTGACTTTCCCGCAGAGGCGCAAAACCGTATCGAGGATCACGGCATCATCGGCGACATGCGCAGTGCTGCGCTGATTGCCAACACCGGCAGTATCGATTTCTGCTGCTGGCCTGACTTCGACAGCCCGTCGATTTTCACTGCGCTGCTGGACACGCCCGACGCCGGGATCTTTCAGCTGGCGCCCGATCTACCTGACGCCAGGCGGCTGCAGATCTATCTGCCGGATACCAACGTCCTGCAAACCCGCTGGATTTCCGAGGACGCGGTGGTGGAAGTCACCGACCTGATGCCGATCGGCGAGGATCAGGATGATCTGCCGCGCATCGTGCGCCGCGTTCAGGTGCGCTTTGGCGAGGCCACGCTGCGCATGCGCTGTCGGGTGCGCATGGATTACAGCCGTGCCGACACCACCGCGCGGGTCGATGGTCAGGACATCTGTTTCGAAGCCGCCTGGCAACCGGGCATGCGTTTGTCGGCGACGACACCGTTGCGTCTTGAGCAGCACGACGCCGTGGCCGAATTTCATATGCACAAGGGCCAGACCATCGAGTTCATCCTCGGCGGAATCGATGATTCGAATGTCGCTGCTGGCCGGTGCTCGCGTTATTTCGATGACACCTTGAAGTTCTGGCGGCGCTGGTCCGGGCAGTCGCACTACACCGGGCGCTGGCGTGAAATGGTCACTCGCTCGGCGCTGGCGCTCAAGCTGCTGACCTCGCGCAAGCACGGCGGCATCGTTGCCGCCGCGACGTTCGGTCTGCCGGAAACCGAGGGCGGTGAGCGCAACTGGGATTACCGCTACACCTGGATACGTGACGCGTCGTTCACCGTGTATGCGTTCATGCGTCTGGGGTACACCGATGAAGCCAATGCCTTCATGAGCTGGGTGCGCGGGCGACTGGATGACTGCTGCGAACAGACCGAGAAGCTCGGCATTCTCTATGCGCTGGATGGCCACGCTGAGCTGCCGGAAGAGCATCTCGATCACCTGTCCGGTTACGGCGGTGCGCAGCCGGTACGCATTGGCAACGAAGCGTACAAGCAGGTTCAGCTGGACATCTACGGCGAGCTGATGGACGCCGTTTACCTGGCCAACAAATACGGCGATGCCATCTCCCATGACGGCTGGCAGCACGTGGTGCGCCAGGTCGACTATGTGTGCGAGCACTGGAACGACCGGGACGTGGGCATCTGGGAAATGCGCGGCGGCGACCAGCACTTCCTGCACTCGCGGCTGATGTGCTGGGTGGCCCTGGACCGGGCTCTGCGCCTGGCCTTCAAGCGTTCGCTGTCGGGGCCGTTCGAGCGTTGGACCAAGGTGCGCGAGGAGATCCACAACGATATCTGGGAGAACTTCTGGAACGACGACCTGGGGCACTTCGTGCAGCACAAGGGCAGCCGCAATCTGGATGCCTCGATGTTGCTGATGCCACTGGTGCGCTTCGTCGGCGCCAACGATCCCAAGTGGCTGGCGACGCTGGATGCCATCGAGGGCGCGTTGGTGCGTGACGGGATGGTGTTCCGTTACCGCAACGACGACGATCATGATGACGGCCTGGCAGGTGAGGAGGGCGCCTTCGTGGCCTGCTCGTTCTGGTACGTCGAATGTCTGGCCCGCGCCGGTCGGGTCGAACAGGCGCACCTGGAGTTCGAGCAACTGCTGCGTTACGCCAATCCGCTGGGCTTGTACGCCGAAGAGTTCGACGCGCATGCTCATCACCTCGGCAATACGCCTCAGGCCCTGAGCCATCTGGCGCTGATCAGTGCGGCCAGCTTTCTGGACCGCAAACTGGGCGGCGGGCAGGCGCTCTGGCAGCCTTGACACGGTGAACAAACGGATCATGAAGGGACGTTCAACGCTTCAGCCATGATTCGTTTCACTCGGCGTGCAATGAATACCCCACTGGCTGTTCTTCAAGTCGGTGGTCTTGCGCCACAGTCGCGCAATAACTCAACCGCGGCAGATAAACGCCGTTGCTGCGCATGGCTGCCCGAATCGCCACGTCGTCATCACAGGTCGCCAGCGTGCGTCCGGCAAGCAGCCCGATCGCTTGCGCCGAACGCATCGCGCCCATCGGTGTCCAGTCGGCAATGATCAACGCACCTTTGGGCACTACCGGCTCGTAGGCGCGCACGAAATGCTCAGCGGACCGGTCGCGCAGGTAGGGCACCATAAAGTAGCGAATATCGTCACGATAGGGCAGCTGCTCCTTGTGCGCCGGAAGGGTGATAACCCCGTTGGCGTAGAGTGAATACGTCAGCAGGACGGCTGCCGGTGCCGACAATGCCGAGAGATTGAGCAACGTGCCGCGTGCCGCTGTGCGGGGCAGGATACGCCGCAACTGAATCATGCCGAGGATCGTCAGTATCGCTGCACCGGGCAGAAAAAAGGTAAAGCGGTCGGTCACATTGTAGGAAATGGCGAACACCAGATTCAGCAGCGCGGCGCTCCATAACAAGCGCGGCCGGCTTCCCCTGGGAAACAGCAGCAGCCCCGCCAGTTGCGGCCCGATCAGCGACAGCAGCAACAGCGCGACCGCGCTCTTCTCCTCGAGGAGTTTGTCGAAACGCAACAGACTGCCTTCCCACTCCGGCCCTGCAACGGTCGCGCTGGCCCCGGTCATGTAACGATGCGCAATATCCAGCAGGCCCATCCCGGCGTTCAGGTCATTGATTACCGCAACAGCGGCCGCCGCGAAACCAAGCATGAAGCCGGGCAGGGTGATCAATACTCGCGCCTTGTGCTGAAACAGCAGGTGCAGGTAAAGCGGCAGCAGAACCACGAACGTCAGTTGATGAACCGAGGCCGCCAGCCCGGTGAGGACGCCAATCGCGAAGAGTTTTTTCAGCGGCGTCAAAACGGGACTGTCATTGAAATACAGCGCATAGGCCAGTAGCACGAGCAGCGTGTGCAACAGGTAGACCTCAGCCTTGGTCGACACCCAGAACACGCCATGGGTCAGTGTTGTCGCCGCGGCAGCGAGCAGCGCCTGGCGTGCACCCGCGCCAACGCTCTGCGCCAATCGGTAGACCACCCAAGCCAGCGGCAGAAGAAGCACCGAATTCAGCAGGCTGAGCGAGCGTGCACCGAACAGGTTGAAAAAAATCGTATTGAACAGCTGATAAAACGGATGCTCAAGTGGCCCGAGCGACTGGCTGAAATACTGACCCTCATGGGCGTTGGCCAGGAACATGCCATTGTCCATCCATTGCACCGGACCACTGGAGGCCAGAAAGCTCGCCGTGATGGCGGCACCTAGCAAAAACAGGGGGATACACATCGATGTGCGCGAATCGAGTGGCATTGAACCGCTCCTCCGTGAGATGAACAAAAATGTCGAGCGTCTGTGTTACGGCCTCAGGGCTGAGGAGTCGGTGCGGGTACCGCGCCGGTAAAGCGCGAGAGCATCACGGCGCCGATGGCCACCGCAAACCACAGGGTCGCCAGACGTATCAGCAATGTCGCAGCAATCGCATCGGCCCCCGGCATGCCCTTGAACATCAGCAGTCCGACCATCACCGCTTCGGCGCTGCCCAGGCCGCCCGGCATGAAGCTCAAGGCCCCCGCGAGCATCGCCAGTGCATAGGTAAATACGGCAAAGGTCAGCGGGATCTGCGCGCCCATCCAGCCAAGCATCCAGTAAAACGCCAGTGCCTCGGCGCTCCAGGCCAGCAAACTGAGCAGGCTGGCGGTCAGCAGCACGTTGCCATGCAGGCACTGGCGAGCGGCAAGCAGCACGTTGAACAACTGCTGCCACAGGCTGCTGACTCGCGTGTTTTTTGTGGGCAGTGAAACCTGTAAACGCTCCAGCAAGTGACGGCGAGACAGCACCAGCGAACCCGTCAGAACCAGTGCCAGACCGAGCAGGATCATCGGCTGCGCCTGCGGATACCACGACAGTCCGAACAGCGTGAGCAGTACGATGGCCAGCAGATCGGAAAGACGCTCGCTGACAAACGCGGCAAAGCTTTGCGGGTACGGCACGCCCAGCGGCCTGAGCAATACGCCACGCAGCGCTTCACCGGCCTTGCCGGGAGTCGTGGTCAGGGCGAAGCCAGCCAGATAGATCCGCAGGCTTTTTCGCCAGGCCAACGGATGCCCCAACACTGAAAGGTAGAGCTGCCAGCGGACGAAGCGCAGCGCGTAGTTGATTGCAGACATCAACAACGCCACGCCGATGCCGAGCAGCCCGACCTTGCCCGTCGCTGCGCTGACCGCCTGCCAGCCGCCCCACAGCGAGAAACCCAGATACCCCATGGCCGAGAAGACGATCGACAGAAGCACTGCCCGATAGCGCCATCCGGACAGCAACAGCGAGCCGGTCACAGGTTGAGCCTTTTGAACAATGGCTGCGGGATCGAGCGAATCACCCACATGATCCATGCCCAGAAGCCGGGCGCGTAAAGGCTTGTTGATTGGCGTGCGATGCCATTGACGATGCGTTCGGCAACGTCTGCCGGTTGTGCCACCAGCCAGGCCGGCAGTGGCAGACCCCGGGTCATGGGCGTGTCGACAAAGCCTGGCTTTATGGTCACTACGTGTACGCCCAGCTTGAACATCCGCGCCTGTAACCCGTCGCAGAACGTCGAGACGGCAGCTTTGGCCGAGCCGTACAGATAATTGGAAGGCCGTCCGCGATCCCCCGCGACCGAGGAAATCACCGCCAGTGTGCCGCAACGCTGGACCTCGAAATGCTTGCCCAACACGATTAGCAAGGCAATCACCGATGCACCATTGGTGATGAATTCCTGCACAGCCAGCCCTGCGTTTTGCTCGCAGGCCTTCTGATCGGGCAAGGTGCCGTGAGCCAGAAGCACGATATCTATCTGCCCAAGTGCAGCCAGGCAATCGGCCAGCATCGCCGGGTGCGCCGAGAAGTGCGTGACGTCCATTTGATAGGTGTCTACGTGTCCGGCACCGCGGGCCCTGAGGTCGGCGGCATTACCCGCGAGCTTGTCCGTATTGCGCGCGACCAGGAAAAAATCGCAGCCTTGCGCAGCCCAGCGTCGGGCACAGGCATGGGCGATGGTTGATGTAGCGCCAATGATCAGAATCTTTTTCATGACATCACTCGTTTCCAGAAGCGGGACATCAAAGAGGGGTCGCGCAGGGCTTCCAGTTGTTCCCACGCCGGATAGGCCTGACGGAAGTCGCTGCCGCTCATGTGTGCATCCTTGGCCGGGTACAGTCGTCCACCCGCATCACGGACGATGGCATCCAGACGCGGGAACAGTGACTCGGCCAGATCGCGCGTTTGCGCAAAGTCCAGTGCCAGCGAGGTGCCCTGCATCGGAAAAGACAGCAGCCCCGGCGAGACGATGTCACCGCAGCGCTTGAGCACTGCGAGGAATGATCCCTGTCCCGAGGCTGCGATGGCATCGAGCAGCAGCTGCATGGCCTGGGGTGCGCAGTGCTCGGGAATCACGCACTGGTATTGCTGAAACCCCTTGCGACCATAAAGACGATTCCAGTGCAGCATTCGATCCAGCGGGTAGAAGAACGCCTCGCAGGTGGTGCGGCGGGGCGTTGGCAGGTCTGAATGCGCGTGCCAGTACAGAGAATTGAACGCACGCAAGGACAGGCTGTTGACCAGCGACACCGGAGGCGTGAACGGCACGCTCAGGCGATTGCGCGCCTCAACCGACAGTGACCCATAACGGGCGTGGTTGCCGACGATGTAAACCCCGCGGCCGCTATGGGCGCCGCGGGCCAGGCAGTCGATCCAGGCGACGCTGTATTCATGCTGCGCATCCAGCTCTTGCGACAGCGTAAAGAACTCCGCCAGATTGGCGAAGCGCACTGCCGTACTGTCGATCTGGGCGCTGCGGATCGGCATCAGCTGCAGCTCGACCCAGCTGATAACGCCAGTAAGACCGAGGCCGCCGATGCTGGCGGCGAAAAAACGGGGATTGTCCACGGCCGAGCAGATCATGGGCGGCTCGCCGTGACGGATCAGCTCGAAACGCCTGACATGACAGCCAAAGGTGCCGCGCCGATGATGGTTCTTGCCGTGCACATCATTGGCCAGCGCGCCGCCTATCGTCACGTACTGTGTGCCAGGCGTGACCGGTAGAAACCAGCCGTGCGGGATCGCTGCCGCGAGCAGTTGCGACAGTGTCATGCCCGCTTCCAGTTGCACCACACCGCGCTGCCAGTCGGCAGCAATGAAGCGACCCAGCCCGCGCATGTCCAGTACGTGATCGCTGCTGGCCAGACAGCTGTCGCCGTAGCTGCGGCCGTTGCCGAAGGGCAGGCTGGTGTGATGGCGTGCAACGGTTTGCGAGATGTGCGCGGGCAATCGTTTTATCGAATCACATTCGTGACCCTGCTGGGCAACCTGCGGGTAACGGCCCCAGGAGTAAAGAGGCCCGCTCATGCTGCGACCCAGAACACCAGCAGGAACAGCAAGCCGATCCCCTGGCTGATCCGGTCGCGAATCGCGAAAACCACCGGATCCTCGTTCATTTCACCGCGATGGGTGAGCATCCAGATCCGGGTGATCCAGAACAACAGCAATGGGCAGGCCAGCCAGATAACGTGCGGGTGGTGATACAAAGCCACCGTCGCACCCTCATGGATGTAAAGCGCCAGCACCATCACTGCCAGATTGCCTGACGAGGCCCCCAATGAAGCGATCATGTCCAGATCGCCCGGGTAGTAACCACGGCCAGCCGTCTTGCCTGTTACAGCGCGCAGTCGTGCTTCGCGCAGTTCGGCATAGCGCTTGACCAGCGCAAGGCTGAGAAACAGAAACATCGAAAACGCTAGAATCCAGAACGTCAGTGGCAATTGAAACGCGGCAGCACCGGCCAGAATACGCGTGGTATAGAGCATCGCCAGAACGATGACGTCGACGGCCATGTGGCGCTTGAGGTAAAGCGAATAAACCAGCGTCAGCAGGTAATAGGCTGCCAGCACCGCCGAAAATTGCCACGGCAATCCTGTTGCCGCAGCGGAGAAGGCTGCGGCGAGCAACAGCGGTATGACCAGCAGGCCGGATTTTATCGACAGCGCACCACTGGCGAACGGGCGCTCGCGCTTGCTTCTGTGGTGGCGGTCGTCTGCCAGGTCAAGGAGGTCGTTGAGCAGGTATACACTGGATGCGCACAGCCCGAAACACAGAAAGGCCAGCAAACCGTCGAGCAGCAACTGCGTGTTCTGGACCTGATGAGCAGCCAGCAGGGGCATAAAAATCAGCGCATTCTTCAGCCATTGGTGCAGGCGCAGCGCCTTGCGCCAGGCGCTGGTCCCGGACGCTGCCGATTGGATAACCTGCTCGACGTTGCCTTGTGCCCGCGCCTTGCGCTCCACACCGGCAAGCGGGCTGGCGACGATGGCCTTGCGTGAGACACCCCAGATGCACAGATCGTCCCGGGAATTGCCGATGTAATCGAAGCCCTGCTCACCATAATGGCTAACCAGCAAATCGCGTTTGCGATGCGCCGAAAGGTTGGTTGTACCGTCCGAGGCCCACACCTGATCGAACAGTTGCAGGTGTGCCGCGATCCGGTTGGCGAGGGTTTCGTGGGAGGCGGTAGCCAGAATCACGCTTCTACCGGTTTGCCGCTCGGTCTGAATGTAATCAATGACGTCAGCGTTGAACGGCAGTAACGCTACGTCAATCTCGGTACCCAGCGCCAGGCCTTGCTTGAGATACGCCTTGCCCTGCAGCAGCCAGGTGAAAAGACTGAATAGCTTTAACGGATGATTACGGATAAACGCCACTGCGGTTTCAAACAGCATGTCAGATCGCAGCAATGTTCCGTCGAGGTCGACAACCAGCGGTGTATGAACCTCAAGAATTCTTCCTTGACTACCGGGCATGAATAGTTGCTCCTGTGAACGTGAGCGCACTATGGAACGAAAACGGACATTCGCCACTTCAATAAAGTTAAACGCTGTTCATAATTGAGCCGTGCCGATGGCGTCAGAAAAATCAGCTGTTTGACACTATTCGCCACACAACGGCTATTGATCCGTTATTCGATCAAAGACCGGAATCTGGCGGTGGCAACGGTGATGGCTGGCGAGTCCCGCGCGACCCATCGCGATCTGGCCGAGGCAGTGCGCTTCCGGCGATTCTTTGCCGATCGATATCAGCGACTCCGCTTGACCCGTTGCAGATCCCGGCCCCGCGCGGACTGCGCTTGAGGTGTTCATTGGTCGCAGACATCAAAAAAATAATGAATTTCTTCGCCATGAATAGAGTCACCTATACTTCAAGTCACTGCTGAAAAAAGGATCAGGCTTTCAATGGCACTTCCAAAGCATTACCGCATTGATTATCTGCTAAATGGTTCGTTCAAGAGTTTTTATATACGAACCGAGAATATGGACAACGCTCAAGCATGGCACTGTGCAAGTGTCGATGCAGGCCTCGCACGCATACCTAAATATAGATTGGAGAAGGTTGCTCGCGTATCCAAACCTTACGCCGAGCACTTTGGTGTCACCAACGTTGAGTGGGCTCAGGCCTGAGCCCACTCAACCCTGCACTCGTCAGCGGTGAGCGATCTGCTCCAGCGCAAGATTGCGTGTGCGCGGCCCGAACCGGCCGATGGTGACGATCACGATCAACATGCTGCCGACAATGAAGGCCAGTACGCCCGGCGTGCCGAAGTGGTCGAGAAATATCCCGATCAGCAGGCTGCTGAACACCGTCGACAGTCGGCTGAACGAGTAGCAGAAGCCTACCGCGCGAGCGCGGATATTGGTCGGGAACAGCTCGCCCTGGTACGAGTGATAGCTGAAGCTCAGCCATGCGTTGCAGAACGTGATCATGATCCCGCAGAAAATCAGTCCTGCCGCGCTGGTCTGGAACGCGAACAGGCTGCCGAAGATCATGGCCCCTAATGCGGAACCGACGATTTGCCACTTGTTCTCGAAGCGGTTGGCGAACTTCACGAACAGCAACGGCCCCAGCGGATAAGCCAGGGTAATCACGAACGCATACGCCAGGCTGTGGGTGACGCTCAGGCCCTGACCAGAGAGCAGGGCGGGCAACCAGTTGCCGAAGCCAAAGAAACCGATGGCCTGAAAAACGTGAAAGACGATCAGCATCAAGGCGCGACGACGATAGGGCGGTTGCCACATGTCGGCAAATCGGCCTTTGCCTGACAGGGCCACGTTGTCCGGTTCAGGCTCATCCAGTGGTTTGCCGTGGTCCTTGATGCAGCGCGCCTCGATTCCGTCCAGAACTCGCTCGGCTTCATCGAAGCGTCCCTGCTGCGCCAGCCAGCGCGGCGATTCCGGCAGCGCCGAGCGCAACCACCAGACGAACAAGGCAAAGACTGCACTGCTGATCACTACCCAGCGCCAGCCGGAAAAACCGAAAGGGTCCTGGGGCACCAGCCACCATGACATCAGCGCGACGCTGGGGACTGACAAAAACTGAATGAAGAAAGCGAAGGCGAACGCCGAACTGCGTATGCGCTTAGGCACCAGCTCTGACAGGTAGGTGTCGATGGTGACCAATTCGACGCCCAGGCCAATACCCACGACGAAGCGCATGCCAATCACGCCCAGTGCAGAGGTCTGCAGGCCCATGATCACAGTGGCAACGGTGTACCAGATCAGCGCGAAGGTGAAGATCGCGCGGCGTCCGTAGCGATCAGCAATCGGGCTGACGAGGCTGGCACCGAAGAACAGGCCCAGAAAAGTCGCCGAGGCAAAGGCCGCCTGATCGGAGAAGCCGAACAGGCCCTGACTGCCCGTGGCGAAGACTCCTTCGCGGATCAGGCCGGGGCTGATGTAGGCGGTCTGGAACAGGTCGTAAAGCTCGAAAAAACCGGCGATGGACAGCAGCGCGACCAGTCGCCAGATGGTCGCGACAGCAGGCAGTCTGTCAATGCGCGCCGAGATATACGCTGCCCGCAACGGCTCGTTCGCGGCTGCCTCGGTATGAGGTAATGAGTTCATGGATGGCCATCCTGAGTTCTTGTTGAGGCCTGGATACTACTCCTTACAAGTTGTAATCAATGGTCTTTTAATGCGGTTATTGAGGTTTAAAAGATGAAAAATTGTTCACAGGATTAGTTTTTCGATTTTTTATATCGGATCCATTAGAGCGCTAGTGTCACTTGGTGATGAGGTAAATGCATTGATGGCTTGGCAAGGAATGGCGGTGCAAAAAAAACCGCAGGCATGAAGCCATCAGCGATGTATCAACATGTGTCGCAAAACCTTAGGATTAGACCTTCACTTTCTGCATGCCGGGTTCCCGTGACGTACAAACTGCCCACCACAGCCACTGCCCCTTTCTGTCCCTCGGCGACCACTGACAGTGTGGCCATTCCGCCGAACGCGTCCTTGATGCGCAAGATGATGCTGTTCGTCGGGCCGGGCCTGCTGGTTTCCATCGGCTACATGGACCCTGGCAACTGGGCGACAGCCATCGAGGCCGGGTCGCGCTTCGGCTATTCACTGCTGTTCGTGGTGGTGCTGGCCAGCCTCTCGGGAATGGTCTTGCAGAACCTTTGCTCGCGTCTGGGCATCGCGACCGGCCGTGACCTTGCGCAGTTGTCCGCCGCCCGCTACAGCCGCAAGGTCGCCAAGGGCCAGTGGCTGCTTGCAGAGCTGTCGATCATTGCCACCGATCTGGCGGAAGTGCTGGGGGCTGCGTTGGCGTTTCATCTGTTGCTCGGCGTTTCCATCACCACCGGTGTGGCGCTGACCGCTTTCGATACGCTGATTGTGCTGGCCTTGCAGGGCGCCAATTTTCGTCGTCTGGAAGCCATCGTGCTGGGGCTGATTGCAACCATCGCCAGTTGCTTCGCCGTCGAATTGTTTCTGATCAAGCCGTTCTGGCCCGACGTCGTCGCGGGTCTCAAGCCGAGTTGGGATGTGTTGAGCAGCCAGGAGCCGCTGTATATCGCCATCGGCATTCTGGGCGCCACCGTTATGCCGCATAACCTTTATCTGCACTCATCGGTGGTGCAGACGCGGGTCAACGGTTCCGACCAGGCCAGCAAGGCCAGCGCCATTCGCTATGCACGGCTCGATACCATCGGTTCGTTGAGTCTGGCGCTGCTGATCAATGCGGCGATTCTGATCCTTGCTGCTGCCGCTTTTCACAAGACCGGGCATACCGAGGTGGTCGAGATTCAGGACGCCTATCACCTGCTTGATCCGCTGGTGGGTGGTGCGATCGCCAGCGTGCTGTTCGGTATTGCCTTGCTGGCGGCGGGGCAGAGCTCGACCTTCACCGGCACCATCGCCGGCCAAGTGGTGCTCGAAGGTTTTCTGCAGGCGAAGATTCCGTGTTGGCAGCGGCGTTTGATCACTCGGGCGCTGGCACTGATTCCGGCGCTGATCGGCGTGGTCTGGCTGGGTGACAGCTCGGTGGGGCAGATGCTGGTGCTCAGTCAGGTCGTGCTGAGCCTGCAACTGCCTTTCGCGCTCTGGCCGTTGATTCGTTTTACCAGCGACCCACAATTGATGGGGCCGTTCGTCAACAGCCGGCTGGTGAAAACGGCTGCCTGGGGGCTGTTCGGGCTGATCTCGGCGGCCAACCTGACGTTGCTGTGGTTCTGGATCAGCTGAACTTGATCGGCTGCAGCGACTCTCACACCTGACACCAATGTCAGCCGTCAGGTAGCCGGACATGAGCACACCGAGCGATAAGGGCAGCGTCTTCGAAACCGATTTGCCCGCACGTCTGGACCGCCTGCCTTGGGGGCGATTCCATACCTTGCTGGTCGTGGCGCTGGGGATCACCTGGCTGCTGGACGGCCTGGAAGTGACCCTCGCAGGCTCGGTAGCCGGGGCCTTGAAAGCCAGCCCGGCGCTCAACCTCAGCAACAGTGACATTGGCCTGGCGGGCGCCGCCTACATTGCCGGTGCTGTGCTGGGCGCGTTGTTCTTCGGCTGGCTGGCGGACCGTCTCGGGCGTCGCAAACTGTTCTTCATCACCTTGCTGCTGTATGTCGGCGCGACGGCCGCCACGGCGTTCTCCTTCAGTGTATGGAGCTTCATGCTGTTCCGCTTTCTGACCGGCATGGGCATCGGCGGCGAGTACACGGCAATCAACTCGACCATTCAGGAATTTACCCCGGCCCGCTATCGGGGGTGGGTCGACCTGACCATCAATGGCACGTTCTGGCTGGGCGCCGCGCTCGGTGCGATTGGCTCGATTGTCTTGCTCGACCCGCTGTGGATCGGGGCCGAGCTGGGCTGGCGCCTGTGTTTCGGGATCGGCGCGGTATTGGGGCTGCTGGTTCTGCTGATGCGCCTGTGGTTGCCAGAGAGCCCGCGCTGGTTGTTGATACATGGCCAGGCTGAACAGGCGAAGCAGATCGTTGAGCAGATAGAAGCAGACTTGCAGCGCCAGGGCCACGTATTGCCCGCCGTGTCGGGCAGCCCCCTGCGGCTGCATGCCCGTGACCACACGCCGCTGGGCGAGGTCGCCAGAACGTTGCTGGTGACGTTCCGTCAGCGTTCGCTGGTAGGCCTGACGCTGCTCACCGCCCAGGCGTTTTTCTACAATGCGATTTTTTTCACCTACGCACTGGTACTGACCGACTTCTATGGCGTGCCGGCCGAGCGCGTCGGCTGGTATGTGCTGCCACTGGCGTTGGGCAACTTCTGCGGCCCGCTGCTACTAGGCAGACTGTTTGATGTGGTAGGACGACGGGTGATGATCAGCCTCACGTATGGCGTTTCGGGCATACTGCTGGCAATCAGTGGCTACCTGTTCCAGCAAGGCTTGCTGGACGTTACCCAGCAGGCCATCGCCTGGATGGTGATTTTCTTCTTTGCATCGGCAGCGGCCAGCTCGGCCTACCTGACCGTCGCCGAAACCTTTCCACTGGAAATTCGTGCCCTGGCGATTGCGGTGTTTTACGCATTCGGTACCGGGCTGGGTGGGATGATTGGCCCGACGCTGTTCGGCGAGCTGATCGAAACCGGCGAGCGCAGCAATGTGCTAATCGGCTATCTGATCGGAGCAGGGCTGATGTTGCTGGCGGCGATTGTGCAATCGATATGGGGCACGGCTGCCGAGCGCAAATCTCTGGAAGATGTGGCCAGACCGTTGTCGCAGCCCGGGGACCGATAGGGGGCGTTAACGGAATATGCCGCGCAGGCTGTCCACGGACGCCTGCAGGCCGATGATCCGCTCACTGACCTCTTGCGCTTCGTGTGCCCGGGAAGTTCGCTCGAGGTACAGGAGATGTCCGGCCAGGTTGGCCGAACCAAGTTCCAGGTCGTCGGCAGTACGCCTGATGTACGCCTGCATGTCTTGCAACTGTTCGATCTGCACGGATGGTGCCCTTATAGGTCGCATCCGAGCGCACTAAATGAATGGGGGGCAATCATCAATCCACCCAACCGAGTTGTCGGCGGCAAGGCCGGTTTTCTTTAGTGCCGCAGGTAAATAAACAGGCCAATCATTTTTTCGCATCGTGCCGAGCGATCTATTCGTCTTCCTGATCATCGTGTTCCGAGTAGGAGTCCAGCAACTCGGCCAGCGCCAGAGTGCGGTCCAGCCCTTTGCGGGTGGACATGATTTCGGCTACCGCCTGCGTGGCGGCAACTCTGGCAGCTTCGCGTTCGGCATCGGTGTTATTGGGCGTGGCGGCCTGCGCAGCCTCAATAATCGATTGCTCAAAGGTATTCATGGTGCTCGCTCGTGAAATTCAAGTGCCTGTGATACCGAGAATGGCGGATTGTTTCAAGGCCGATCAATCACCTTCGTAGGGAAATTCCTCCAGGCTCTGCATCAGCGCGACACCCTGTGGCCCCTGCAGATTCTCCAGCACCCAGCAACTGTTGGCATTTTTGGCCAGCAGCAGGCGTGTCGTCTGGCTGGCGACCGGCTGCTGCGGGGCGTCCTTGTAACCCAGGTTATAGGTCATTTCGACCACCGCCTGCTTGTCCGAAGTGGACACCAGCTTCCAGTCGATCGGCTTTTGCACATCACCGTCCTGCGCGTCAGTCCACGGGTTGGCACTGACGGCGCATTGATCGCCGTTCTGGCACGCCCAGTCCTTCTTGAGCAGGCTCAGCAGAGGTTTGGACAAATAATCAGCGCTGCCTTTGCCGTTCAGATAAAAATCCTGGTGCTTCTCATAGATCCAGCGCGCCGTGTCGACCGGGGTTGCAGCCGGGCAGGCCGCATGGGCAGTGGTGGAAAGCAGGCAGGCGAAGGCAATGGCGACGGTTCTGGACATGGAGCGGGCTCGCAGAAAAGGTGGCGGTGAGGGTGACAGGCACATGACAGTGCATTTGTAAGCCAAGTGGACAAAAAAGCAATGGTTTTGGTCATGTGCAGCAGGGGGGCGGAGGCCGATTGAGGTCATTTATTTAATGCGCTGTACGCTGCTGGCACTCCCCGGACCCGGGAATTTCCCACTGCATTCAAAGAATGCTTGCCATGCGTCGAGCATTTTCATAGAGGCGTTTGCATAGCGGGGTTATCGAAACATACGCTGCGCTGGTATGTTTGTCGTGAAACCTTGTCAGCGGGGCGTGCTCGCGCAGAGCGCGAGCACCAAGGAGAGTAGCCCTTACTTCTTGACCGGCACGATCTCCATGATCTGGCCATTGACCTTCTGGAAACGCACGTACTTGTCGTTAATTTTCACCCATTCGCTTTCCTTGGCGGGTGTTTCCAGGCCTTTGCTTTTCCAGTCCTTCACTTCCAGATCGCTGCGGCGATATTTTTCCGGAACACGGGAGCCTACTTCCAGCTCATGGACGTTGTCCTTGGATTCGGTGACTTTCGGGTCCGCCGTCTCTGCTGCGTGAACCGGCAGGGTGACGGCGGAAAAGCAGCCGAGCAAGGTCATGCAGGCGATCAACGATTTGCTGTTCATGTGAAGACTCCCAGTCTTTGGTATCAGGCGATGGCTTAATGCCTCGTAATAACTCGGACCCTCACTGTTGCAAATCATTCGATCGGGTTTGCTGTGCTCAGCCTTTCAGTGTCTCGGCGATGGTTGCAGAGAGCGGGGTGGTTGGGCGGCCGATCAGCGCGCTCAACTGGCGACTGTCATCGAACAGGGCGCCCTTGGCAGCCGCGGCATCGGAGTCGGCCAGCAACCGGGCCACGAAGTCAGGCAGGCCTGCCTGGATAAGCGCTGCTTCGAATTCGGCCTGTGGCAAGTTGACGTAAGGCAGGGACTTGCCGCTCTGCGTTGACAGCTGCGCTGCAAATTCGGACAGCGTGTAGGACTCGTCGCCTGCCAGTTCATACACGTTACCGGCCTGTGCTGTTTTCGAAGTTAGCAGCACAGCGGCCGCCTCGGCGTAATCCAGACGCGAAGCGGAGCTGATACGACCCTCGTCGGCACAGCCCATGACCGCGCCATGGGCCAGTGCGCCCGGAATGCCCGCCGTGTAGTTCTCGGTGTACCAGCCATTGCGCAGCAAGGCGAACGGCAGGCCACTGGCGCGCAGGTAGTCTTCAGTTTCGCGGTGCTCTTTGGCCAGGCTCAGCGCCGAGGTGTCGGCATGCAGAACACTGGTGTAGGCCAGCAGCTGGACCCCGGCACGTTTGGCTGCATCGATTACCGCCTTGTGCTGCGGCAAACGCTGGCCCACTTCGCTGGAGGAAATCAGCAGCACCTTGTCGGCGCCGGCAAATGCGCTGTCCAGTGTCGCAGGCTGCGAATAGTCGGCCTGGCGAACCTGAATGCCCTGCCTGGACAGATCGGCGGCTTTTTCCGGACTGCGCACGGCTGCAATGATTTGCGAAGCAGGTACGCGGCTGAGCAATTGTTCAATGACGAGGCGGCCAAGCTGGCCGGTGGCACCGGTGACAACGATCATGGAATGATTCCTTGAATCAGGTTGAAAGGAAGCGCCAGCATAGTCATGATGCTTACCTTTAGTAAGTACGTACAAAAAGGTAAGTGTCATGAGCGAATCCGCTTCGCAATCAAGTGCCCCGCGATCAGATAGTGTGCAGCAAGGCCTCCAGCCGGAAGTGGCCGAGACGCTGTTGGCGCTGGTTCGTCAGGGCCAGGTGCTGGCGTCTGACTGTCCTTCGCGGGTGGTGCTCAATCACGTCTGCAGCCGTTGGGGTGTGCTGGTGCTGGTGGTGTTGCGGGGTGGCATGCATCGCTTCAGCGAAATACGCCGCAAGATTGGCGGGGTGAGCGAGAAAATGCTCGCGCAAACGCTCCAGCATCTGGAACATGATGGTTTCGTCAGCCGCAAGTCGTTGCCGGTGGTGCCACCGCATGTTCAGTACCGCTTGACCCCGATGGGCGAAGAGGTCGCCTTGCAGGTTGAAACCCTCGTCACCTGGATCGAGACCAATCTGCCGCGCATCATGCACGCCCGCGAAGCGTCGAATACGCTGCATACCACGCCCGAATGAGTCTTTTCTGACAGATTTTTCATCCTGCGATTGTCGGCTCGATCGCCTGCAATCAGCCGCTTCTTGGTATGGTGCGCGCCGAAATCTTTATATACACGTTCAGTTGCGCCGTTTGCCCTTCACCGAGAAGCTGTAGAAATGCCCAATCCAATTCCTCTGAAAGACCACGAAAAAGAGACGCGGCTGGTCAATCAGCGCCTGATTGCCTGCGCAGTGCTGGTGGGCGTGCTGGCTGCCTGTCTGGTCGCGCGCATGTATTTCCTGCAAGTGACAGAGTTCGACTATCACTCGACCATTTCCGAAAACAACCGTGTTCACGTGCTGCCGATCCCGCCCGAGCGCGGTTTGATCTTTGACCGCAATGGCGAAGTGCTTGCCGACAATCGTCCCAGCTTCAACCTGACCCTGACCCGCGAGCGCGCTGGCGACTGGCACAAGGTGATCGATGAACTGATGACCCTGCTGGAATTGCCCGACGAAGACCGGATTCTGTTCGACAAGGAGCTGAAGCAGGTTCGTCACCCGTTCGAGCCGGCAACATTGCTCTACGAACTCACTGAAGAGCAGATCGCAACGCTGGCGGTCAATCAGTACCTGCTGCCGGGCGTGGACGTGGCGGCGCAGTTCGTCCGTCACTACCCGTTGGGCGCTCATTTCGCTCATTCGATCGGCTACGTCGGGCGTATCAACGAAAAGGAAGCGGCGCATCTCGACAACGAGTACCGCGGCACGCAGTCCATCGGCAAGACCGGTGTCGAGCGCTTCTACGAGTCCGAGTTGCACGGCCACGTAGGCTATGAGGAGGTCGAAACCAACGCCCAGGGCCGCGTGCTGCGAGTGTTGAAACACACTGATCCGGTGCCGGGCAAGAACATCACCCTCACGCTGGACGCGCATTTGCAGGCCGCAGCAGAAAACGCGCTGGGTGATCGGCGCGGCTCCGTGGTTGCACTGGACCCGGAAACCGGCGACGTGCTGGCGATGGTCAGCAAACCAAGCTTCGACCCCAACCTGTTTGTCACCGGCATCAGCTTCAAACAATATGCGGCGCTACGCGATTCTATCGACCGGCCACTGTTCAACCGCGTGCTGCGTGGCCTCTACGCGCCGGGCTCGACGGTCAAGCCGGAAGTGGCGATTGCCGGTCTCGACAGCGGCGTGGTGACGGCCTCGACAAAGGTCTTCGACCCCGGCTATTTCCAGTTGCCGGACTTCGATCACAAATACCGTAACTGGAACCACAGTGGCGATGGCTGGGTGGACATGGACACCGCGATCATGCGTTCCAATGACACTTATTTCTACACCGTGGCGCACAAGCTCGGCATCGACCGCCTGCACGACTACATGACCATGTTCGGCATCGGCCAGAAGGTGTCGCTGGACATGTTCGAGGAGTCTGCAGGCTTGATGCCGTCCCGCGAATGGAAGCGGGCCACGCGTCGCCAGGCATGGTTCCCTGGCGAAACGGTGATTCTCGGCATTGGGCAGGGCTACATGCAGGTCACGCCGTTGCAGCTGGCTCAGGCCACTTCCCTGATTGCCAGCAAGGGTGTCTGGCATCGCCCGCACCTGGCGATGGAAGTCGGTGACAAGGCACCCGTCGACGAGCATCCGATGCCAAACATCGTGCTGCACGATCCCAACGAATGGAATCAGGTCAATACCGGCATGCAGATGGTCATGCACGACCCGCGCGGCATTGCGCGGGATGCGGCCAAGGGCGCTCAGTACCGCATCGCCGGCAAAAGTGGTACGGCGCAGGTGGTGGCGATCAAGCAGGGTGAGCGCTACAACCGTCTGAAAACACTGGAACGTAACCGCGACAACGCCTTGTTCGTCGGCTTCGCGCCGGCTGACCATCCCAAGATCGTCGTGTCGGTGACCATCGAGAACGGCGAGGCGGGTGGCCGGGTAGCAGGTCCTGTGGTGCGGGAGATTCTTGATGCCTGGCTGCTCGACAGCGAGGGCAAGCTCAAACCGGAGTACGCAGCACCCGTCAAGGCACCGGGCAACCCGCACGCCTGATCAGCGTTTTAAAGCGCTGGCCGAATGACCGAGCCCTGAACAGGGCTCAGGTTTTCTGAACTGTCGAGAATGCATCGGGTCGACCACAACAGGCGTGGCAGAGCGCTGCGCGCGTTTTATCGAACTCATTATCATTGCCTCGACAAGGAACCCCGCATGTCCAAGACCATTGCCGACCACCTCGCGCAAACCCTCGCAGCGGCAGGTGTTTCGCACATCTGGGGGGTGTCCGGTGACAGCCTCAACGGCCTGACCGACAGCCTGGAACGCACCGATTCGATTCGCTGGATGCACACCCGTCATGAAGAAGTCGCAGCCTTTGCTGCCGGTGCCCAGGCAGCGTCCAGCGGCAAGCTGGCGGTCTGCGCCGGCAGCTGTGGACCGGGCAACCTGCACCTGATCAATGGCCTGTACGATTGCCATCGCAACCGTGTGCCGGTACTGGCCATTGCTGCGCATATTCCGTCCTCGGAAATCGGTCTGGATTACTTTCAGGAAACCCATCCGCAGGAGCTGTTCAAGGAGTGCAGCCACTTCGTCGAGCTGGTCAGCAACCCCGAGCAGTTCCCGCGCGTGCTGGAACGTGCCATGCGTGCCGCTATCAGCCAGAAAGGTGTGGCGGTGATTGTCTTGCCGGGCGACGTGGCGCTCAGCGATGCGCCGGATGTCGCGGCAAAATGGATCGAAGCCACGGCGCCCAAGGTCGTGCCTGCCGAAAACGACTTGCAGTCGATGGCCGACATGCTCAACGCTTCCAAAGCCGTCACACTCCTGTGCGGTGCGGGTTGTGAGGGTGCTCACGAGCAGCTTCTGGCATTGGCGGATACGCTGGGCGCGCCGATCGTTCACGCATTGCGCGGCAAGCAGCACGTCGAGTACGACAACCCGTTCGACGTCGGCATGACCGGCCTGATCGGTTTCAGCTCCGGCTACCACGCCATGCTGTCCTGCGACACACTGGTCATTCTGGGCAGCAGCTTTCCGTATCGGAATTTCTACCCCGAAAAAGCCGACATCATCCAGATCGACCTCGATCCGACCCAGCTTGGTCGCCGTACGCCGGTGGCGCTGGGTCTGGTTGGTGGGGTGCGGGAAACCCTGGAAGCGCTGCAGCCAAAGCTCAAGCCGCATACCGATCGCCGTTTCCTCGACAAGGCTTTGAAGCACTACGCCAAGGCCCGGGAAGAACTGGACGAGCTGGCCACCCCGACGCCAGATGGCACGCCGATTCATCCGCAGTACCTCACTCGACTGGTCGACGAGCAGGCGGACGACGATGCGATCTTTACCGTCGACGTCGGTACGCCGACGCTGTGGGCTGCGCGCTATCTGCACATGAACGGCAAGCGCAGTCTGCTCGGCTCGTTCAACCACGGCTCGATGGCCAATGCCTTGCCACAGGCTTTAGGGGCCAAGGCTGAACATCCGGATCGTCAGGTCATCGCCCTGTGTGGCGACGGCGGCCTGTCGATGTTGCTGGGCGATCTGCTGAGCATTCGTCAGCTGAACCTGCCTATCAAGATGGTGGTGTTCAACAACAGCTCGCTGGGCTTTGTCGACATGGAAATGAAAGCCAGTGGTTATGTGCCGCACGGCACTGACCTGCATGAAACCAACTTCGCCGGTATTGCCCTGGGTGCAGGCATTCTGGGCCTGCGTGTCGAGAACGCCGAAGAGTTGCCGGCTGCCTTGCGCAAGGCGTTCGATCATCCCGGTCCGGTGCTGATCGACGTTGTCACGGCCAAACAGGAACTGGGCATTCCACCGAAAATCAAGCTGGCCCAGGCCAAGGGCTTCAGCCTGTACATGATGCGCGCGATCATGAGCGGGCGCGGCAGTGAAGTGGTGGAACTGGCGAAAACCAACCTGCGTTAATACATTATAAAAACCTATGGGATGAATAGAAAAAGTTGCAACTTCTATCCGCTGAGATTGTCACCGCTGTTACAGGTGACAATTTCGGTGTCTCTATATTTCTTTTCTCGCGATGACTGTGCAAGTCGGTCATTTCTTTGTGGATCCAAACTTCTCGCACTCTGTGCTTTATTGAATTCGCTATTTGAATTAACAAATTCAAATAGTGGGTAAAGCTTCCCGGCAGGCAGCCGAGACAGTCATACGGGAGCAAGACCGGCTACGGCAGGCTGATTACCGAACTGTCCCTGGCGACAAAAAAACGTCGACGCTACAGAACGTTACGCCCTGGATATTCTTTATAGAAAAGTCTGCATGTCATGAGGTCTGCAATGCTTAGAAATGCTCCTTTGAGTATGAAACTGCTGCTTATTTTAATATTCCCCCTGCTAGGCTTTCTGGCCTTCGCAGGTCTGTTCGTCGCTGACAAAAGCGAAAACCTCGGTGACATGAGGCGCGCAGTGACAGCCACCGCGGTTGCACAGAAACTGAGTAACGTGGTCACCACCATTCAGCGTGAGCGCGGCGCCAGCGGCGTGTTTCTGGGCAGCGGCGGCAAGTCCATGCAGGACAAGCTGAAGGCCTTCCGTCAGGAAACCGACAAGGCGATAAGCGAGATGCGCACCCAGTCGACCGACGGCATTCCCGGCCCCGACAAAGTCTACCGCGCACTGGACGACCTGAACGCGCTGCGTCTCAAGATCGATACGCTGGGGATCAACAACACCGAGTCCTCTACGCGGTTCACCGACGTTATCAAAACACTCGTCGGGTTCTCCTATTCGCTGGAAGCCAGTATCGAAGATCCGGAAATACTGCGCGGCTTGAGTTCGCTCAACCAGTTCGTGGATATGAAGGAGCGTGCCGGTCGCGAGCGCGTACTGCTCGTTCAGGCATTCAACCAGAATCGCTTTGATGCGCCACTGTTATCGCGCTTCAGTCGTAACCTGGGAGAGTTCTCCGGCTACCTCGAAGCCTTTCAACGCTGGTCACCTGAAGTATTCAAGACCAAACTCAATGATGTCATGCAGCAGCCGGGCTCGCTGGAAGTGGCGCGCTTGCAGCGTCTGGGCTTCGATACTCCGCTGGGTGACCCGCTCAACGTCAAGCCGGAAGACTGGTTCAACCTTTCCACCGCGCGTATCGACATGATGGCCAATGTAGAAGCAGAGCTTGGCCAGAACGTCGTCGGCCTGGCAACGGATGCGCGTAGCTCCGCTCAAAGCAGCCTGTACGTGGCTGTTGCCACTGTCGTTCTGATGCTGATCGTGGTGCTGTGGCTGGCGTCGGTGATCATCCGCAACATCAAGGTTGCGGTTGTCGATGTGAACCGCACGCTGATGGCACTTTCCACACGTGATCTGACCGCCCGGACCCGTTATGTCGGCAAGGACGAGTTCGGCGAGATCTCGCGCAATCTGGACAACATGGCGCAACAGATCAGTGATGTCATCCGCGACATCGGCAGCGCCACGGCACAGGTTGCCACCGCCGCCGAGCAGTCTTCCGCAGTGGCGTTGCAAACCAATCAGAACGTGGCGCAACAACGCCAGGGCACTGATCAGGTCGCTACTGCCATCAGCGAGATGAGTGCCACGGTGAAGGATGTAGCACGCAGCACCACTGACGCGGCCGAGATGTCACAGCGCGTAAACAACAGCACCCTGCAGGGCAAGACCGAAATCGACAACACCATCGGCCTGATTCAGGGGCTCTCGGTGCAGGCTGAAGAAACTTCACGGATCATTGACGAGCTCAAGGGCGAGAGCAACTCGATCTCCTCGGTGCTCGATGTCATTCGTGGCGTCGCCGACCAGACCAACCTGCTGGCGCTCAACGCAGCTATCGAGGCTGCACGTGCCGGCGAGCAGGGGCGTGGTTTCGCGGTGGTTGCCGACGAAGTACGCAATCTGGCCAAGAAGACTCAGGACTCTACCGTCAGCATCCAGAAAATGATCGCCAACCTGCAGTCCGGCTCGGAACGGGCTGCCGCGTCGATGCAGGAAACTCTGGGCAAGGCGCAGGAGGGTGCCAGCAACGTCGTACGCGCTGGTGAACTGCTGGAAGAAATTGCCGAGGGCATCGCGACCATCAGCGACCGCAACATCCAGGTCGCTTCGGCCGCTGAAGAGCAAAGCCTGGTGGCCGAAGAGATCCACCGCAACGTCGACGACATCAACTCGCTGGTCATCCAGGTCAGTGCCGGTGCCGAGCAGACTGCCGTCACCAGTCGCGAACTCGCGCGTCTGGCTGAGCAGCAGCAGGGGCTGGTGGGTCGCTTCAAGGTGAGCTGACAACAAGCTGTTAGTGTGTTGTGAAAAGGCCTGGAAGCGAAAGTTTTCAGGCCTTTTTGTTGGTCTGCGGATACTGTCGTGCCGCGGTCTCTGATCACCATCGATAGTCCGTCAGCCATGACCCTTCAGTCACCTTTTCACGTAACCCCACGTCCCGCTTACGATTATGTAGTGACTAAAAATAATCACTACATAATCGTTGACGCACTCCATTTGCCCTTGCATTATGCAGCTGTCTCCCTGATCGGGAGCGCTGCAAAAGGTGTGATGAACAGGCTCGGCAAGCCGTCGAGATGTTCCCGGATGTAGGCTGCCCACAAGGCAGATTGATGGAGCTGAACTGGCATTTGTCGTCGATAAGGGCGAGAAGCTGGCGAAATGTCCTCATGATGCTTGTAACGGATCGATTGCCGATCCTGGGCCGGGTCTTTGGGTTTCGTGACTTCTTCTCTTTGCGCTGATGCCGCTGTGTAGCGGCTCTTCATCAAGGCTACCTGCATGTCCTTGAGGGCTGGAACGGTATTCAACGCACATTCAATCGTGTTGCGTTGCTGAAGTTCTGGCGCATGAACTTGACGTATCAATTATTGAACAGTCTATGAGCGAAGGGGCATCAACATGAATATCAACACACAACCGACTATTGATGAACTGGCTGGTCTGTTTGCTGCGTGCAAAGACACGCTGGATAACCATATCGCCTGGGTAGCCGAGTCGGGTGAAGTTCGCGTCGACGCCATGTCGCCGTTCACGCAAGAGCACGAGTTTCGTGATGCGCACCCGCAAATGCGCGCAGCCCTGAAGATGTTCCGTCGTGGCCAGGGTTATGTTGGCAAGAAGGCCGCTGCCGATCGTGCCTACATGGAGGACACGCTGCAGGCGTTGAAAGGTGAGTGGCAGAACACTCGTCGGCAGGCGCACTCGCAGGTTGCCTGAGCAGGTCATCGCATGTCTTGAAGCCTGTTCCCGATCCGCGATCGGGAACAGGCTTTTTGGTTTTCGGCATCGGGAGGGCGAAGGCCTTATCGGTTGTACAAAGTGATTTTGCTGGTATAGATTCCGGGAGTGAGTCAGTGCATCTGACTCGTCTCGTTCCCAGCCTGCCATTGAAGTCGTGGCAGTGCCTATACAGAGGTTGCCGATGCGTGCGCCACGATGGTTATGGTTGGTGATGTTACTTAGCGCCGGCGCTTCGGCGGACTGGCGCGAGGCATTGCCCAATGCTCAGGTCGTCGGCGGTGGCGATTTGAGCCTGTTCGGCTTTCGTGTCTATACGGCCAGGTTGCTAAGCCCCACCAAGCCCTTCGTCGCGGATGCACCGCTGGCTCTCGAGCTGACCTACCACCGCGACATTGACCGGGAAGATCTGGTCGATGCCAGTATCGATGAGATCAAGCGTATTTCCGGTTCGAAGGTGACCGAACAGCAACTGACTGAATGGCGCCAGCAGATGAACCAATCATTTGTCGACGTCCAGCCGGGCATGAAGATTACCGGCGTCTATCTGCCTGGCCGCGAAGCGCGGTTTTATGTGGGTGACAAGCTCCAGCATGTGGTGCCCGACAGCCAGTTCGCCAAGGCTTTCTTTTCCATCTGGCTGGACCCGAAAACCCGTAACCCCGAACTTCGCGAGCAGTTGCTCGGCAGTACCGGCTCATGACCCATCAAGGAGGGCGCATGCTGAGAAAGTGGATGTTAATGCTGTGTGTGGGGCTTGTACTGAGCGGCTGCGGTGGCGTGCCGGTAACCCGTTACAGTCAGGAAGCGCCGAAGCTCGATCTGCGCCAGTACTTCACCGGGCGTGTCGAGGCCTGGGGAATGTTTCAAAAACGCTCTGGTGAAGTCACCAAGCGCTTTACCGTGGTGATCGACGGGCACAGTGAAGGCGAAGTGCTGGTCATGCATGAGGCCTTCAGCTACAGCGATGGCACCAAGCAGGTGAGGGAGTGGCGCTTGCGTCCCGATGGCCCAGGGCGCTGGAAGGGCACGGCTGGTGATGTAGTTGGCGAGGCCTATGGCGAATTGTCAGGCAACAGCTTCCACTGGAACTATGTGCTCAGGTTGCCGGTGGATGGCACCGAGTATGACGTGAGCCTGGATGACTGGATGTACCTGATCGACGAGAAGACCATGGCCAATCGTTCGTCGATGACCAAGCTGGGTGTCGAAGTCGGGCAGATCACCTTGTTCTTTCGCAAGGCCGGTAAATAAACAACGCCTCGTATGAGGCGTCATCCTTCAGGGCGGCTGTCAGCCGCCCGTCATATTCATGAAGCGCACCACCTGCACGCCATCGTCGTGGGTGAAGTTGTGGCTCCACGGCTTGAGCTGCATGGCGTCGATGATGGCTTTTTCGAGCTTTTCCGGCTGGCCGGGATTGGCGCGCAATACCGCCTTCAAATCCACGGAGTGCTCGTTGCCCAGGCACAGCAGCAGGCGACCTTCGACGGTCATGCGCACGCGATTGCAGGTGCCGCAGAAGTTATGGCTGTGCGGGGAGATGAAGCCGATGCGAATGCCCGGCGCCTCGGCCAGGCGCCAGTAGCGCGATGGCCCTTGAGTCGAGTCAGTCGAAGGCACCAGCGTGTAACGTTCGGCAATGCGTTCGCGCACCTGATCGCTGGAGTAGAAGGACTCGGCGCGGCTGTGCTCGCTGATGATGCCCAGCGGCATCTCTTCGATGAACGAGACGTCCAGGTTGCGATCGATGGCGAACGCTAACAGGTCGTTGATCTCATCATCATTGCGGCCGTGCATCACCACGCAGTTGAGCTTGGTGTGCACAAAACCGGCGGCGTTGGCGGCATCGATGCCGGCAATCACTTTGTGCAGATCGCCTGTACGGGTCAGCTCGCGGAAACGCTGTGGGTCGAGGCTGTCCAGGCTGATGTTGAGACGCGTGACGCCGGCCTTGAACAGCGGGGCAGCCAGTTTGTCCAGCTGCGAACCGTTGGTGGTCATGCACAGTTCACGCAGGCCGGGCAGGGCGGCGATCTTCTCGCAAAGCCCCACCACACCTGCGCGTACCAGCGGTTCACCACCGGTCAGACGAATCTTGCGCGTGCCCAGTGCCACGAAGCGCTCGGCCACCTGGAGGATCTCCTCCAGCGACAGAATCTGTTGCCGAGGCAGAAACGTCATCTCTTCGGCCATGCAGTACACGCAGCGAAAATCACAGCGGTCGGTGACCGACATACGCAGATAATCGACTTTACGTGCAAAGCGGTCCATCAGGACGGGTTCTGACATTTCACCTTCTAAATAATCGATTGGGCTGTATTACCGGATTTGGAGGCCAGTGCGTGACAAGGGTTCAGCCAATTTGCGGTGTCCTGATTTCAGGATCGATTGCAGACTGGCAAAGTGCCTTGCACGAGTTACATAGTAGCTGTACGCATTGCTGCTTGCACTGGCTGCATAGGCGCCACGCTAACCGAGTCGAAATGCCGCAGTCCAATTGCTTGTTCCAATACGCTCATCGACACGCTCTATGGCGCTTTGCCTTGATGGCTGATCAGTCAGGACTGGCGGCAGTACTGCGCTCGTAACGCTCCAGCAAAGGCTGGATACTGATGCCGTGTACCAGGATGCTTAGCGCAACAACCGACAGGGTCATGCCGATCACCACGTGGCCGACGTCGTGTGCCAGACCATGTGACAAGGCGAAGCACAGGTAATAAAGACTGCCGATGCCGCGAATGCCGAACCAGCCAACCAGTGCTTTTTGCCTGACGTTGAGCAGACGGCGACTCACCAGCAACCAGACGCTGGCAGGGCGAATCACGCAAAACAGCGCGATCCCCAGGCCGATGGCGCGCCAGTCCCAGTACATCGCCAGCGCCGCGCCCAGCAGGGTGATCAGCAGGACTTCCATGGCGCGCTCCACCAGACTGCCGAACGCCAGCATATCGCCCATCATCACGCCGGCAGCCAGTTGCGAATCGCTCATGTCGTCGACCTGCGCGACCGTGCCCTGTTCGAGGGATGACGTCATATGCCCGAGGACCGGCTGCGCGACATGCTCGGACGGCAGCTCTGAACGCGTGACACGTACCTCGGCCTGACGCAGCCCGAACCCAGCGGCAAATACCGAAAGAAAGCCAAAGGCACCCACGCTTTGCGCGAATACATAAGCCAGAGCGATCAGGGCCAGCGCCAGAAAGTCATTGGGCGAGGTGGTGCTGTCGGCGTTCTTGATGCGCAGAAAGATCATCAGATGACCGACCCCGCGGCCCATGCCGTAACCAATCAACAAACCGGCCGGCACCGCCCAGACCAGGTCTTTGATCAGCCATCCCTGGACCCAGTCGCTCATCGCGCCCCCGGAACTCAGGTACAGCAAGGCGAAGATCACGAATGGAAACGCGGTTCCGTCATTGAGGCCCGCTTCGCCGGACAGGCCGAAGCGCAGGCGGTCCTGATCCTGGGCATTGTTGACCTGCACCATGCCGGCGAGCACCGGGTCGGTCGGCGACAGCATCGCGCCGAGCAACAACGACACGCCCCAGTCCAGACCAATGATGTAGTGCCCCGCGACAGTCACACCAGCGATGGTCGCCAGCATCACCGGCCCGGCCAGCCAATAGGCTGAGTGCCAGGCTTTGCCGCGCAAGGGCAGGCGCAACTTGATACCTGTACCGAACAGCGAAAACAGCACCGCCACTTCGGTCAGGCGTTCCAGCCACTCGTAGGACTTTTCGAAATCCAGATCGACGATATCCAGGCCCATCGGGCCGATGCCGAAGCCGAACGCCAGGCACACGGCCGATGTGGTCACCGGCATCCAGCGCAGGTAAGAGGAAGTGAGCGCCAATAGCATCAACAGCACGCCAAGCACGCCCATGCACACAATAAAACTCATAGAGAAAGAACCACCGTCAAAATGCGCCCGAAGAAGAGGGCGTAACGGTGGGACTCCCTTGTACGGTAATAAGTTGAAATAATTTGCCGGATGGCAATCAGCGTGCGTCTTTTACACACGGCGATGCCTCTCGGCGTCGCCGCTGACGTCTAGCGCTCGATACTGCGGCTCCAGCGTGCGTTCCACTCGGGACGGATCTGATTGACCTGATCCCAGTCGATGGTCACTGCTGTTTCCAGGTACTTCTCCATGGCCTCGACCTGACTGCGTGTCTTGTCAGTGGTCGGGGTTTTCGGGTTCGACGGGATCTGGTCACCGAACTCCAGCGCAGGCGCCTGTGCTTCCGGCGTCAGCAGATAAGCGGCCAGCTTCTGCGCCAGCTCCGGCTGGTTGTTATTGGCTATCGCGCATTCAGCCACGTTCAACACCACGCCGCCTTCCTTGGGCGATGCATATTCCACCGGTACGCCCTTGATCTTCAGCGCAGTGACCTGGGTCGGCGTCAGCGGGAACAGGGCGGCTTCGTCGGTCTGGACCATTTCCGATATCTTGGCCGAGCTGGCGATGTATTCCAGCACGTTCGGGCCGATGGTTTTCGGCCAGGCCTTGAAGCCGGGCTCGACGTCTTTCTCGCTGCCGCCCTGGATACGGTTGAACATCAGAAAGCCATGCAGGCCGAAGGTCGAGGAGGCCAGTGACTGGAACACCACCTTGTCCTTGAAACGTTTATCGGCCAGGTCCATCCACGAGGTGGGCGCGCTCCAGCCCTGTTCCTTGAACATTCGCGTGTTGTAGGCCAGGCCGGTCACGCCCAGGCTGACGGCTGCTGCCTGTTCCTTGATTTTGGCCTTGGCAGGCAGGTCTGCCAGGCTGGCGCTGGGTTGCAACGTGTCGCACAGGCCCATGGAAATGGCCCGGTACATGATGCCGTCGTCGAGAAAGATGACGTGCATCTGCGGGTTGTCCTTACTCGCCTGAACCTTGGCGAGGATATCGGCCGACGTGCCAGGCACGATCACCACCTTGACGTTGTTGGCCTTCTCGAACGCCGGCAGCACCTGATCGGTATACAGGCGCTCCATGGTCCCGCCGTTCATGCCCAGGTACAGCGTGGTTTCGGCCATGGCAGGCGTGGACAGAAGTGCGGCGGCCAGCGGCAGGCAGGACAGCCCGGTGAGGGCGAGACGTTTGGTGCTTTTCATAGGGACGACCTTCCTCTGTGCAATGGGATGACGTTCGTAACAGGTTCGATGGCAGGGGGTTGCAGAGCGATTTGCTGAAAGCGGTTGATGGAAAAGGCATCGAGCGAGATCCGTGATGCGCCGTCGCAGACCCATTCTGCCAGCGCTTCACCCGCTGCCGGACCGATCTGAAAGCCCGCCCCGGCAAAGCCGAAGCCGTGCAGCAGGCCCGGACGAGTCAGGCTCGGGCCCAGCACCGGCTCGCGATCCGGCAAATAGCCTTCGGTGCCGCTCCAGGTGCGAATGGCCTGGGCGCCGGCGAGTGGCGGGTAGAGTTCGACGGCGTTGCGCAGGATATCCAGCACCGCCGCCTGTCCCGGTCTGGCGCGTGCCGGGTCGAGGGCAAAGCCTTGTCCGCCGCCCAGAACGCAATTACCACGTGCCACTTGCCGGGCATAAATGCCGCCGCCTTCGACACCGGTGCTGACGTCCATGAACATCGGCAGCGGTTCGGTCACCAGCATTGCCGGGTGCCCTGAATACATCGGCACCGGTTCGTTGAATTGTGCGGCCAGCGCTGCGGCCCACGCCCCGGCGCAGTTGAGCAGCCAGGTGGCGCGCAGTGTCAGGCCGCTGGCGGTGGTGACGACGAACACGTTGCCGTCGTGGCTGACTTCACTGACCGGCGCCTGCTCGAACACCTGCGCGCCTGCCCGACGCGCAGCGCGGGCGAAGGCCGGCGACACCAGGCGTGGATTGGCGTGTCCATCGTCGGCGCACAGCGATGCACCGACAGCAACATCGCCTGCCCAGGGATAACGCGCGCGCAGTTGATCGCGATCAAGCAACTGCAAATCCAGGCCGAATCCCTGACTGGCTTCGGCGTAGGCGCGCAAGGCGTTCATGTCCTGTTCGCTGCGCGCCAGTTTGAGGTGGCCCGAGCGCTGGTACTCGCCGTCTATGCCGATCAGCTCGCGCAGGTTGCCCCAGATCTGGTGCGCCCGTTGCGACAAGGGTAACTGCGACAGCGGACGGCCCTGACGCCGCACGCCGCCGTAATTGACGCCGCTGGAGTGCGATCCGCAAAAATCGCGTTCCAGCAAGGCGACCCGCTTGCCCTTCAGGGCCAGCGTCAAGGCTGCCGAGGCGCCGACAATGCCGCCGCCGATGACAATCGCATCGGTTTCAATCAGTGTGCTCATGGTTGCGTCTCCACCGATTGCTTCTCCATGGGCTGCATCCCCAGACCGAAGGGCAGCGGCTTGATCGGTGCCTGACCGCGCAGGCGGCCGACGTGCTCGACGGACCGGCCGCTCTCGCGGGCGATGATCTCGGCCGCGGCCAGGCCACACATCCGACCCTGACAGCGACCCATGCCGACCCGGCACATAGCCTTGACCCGGTTGATCTCCCAATGACCGTCCTGCACGGCACTGCGAATCTCGCCTGCAGAGACTTCTTCGCAGCGGCACACCAGCGTGTCATCCGCCACGTTGGCGGCCCAGTCCTCAGGGAACGGAAACGCGGTTTCCAGCCCGTGGCGGAAGCGTTCGATGCGTCGCAAGGCACTTTTAAGCGTGTCGATACGGGCGGTGTCTGCGACCACGCCGATGTCTTGCAGCAGCCCGAGCGCGGCCAGTTCTCCGGCCATTTCCGCAGCGTCTGCGCCCATGATTCCCGCGCCGTCGCCCGCCAGATAGATGCCTGAGACGTTGCTGCGTCCACAGTCATCGCGGGTCGGCAGCCACGCCCGGTTGAGCGCGCTCCAGGCGAATTCACAGCCCAGCAGGTCGGCCAGTTGTGTCTCGCTGCGCAGTGCATGGGCAAAAGCGACCGCGTCACAGGCCAGGTGGCCTGATTTGCCGTTACGTTGCCATTGAATGCCGTCTACGCGTTTTTCCCCGTCGATGCGTGTCAGCTGCGCACCTTGATGCACCGGAATGCCGTGCGCGCTCAGCCTCGCGCGGTAGTAGATGCCTTTGGCCAGCGTTGCCGGTTGGCCCAGCAGCGCCGGCAATGCCTTGCATTGCGCCGAAAACGGCGCGCTGTCGAGCACCGCCAGCACTTTTGCGCCAGCCTTGGCGTACTGATAGGCGACCAGATACAGCAACGGGCCGCTGCCACAAAACACCACGCGCTGGCCGATCGCGCAGCCCTGGTATTTGAGCGCGACCTGCGCTGCGCCGAGGCTGTACACGCCGGGCAGGGTCCAGCCGGGCACCGGCAGAATGCGATCCGTGGCACCGGTGGCGACGATCAGGTGGCTGAAATCGACGGTGGCAGCGGTACCGTTTTGCAGGGTATCGAGTTGATGATCTTCGGCATTCCAGACCAGCGTCTGCGGCCGGTAGTCGATCTGCGCTGCCAGCGTGTCGAGCGCTTCGTGCACCGCGACCGCCTTGGCACTTTCAAAACCGTAGAGCGCCTTGGCCGAGCGCTGGAAGTTGTCCGGCTGGCGACGGTAGATCTGGCCGCCGCCGCGCAGCCCTTCATCGATCAGGCAGGCCTTGATGCCGTGAGCCAGTAGCGTCTGGGCGGCGCGAATACCGGCCGGTCCTGCGCCGACAATGGCAATGGCCTGATCACTCATACGCAGCGCCCCGGTTCACGAATTACCGCCTGACCGGCTTCCAGCAGCGTCGAACAGGCACGCACGCGCTGACCGTCACCCAGCCTTACCCAGCAGTCCTGACAGGCGCCCATCATGCAGAAACCGGCGCGAGGTTCGGCACTGAAGTCACTGCCGCGCAAGTGGTCGCTGGCGGTCAGTACCGCAGTCAGCAAGGTGTCGCCCAACAGACCGCTGGCCGGTTGGCCGTCAAGGGTAAAGGGCAGAACCGGGCGGTCATGTTCGGTCAGTCGTTTCAGCAATGCCATAACGTCAAAGCTCCGGTTAGTGTTTGCCGACCAGCACGCGATCCAGCCCATAGACCCGGTCGAGCAGGATCATGGTGGCGGCGGTGAGGGCGATGACCAGCGCCGACACGGCGGCCATCATCGGGTCGATGGATTCGGTGGCGTAGACATACATGCGCACCGGCAGGGTCTGGGTCGCGGGCGAGGTGACGAAGATCGACAGCGTGACTTCATCGAAGCTGTTGATGAACGCCAGTAACCAGCCGCCTGCCACGCCGGGCAGGATCATTGGCAGGGTGATCTGCCGAAACAGCGTGAAACGATCGGCCCCCAGGGACTCGGCGGCGTGCTCGGCGCTGCGGTCGATGCCGATTGCCGCTGCCAGTACCAGGCGCAGTACGTAAGGCGTGATGACCAGCACATGGGCGAAGATCAGCCAGGTGAAGCTGCCGTTCACGCCCATCAGTGCAAACAGGCGCAGCATCGCCACCCCCAGTACCAGGTGCGGAATGATGATCGGCGACAGAAACAGGGCATTGAAAAAATTGCGGCCCGGGAATGTATGGCGAGTGATCGCCAGAGCAGCGGGTACCGCGATCAGGGTGGCCAGCGTCGCCGATACGAACGCCAGGATCAGGCTGTTGTAGAAAGAATCGATAAAGTCGGCGCGCTCGAAGACGGCCTTGAACCAGCGCAGCGAGAAGTGGGTGGTGGGCAGGCTCAAGGTGTTTTCCGGGGTGAACGCCACCAGGCACACCACCACCAGCGGGGCCATCATGAAGATCACCACCAGCGCATGAAACGAGAGGGCCAACGGACCGTTCTTGGACATGGATCATTCCCCCAGAGTTTTTTTGTAACGGCCTTCGATCATGCGGTTCCAGGACAGCATGACCAGCAGGTTGACCAGCAGCAGCGCCACGGCAAGGGTCGCGCCCATCGGCCAGTTCAGCTCCGACAGGTACTGGTCGTAGATCACCGTGGCGACCATCTTCAGACGTCGTCCGCCGAGCAGTCCGGGAATGGCGAATGAGCTGGCGGCCAGACCGAACACGATCAGCGAGCCGGACAGCACACCGGGCATGACCTGCGGCAGCACGATCAGACGCATGACTTTCGCCTGGCTGGCGCCCAGCGACAGCGCGGCCTGTTCGGCTGTGGGGTCGAGCTTCTGCAGCGAGGTCCAGACCGGAATGATCATGAACGGCAACATGACGTGGACCAGCGCGATGACCACGGCAAACGGGGTGTACAGCAGTTTCACCGGGCGTCCGCCCATGAACTGGATGACCTGATTGATCAGACCGTCTGCGCCCAGCAGCAGGCTCCAGCCGAACGCCCGGACCACCACAGAGATCAGCAGCGGCGTGAGAATCAGGATCAGGAAGATCGAGCGCCACGGCGTGCCCATGCGGCTGAGAATGTAGGCTTCGGGGACGCCGATCAGCACGCACAGCAGGGTGACCAGCGCACTGATCCAGAAGGTGCGCAGGAAGATTTCATAGAAATACGAGTCGGTGACCACGGCCATATAGTTGGCCAGCGTGTAGCTGTCGCTTTTCACCCCGACCTGATAATCGAACATGTTGAACGACAGCACCAGGGTCAGACCCAGCGGCAACACCAGCAAGCCGATATACAGCGCCAGCGCCGGAGCTGAAAGCCAGTAGCCGCGGCCGCCCTGACGCATTTCGCTCAGCAGGCTCATGCGCGCACCTCGTCGGCATCCAGCACGCGCAGCAACTCGTTGGGCCAGTCCATGTCGACCGCCGCGCCTTGTTCCAGCGGCGCCTGGCCGTCGTTGCGACGTACTACCGTCACTTCGCCAATGCCGGTCTGGATGCGATACAGCCACTGGCTGCCGAGGAAATAACGGGTGACGATGCGTCCGGACAGTCGTCCGCAGCCAGGTGCCACCAGATCGATCTTCTCGGGACGCAGGCTGAGGGTCAGGCTACCATCGCCGGGCACCTGACGAATCTGCGGAATGCCGCTGCTGTCCAGATCACCCTGCAACATGTTGGCCTTGCCGACAAAACCCGAAATGAAGCGTGTGCGCGGGTGTTCGTAAAGCTTGTAAGGCTCGTCGATCTGGGTGATACGACCGGCCTGCATCACCACCACCCGATCGCTGATCGACAGGGCTTCGGCCTGATCGTGGGTGACCATCAGCGTGGTAATGCCGACTTCATTCTGAATGCGGCGGATCTCGAACTGCATCTCTTCGCGCAGGTTGGCGTCCAGGTTGGACAGCGGCTCGTCGAGCAGCAGCACTGGCGGCTCGATCACCAGTGCGCGAGCCAATGCGACCCGTTGGCGCTGACCACCGGACAACTCGCGCGGGTAGCGCTCGGCATGCTGACCGAGGCGCACCAGTTCCAGTACCCGTTTGACACGCGGGTGCAACTCGGCGGCAGGCACCTTGCGCATACGCAGGCCGAACGCAACGTTGTCAGCCACGGTCATGTGCGGAAACAGCGCATAGCTTTGAAACACTACGCCGAGGCCTCGGCTGCTGGGTTTGGCATGGGTGATGTCGCGCCCGTCGAGCACAATGCGTCCGTCACTGACGTCAACGAAGCCGGCGATCATTTGCAGGGTGGTGGTTTTGCCGCAGCCGGAAGGGCCGAGCAGTGATACGAATTCGCCCTTGTCGACGGCCAGGTTGGTGGCAACCACCGCGTCAATGGAGCCGTAGCGTTTGGAGAGTCCTTCGAGCTGCAGAAATGCCATGCCTGCTTCCACCTTTGTGCATGCGCGCCGAAGCACGCGTTTGTCATGGGCAGATGCGAAATGAAGTCATACAGTTCTGTGGACGTTGGTGCTCGCTCTGCGTCGGCTACCGATGATTGTTCAAATCGCCCCTGTGGACTGAGAGTAGGGCGAAGGCTAGGATGGGCTCAACAGAGAATTTCACTGAATAACATTTTTCTTTGGATTAATTCTTTTAGTGGAAATATAAAGAGATATTGCCATTGATAATTCCACTGATCGGAATAGCGAGAAAGCTGAAGTCGGAGTGGGAGCCGTTTCCCGTCTGTTCGCGGTACTGCGCTGCCTGGGCGATTGTGACGAAGGCGGCGAGCGGGTCACGCAACTCGCCCAGCGTGTCGGGCTGTCGCAACCTACCACGCACCGCTTGCTGCGCAGCCTGATGGATGAGGGCATGGTCGAGCAGGATCTGCTCAGCAAACGTTATCGGTTGAGCATCGAGTTCTTCGCCCTGGCCGCCAAGGCGGGTAATACCGGCAACCTGCGTGACGTGGTGCGCCCCAGCCTTTTGCGCCTGTCCGCCTCACTGGGTGACTCGCTGTTTCTGCTGGCACGCAGCGGTTTCGACGCGATCTGCCTGGACCGCAGCGAAGGCCCGTACCCGATCCGCACATTCACCGGCGACATCGGCGGCCGTGTAGCCTTGGGCGTGGGGCAGGGCAGTCTGGCAATTCTTGCGTTTCTGCCCGAGGACGAGCGGGAAACGGTCATTGCCTACAACCTGCCACGGCTCAAGGATTTTCACCTGTACGACGAGGTATTTCTGCGTTCGGAGGTGGAAAACGTACGACGCCAGGGCTACGCGGGGCGCAACACCGGCGCGCTTCCGGGCATGGCCGGGCTTGCTGTGCCGATCCTGGACCGCAGCGGTCGCGCAGTGGCTGCGCTCAGCGTGGCGACCATCTCCGATCGGCTGGGGCCAGATCGCCTGATGACCGTGGTCGAACTGCTCAAGCGCGAAGCCACAGCCATCAGTGCCCGAATCAACCCGTTCGACCCTTCGCTGCGGCGGCCCAGCCAGGTGTTTGGGCAGGTTGAATAGGCAGCAGGTTACCCGCTGCTGTTTTGTTCTGTAATCGGGTTTATTGCCGATCATCGCTGTTTTTAAAGAAAAATCTTCGTGAGCCGATGCTGATCTTGGGGGCCACACATAGCTGATCCACAAGATCGGTCTACAGGGACGTGCCTGCAACTTTCGCGTATCCCGCGGATTCTTTTTCTCCAGAGATCGTCCTGATGTCCAAATCCCTGCGACTGCAAATTCTAGGTCTGCTCGGCGGTAGCCTTGCGCTTGTGCTGGTCATTGCCTTGGCCTGCTTCAACTTTCTCTCCGATAACGTGCAGGCTTATCGCAGCCTTATCGACGGCCCGGTCCGGGCGTCGCAACTGGTGGACGAAGCCAACCTGGAGTTCAAGATTCAGGTCCAGGAGTGGAAAAACGTCCTGTTGCGTGGCAAAACACCCGCCGAGCGCGACAAGTACTGGGGGCAGTTCGAAGAGCAAGAGCGCAAGGTGCAAGGCACGCTGGGTCGGCTTGCTGAAATGCACGGCACCGACGCGGCGCTGAAAAGCCAGGTGCAGACGCTGCAGCAGGCACACCAGGCGCTGGGTAAGGCCTACCGGACCGGTCGTGATGCGTTTGTTGCTGCGGGCGGTGACGCTGGCGCGGGTGACATGGCGGTCAAAGGCGTCGACCGTCCTACCAGCGAGCAGATGGCTGGTCTGGTCGATCAATTGCACAAGAGCAGCGACGCTCAGTCTGTTGCCATCAGCCATGAAGCCCAACGTACCATTCTGGTCGGTGCCGTGGTGATGCTGGTGTCTGCGCTGCTGGTCGGTTTGTTGGCGCTGTGGATGGTCAATCGCAACCTGATTGCGCCCATTCGCATGCTTATCGAATACGTCGCCCAGTTGAGCGAAGGCAAATTCGGGGCGCGTGTCGAGGTCACGCGACAGGACGAACTGGGTCGTCTGGCCGTTGCCGCAAATACCCTGCGGGATTTCCTGGCCGACACCTTCAACCGCCTCAAGCGCAGCAGCACCGATCTGGACACGGCGGGCGGCGAGTTGAATGCCATTGCCGAGTTGATGGCGCAAGGCACTCATGAGCAGTTCGAGCGTACCGATCAGGTCGCGACCGCCATGACCGAGATGTCTGCCACCGCTCAGGACGTTGCCCGACATGCCGCCGATGCTGCGCGAGCTGCGGATGAGGCCGACCAGAGCGCTCAGGATGGCGAGAGGGTCATGCAATTGACCATTGCGACCATCACCCGCATGCGCAACGAGATCGCTTTGACGGCCGATGTCATCGAGCGACTGGAAACCGACAGCGGCCGTATTGGCAAAGTGCTGGAAGTGATCCGCAGCATTGCCGATCAGACCAATCTGCTGGCGCTGAATGCCGCGATCGAAGCCGCACGGGCCGGTGACGCCGGACGCGGTTTCGCGGTGGTGGCTGACGAGGTTCGTACACTGGCGCAGCGTACTGCCGTTTCAACCTCCGAAATCAATCAGATCATCAATTCGGTGCAAACCGGTGCCAGTGATGCGGTGCAGGCCATTCAGGGCGGTCAGGCGCGGAGTGAAGAGAGCGTGGAGCAGGTCGCGAACGCTGGCGCAACCCTTCAGCGCATTACCATGGCCGTGGAGAATATTCGCGACATGAATCGCCAGATTGCGACGGCTGCCGAAGAGCAGACTTCCGTGGCAGAGGACATCTCGCGCAACCTCACGGAAATCACCGCCATCGCCGTGACCAATCAGGACAACGTCAAACGTACCCAGAACGCCAGTCAGGAACTGAGGGGCCTTTCTACTGGTCTCGGGGATGTGATTGCGCGTTTGGGTGCCTGAGTCACTTGAAAACCTGACAGCCTCTTCGGCGTATAAGAGGCGGTCAGCCCCGGCCCGTTACGCCCATCCGCTGCGGCTCAGGCCTTCTGCCTTGAACACCAGCGCCTTCAGGCCGCCCTCAACGCGAGCGTCGGGGAACTCCGGCGGGTTTTCCAGGCGCTGCTCGAAGCGCAGGCAAGGTGCTTCGACTGCGGTGTGCTGAATCAGAAAGTCCGGTCCCAGTGCGGGATCGTTCATGCACGCCAGCACTGAACCGTTCTCGTCCAGCAACTCCGGCAATCGACGCAGGACACGCTGGTAGTCCTTGTCGAGCATGAAACTGCCTTTCTGGAAGGACGGCGGGTCAATAATGACCAGGTCATAAGGGCCGCAACGGGTGACCTTGGCCCAGGACTTGAACAGGTCATGGCCCAGAAAGGTCACGCGGCTGAGGTCCTGATCATTGAGGCGATGATTCTCGCGACCGCGATTCAACGCAGCACGGGCCATGTCCAGATTCACGACGTGGTCGGCCCCCCCGGCCAGGGCGGCGACCGAGAAGCCGCAGGTGTAGGCGAACAGATTGAGGATGCGTTTGCCCTTGGCCTGAGCCTGCACCCATTCACGGCCGTAGCGCATGTCCAGAAACAGCCCGCTGTTCTGCTTTTTGCCGAAATCGACTTTGTAGCGCAGGCCGTTTTCGGTGATCACCCATTCATCCACGACCTCGCCGGTCAGCCATTGGGTGGTGCTCTGAGGCAGATAGCGGTGTTGCAGCAGTAGGGTGTGAGCCTGGCTGTGCTGCCACTGGGGCGTTTCGATCAACGCGTGCAACAGCTGCATCAATGCTGCCAGCTCGGATTCAAGAGGCTCCTTGAACACCGAGACCAGCACCACGCCCTGCATCCAGTCGACGGTGATGTGCTCCAGCCCTGGCCACACACGACCACGGCCGTGAAACAGGCGGCGGGTTTCATTCGGGACGTTGTTGAACGCGTCGATCAGGTGCTGTTGCAGAATCGCGAGTGCTTCAGGGGTCATGGCGCAGATCGGTCAGGAAAAGCTGCGTATGGTAAACGTATTTCAGCAGATGGGCATCGCAGGGTTCAGCGTGGCATGTATTGACGTTGCCAGCGGTGCGGGATTTTCAGCGAAACCAGTCCCAGCAACGCCGACAAGCTGCCGCTGATCAACAGGGCGTTGAGCCCCAGGCGGTGCTCGAGTAGCGCGCCTATCACGGCCCCGATGAACATGCCGACCCAGGGGACCAGTTGCACGCGCCAGCCGTCCCGGCGTTCCCCCAGCATCCAGCGCCCCAGGCCACGACCGAAACGCGACAGCGCACCGGTCACGTAAGTCAGACCGACCGGCAGCCCGTTGACCTGCTCGACGGCGGCGTTGAGCATGCCCATTGCCAGAATCGCCCAGATCAGCGCGAGCATGTTGCTTTCCAGTGGCCATGCGGCAGCCGCACAAAGCAGCGTGGCGATGCCCAGCAGCAAAGGCAGGGCACGCCGCCCGCCAAGGCGCACAACCACCACGCCCAGCGCATTGCCGGCAATGAAAGCAAGGATTGCAAGGGTCAGACGCACCGTCACGCTCAGGTCGCCATCACTGATCGCAACGGCAAGCCGGGTGGTGTTGCCACTCATGAACGAAACGAAATCGCCGGTCGCCATGAAGCCAATGGCATCGGTCATGCCGGCCAGAACCGACAGGCTCGCAACCAGCCCCATACCGACCCGGCCACGCCATTTCTGCAGGCTCAGATGCCTTGGGCTGACGCTGGAAGTGGCGGGCTGTGGCAGCATCGAAGGTCCTCTGGACCGAAGAAAGCGCGTCTGAACTTGGGTGCAGCGATTTACAGCGGCTTGGCGCGCACGATCCGCTTGGCCTTGACCTCATCAGCATAGGCTTTGAGCTGGTCGGCATCGCTGTAAAGACGGTTGACCATCTGCAGCACTGCGGTGACATCCACATCGTTCATCTGCGAGGCGAGTTTGAGAATTTCTTCCGCCGTGTTTTCCAGGTTGGTTGCTGTCCCTTTCAGGTGTCGCTTCAGCTCCTGAGTCGACTTATTGAGCGCCATACGTGTTCCTGTGCCAAGACCTTGAATTCCATACCCGGAGCATGGCTTTTTCTGCGATAACAAGCAATCAGGCGTGTGCCTGTGCGTCAGGGTATCGGCCGATTCAGGCTGATCTGCAAGGCAAGCTGCTCAATCGTCGCGGGTCAGCACTTCCAGCAGTTCTATTTCGAACGTCAGGTCGGCACCGGGCTTGATGTGCGCGCCCATGCTTCTGTCGCCGTAAGCAAGGTGAGCGGGGACGAACAATTGACGCTTTCCGCCGACTTTCATGCCAATCAGGCCCTGGTCCCAGCCTTTAATGACGCGACCAGTGCCGATCACGCACTGAAACGGCTTGCCACGCTCGTGGGAGGAATCGAACACAGTCCCGTCTTCAAGGGTTCCGGTGTAATGCGTGGTGATCAGTGCACCCTTTACCGCTGCCTTGCCCTCGCCGGGGTGCAGATCGGTAATCTGTAATTCTTTGCTCATTGCCAAGCTTCCGGTGGCAGCGCGCTCTGTCATTGGCGCGAGCGGGCTTTCTCGCAGAAAAGCCGCTTCATGACAAGCCGCCTCATGACAAACCGGTGGAAACGAAAACGGGGGAAGCTTTCGCTTCCCCCGTTTAGTCGAACCCCAGTAACTGTCAGAGATTCTGCGAGCTGACCACCATGGCCTGCGCGATGTTCTCTTTCTGCTCTTGAGTGAAGCCGTCCCAGATATTGGTCTTGGCGTAGTAACCCAGGCCCGCCAGGCAATAAAGGCTGAGGGTCAGAACGATGACGATCGAAACAAAGGTCCAGCGGCCTTCGTCATCGTCTTCCCGTGTGAAGCTGCGCGAATAGTTGTCCTCTGCGCTGCGGAAGAACAGCGCGGACGACAGACGCTTGAGCCACTGGAACAAATGAACAACAACGATGCGCAGCATGGGTAAATCACCTCAAAGGTTAAGAAAACGGGTTGCCCGGATGCCGTCGAGGGCATCGGATGCAAAAGCTGAAAACGAAAAAAGCCCGTCTATGACGGGCTTTCTTTTTATGATTCTGTTCAGGCGAGCAGTGAAGGGCGACGTTGAAACGGATCGCGAGCAGCACTGCGCATGCCTGACGGTATGGAAACATTTTAAAACAAATGGATTGGCGCATCTACCCGCGCCATTCTGTTGTCAGACAACTGGTAGTGCCTGGAGGTGTGACAAAACGTCGCCCTGTGCTCATTTGCTGCTCAGCAAGCAGCAAGCAGCATGCTCCGTGGTCAAGTCTTGTAATACTTTCTCAACGTACGAAACATCTATGTGTATTGTACGATCAGCGCCCGTATTGATTTTCAGGACTGTATGAATACCCTCCAGGAGCCTCCGAGTTGTCCTCCTCCCATCGCTTATGGCTGGCCGGTGATCTCACTGTTACCGAGCAGGCCGCTCCATTCGAACGTCTCTCTACTTAGCCTCTTGCACTGCATGGATTACGGCAGACCTTCGCGTCCTGACGCTGCAACGCCATGCCTGACGTTCAGCCATGGTGTCTGGTCTACAGTGACCCATACCAACCCCTGCCATTTTTATCGTGAGGCTGCATAAACCATGGAATGGATCGCTGATCCCACGGCATGGCTTGGCCTGCTGACCCTTATCGTGCTGGAACTGGTGCTGGGCATCGACAACCTGGTGTTCATCGCCATCCTGGCCGACAAACTGCCCCCTGAACAACGCGACAAGGCGCGCGTCATCGGTCTGTCGCTGGCATTGATCATGCGCCTTGGCCTGCTGGCGAGCATCTCGTGGATGGTGACCCTGACCGAGCCTTTGTTCGAGGTCTTCGGCAAGACGTTCTCCGGTCGCGACCTGATCATGCTGTTTGGTGGTGTGTTCCTGCTGTTCAAGGCCACCATGGAACTGCACGAGCGCCTGGAAGGCCACGTCGCCCAGCGCGCCGGTAATGCGGGCTATGCGTTGTTCTGGCCTATCGTTGCGCAGATCGTCGTACTGGACGCCGTGTTCTCGCTGGATGCGGTGATTACCGCCGTCGGCATGGTCGAGCACCTGTCGGTGATGATGATCGCTGTGATCTTCTCCATCGGCCTGATGATGATTGCCAGCAAGCCGCTGACCAAATTCGTCAACAGCCGCCCGACGGTGATCATGCTGTGTCTGGGCTTCCTGATGATGATCGGTTTCAGCCTGACCGCCGAAGGCCTGGGCTTCCATATTCCCAAGGGCTATCTGTATGCGGCCATCGGCTTCTCGATCCTCATCGAAGTGTTCAACCAGATCGCCCGCAAGCGCAGCAAGAAGTCGGCTCATGGCCACCTGCCGCGCCGCGAGCGGGCAGCCCACGCGGTGATGCGCCTGCTGGGCGGTCGCAAGCTGGAGTCTGGTGACGTCGATGAGGAAATCACCGACATGCTGGATGGGGAAAGCAGCGAGCCGGTGTTCGACCGTCGTGAGCGCGTGATGATCAGCGGCGTACTGCAGCTGGCAGAGCGGCCGATTCGCACAGTGATGACGCCGAGGGCGGAAGTCGACTGTATCGACCTGAACGACAGCGCCGAGAAGATCCGTCTGAAACTGATGCACTCGTCCTACTCGCGTCTGCCGCTGATTGGCGAGCGCGGTATCGATGAGCCGCTGGGCTTCGTGCACAAGAAAGAGCTGTTCAAGGAGCTGTTGTCCGGCAACGAGCCCGACTTGAAACTGATGTCGCGCAAGGCAATCAACCTGCTGGAAAGCTTCACCATCCTCAATGCCCTGGAGCAGATGCGCAAGGAATCGACGCACATCGCCTTTGTGGTCAACGAGTTTGGTGACTTCATCGGCGTCTTGAGCATGACCGACATTCTCGAGTCCATCGCTGGCCAGCTGCCTGACGCCAGCGAAGTGGAAGGACCGGACATTGTCGAGCAGGGCGAGGACTTCGTGGTATCGGGTGCCTTGAACCTGAGCCTGATTCGCGAGCGCACCGGCTTCCAGGTCAAGGCGACCGAGGACTATCAGACCCTCGCCGGACTGGTCATGAGCCTGCTCGATCGCCTGCCGTCTACCGGCGACAGCCTCAGCTGGCAGGGCTGGAACCTGCACGTCGTCGGGGTGGAAGAGCGTCGAGTGACTCGGGTGTTGCTGCAGAAGCAGCCCGATATGGGGGCTGGCAAATAAGCACCGAGCTGTAATGCAAAACGGGGCCTGCTCATGCTGAGCAGGCCCCGTTTTCATGTGCGCGTCATGCTTATTTTCGACGCGGACGCGACACCACGGATTCGATATTCTTGCGGCCAATCAGTTTGGGCTGCGCAGGCTCTTTGGCCACAGGCTCATCAGCCAGCCACTTGAACATCACCAGACAATCCACCAGGCCCAATCGGGCATGACGATAAGCCTTGGGCAACCGCCCGACCGTCTCGAAACCCAGCTTGCTCCACAACCCGACCGCCACCTCATTACTGGCGACCACCGAATTGAACTGCATCGCCAGGAACCCGCTGTCGCGCGCAAGTTGCTGCGAATGCTCACACATCAACCGCGCCACACCACGACCCCGCGCCGCGTCCGTCACCATATAGCCACAGTTGCAGACATGATTACCCGGGCCTGCCGCATTAGCCTTCAGGTAATAGCTGCCCAACAGCTGGCCATCTTCCTCGGCAATCAACGTGTGCAGCGGCGCCTTCATCCACAAATCGCGGGCCTGCTCCTGAGTGAGGGCAGGGTCGTAGGCGTAGGTTTCCTGAGCGATGACGACAGCTTGAAAGGTGGGCCAGAAGCGCTCGAAATCTTCCGGTGTCATGGGGCGGATCTGGATCATGGTGAGGCCTTGGTGGGTAGGGCTTGAAGTCCGGCGTGTACGTTAGGCTCTGTACGAAAAGTGGCTGCGCTCGGTGATGCTTCGTTAAAAACAGGCTCGGAATGCTCATTTACAACACGTAGACTCCGCTTCCTCGCCTGTTTTTGCCTCGCCTGACCTTCGCTCGCCGACTTTTCGTACAGAGCCTAGCTTGGGTGTGTTACCACTTCCAGGCTTTTTCGGTGAACTCAGCCGTGGAGGGGAGCACGGTGTGGAGAAAGCTCAGGTACTTGTTGAACAGTACCTCGTGCTGGAAGCGGACCTCGAAGCCGAGAGTGACGTCCGTGCGGTGCGTGATGATCATCAAGCGTTTGCGGTCGACAGTGACGAAGTTGTACTCGCCCCATGGCAGGCTTTGTTCGTGGTGGATGGGGTTTTCCCAGTTGAGTAGCTTGATGGCTGCGATGAATACCATGGCCACGGGGCCGATCAGGAAGAGCAGCGAGCCGGTGAGTATGGCTACGAATACGAACAGCATGATCACGGAGATGGCGATGCCTTTGAAAAAGGAAGAGGCGAAGTCGGGGTAGTGGAGGTAGTACTCGAGGTGGGCTCTGTCGGTTTTGATGGTGTAGTTGTAGATGGTTTTTTGGCGGACGCCTAACGCTATGATGTAGATGGCGGCGCCCGCAAATGTGTACACCAGAAAAAGTGCCTCAGAGGGCTTCTCTAGATAGACATCCCTGCCAAGCCATATGCAGAAGCTCATGGGCAGCGCGCATATAAATATCGTACCTAGCTGGGTCCAAAATATTTCATTGGGGGATCTTGCCATGGTTTTTATGGACCAGTTAAAAATATCGTTGCTCGCTAGGCTCGGACTGATTGTTTTAGCATTACCTGAATCATCAGCGATGTTGTTTTTTGTTTTTTGCAAGATAGGGGCTTTCGTTTTATCAGTCATGATGTTATTCCGCTATTTCAAGTGTCAAGGTGCTGATTCGACTAGACGCTTTTATTTCCAGTTCGACATGTGCCAGCCCGTCGACTGCTGTATCTCCCTGACTATCAAGTTTCAGTTGAAACAGGTAGCCTACGTCCTGTTGACCAGGTCTTATCAGACTGTCGGGATACCATATTTGTAGTTCCAGATACGTTGCGTCTTTCTCAAGCGGCACCCAGGTTTCCCAAACAACATCTTCACTTTCAGGGGGCATAAGCGGAAATGTGAAATCTTCTTGGGCTTTGCGAGCGGGCTGATTGACAAGCTTTTTAAATTGATCAACCTTCTTGAACTGTCCTCTATCGAGAAAGGGGTCGAGTATCGGGTCATCAATTTTTGCTACAGGCAGCACGCCCAGTGGACGTTTACTACTGATGATATTGAAATGTACTGATTGTCCGCGCACTGCGCTTGGCAGAAGAATTTGCACACCAGCACCGTATTGTACCGGAGCGCTATAGGGGGTATCTCTACCAAAATAATGGTCTTCGTCGCGTGTGGTGCTTTTAACATGAACCTGAGGGCTCAGCTGTATCGTGAGCAGAGCAAGTTTTTCTTCAAGTTGACCATCTGCATCTGTTGAATAATGGTAGTTGATTGATTTGGACCAGCTGCATTTTCGCAGCCACCATCCAACGCTATCTTGCTTGAAATAATTCAACGCCATATTAGTCAATAGATAAATCACACCTGTTAGCAGAATTGCTACGCTAAACCACGGGTTCATTGCAACCAATGTATAAGAACTGGTTGGAAGAATTCCTGCAGCGAGCTGGAATGTGCTGCCTATCGCCATAAGGCCTACTGAACCAAATTTTATACGTGTGACAGTTGCCTCTTCAGTTGTTTTTGTTTTAGTCAGGTCATCGTAGATGTCTATCAACTCCAACGTAGACGCCGCTACCCCAACCCCCCCCATCGCCACCATCGAAACCCTGAACCCACGTACCGCATCACCCCACGCGAGATTTCCCTTCGCCCTCCAATAACCCGCAGAGCGATCCAGAATCCCGACATTCTTGCCATCGATCAGCACCGGCGTCGCATCCCTGATAATTGCCCACGGCGCTTCAACAAACACCGCCATCAGCAAGTTAAAGCTATACCCCAACCCATACGTCACCTTGCCGATGTCCTTGGTGCTGAAGTCGCCATCCCGAGTAAGGTCGCGATAAGTGAAGGCGGTGTTGATGAAGTTGAGCATGATCACGCCCCAGGTGATCGAGCCCGCCATACCGCCCAGGTTGTCGATCCAGCGTTTGGCGGAAGCGAGCCAGTCCTTGGCCAGTGTTTTGCCTGACTGGAAGTGCTGGCGAATCTCGCCCTGCAGTTGCCTCGCATATTCGTTGTTCTGAAAGTCGAGCAGGGCTGGCATGCTCAGTTCGTGCAGGCGAAGTTTTTGCTCGAGCGCACGCAGGTGGCTGGCGATGCTTTTGCGGGGGTTGTAAGCGGTTGGATAGAGCCAGCTGCGGCGGGTGTCGCTGATCTGTTTGTTGAGTACCCGCCACTCGTTGATCCAGTTTTTCAGCTTCGCGAGCATTGTGTGATCGATTGCAATACGCGCCTTTGAGTCGAGCAAAATCTGACCGATCAACAGCGTGCGTATCAGTGCAACGATGTTCTGCTGCTTGCCCACCGCCAGGCGGCTGTCGATGGGCACCCAGGCCAGCAGGATACTTTCGAACGTCGCTTTGCCTGCGTTGCTGGCCAGTTGGCCGAGGGCTTTGAAGGTGTCCTGAACAGGTTGTTTCAACGCCTTCATCCACGGCTTGTCGGCAAAGCCCTGGTGATTGAGCGTGCCGTTGAGTTCGCCGATTCGGGTGGCCAGGTTGGTGACGTCGCCAAGGCCGTTCAACAGCGCGTTGGCCTCCTGATGCAGCGCGTGCTTGAGCGCCGGTGAGAAGCCGTAGCGCAAGTTGCCAAACGGGCTGCTGTCGCTGGCTTCCTGCTCGGCGAGCCAGGCGCTGGCGGCGTTGTCCTGAGCGTAAATGATCTGCAGGTTGAGCATGACTGTTTGCAGATACAGCAGGCTTTCTGGGTGGGTGGTGTCGACAAACAGCTTGAGCGGTTCTGTGCCCAGATGGGTCGACCATTGCCGAAAGTCGCTTTGCGTGTCACGCACCTGTTGCAGCAGTGTGTCGCCGGTTGGCAGGTGCTGCTGAAGGTACGCACGCGCACCGCTCAGATCGACCTCGCGCCGCCATTTGTGGCGATCTTTCCAGGCTTGCAGGGCCTCGTCGGAGGGCGCGCTGCCGTATCGCATTTCAATCGATTTACGCATCTCCGGGCTCTTGAAAACATCCGACAGCAACAGTACGCCACCGGGAGCGGTGTTGTTGCCGATCTGGTCTTGTTCAAACATGCATTGTTCAAAATAGGCTTCGACGTCGCTCAGGTACTGGTGGGTAAGCGCCGCATTGCTGCGCACCGATGCCGGCAATTTCTCCGGTTCGCCTTCAGCGCCACACAGTGCGGTGACAGTCTGGGCGATCTGAATCTTGTGTTCGTGCTCGGCTTGCCAGTTGCGGTAAGCGGCCTGATCGGCGGCCAGTTGCATGCCCAGATCGTTGAAAATGGCCAGCGGATCATCAAGAGCGATGAGCAGGGAGCTGTCCTGATCTTCTACGCTGCCCTGCCAGAAAACGTCAGCGCCGATTGGCGAAAACAGCGGCTGGGTTTCTTCGCTGGAGGCCTTGGATGTAGGAATCGCCGAGTCTGCAAAGCGGTCATCACCAACCACATGCTCCTTGTCGATGTCCGCCACCGCCTCGGCGATGCGGTTCAACGGCAGGGTATCCGGCTCGGCCATGGTCATGCAGTAGCGTTTCAGATCCAGCGCTTTCATCCATGAAGAGCGGTTTGCCGGGTTCGAACGCAGGTGTTCGCAAATTCGCCAGGTCCACTGCTGCGCTGAAAAGGCGATGCGCAGCAGGTTGTTTCGCGGATAGAGCAGAAAAGGCTTGGCATCGCTGCCGCCACTGCGCTGGTCGCTGCCAAGCTGCGCATCGGTCCAGACAATACGGCTCAGGTTGCCGGTGGCGGCTGACACCGCGTACTCATGCAACACTTCGGCCGTTTCGTCGTAGACATACACATAGCCGTCATACAGCTGGCGAAGGGTATAGCTGCGTGTTTTCAGCTTCGGCATCACCGCCCAGCGGCTGCCCTTGAGTAGCGGTTTCAGCTTCTCGGGCGCGGCATCGTAGCGGGAGCGGTCCAGCGCATAGCGCACTGGCACGATGGCGACTTCAGGTTTTCGGAAAGGGCACAGACTGGTAGCCGTGGCGGGTATCTTGGCGAACGTTGCAGCACGTCGTTGCGTTAGTGTGCCGGATTTATCGGTCATGCATGGAATCTCTGTCGGTACGAACTTTCTGACGGTATTCATCGAGTGCGTTTATGCGCAGTTCCGGTGGCAAATGCTGATGCTCGGGGGACTGAGCGCACCAGGATTGGTAGTGGCCCTTTGGCGAGCTTACAAAGCCCAGGCCCCAGTCGTGGCAGATGTCGGCCCAGGTCGCCAGTGCGTACTGACTGACCAGCCCCCACTCAATTGCGCTGTCCACGACATGCGTCAGCCAGATTTCGATTTGATCGTCGCTCTGATCCAGAAAGGCCCGCGGATCCTGCTTTTTGATCCATTCATATAGGCGCCCTTCGAATAGCCATCGATGGCAGCTTTCGAAGGCTTGCAACTGACGTTCGCTCACCAGAGGAAAATGCGCTCGAGAGACTTTTTGCGCACGCTCGTTAACAAATGTCGTGATCGCTGGATCGAGGTTTTGTTGCCAGCTGCGCAGGGGTGACTGAACCCAGAGTTGATCGATGGGGCCTAGCGTCAAGTTCAAATGTTCAGGGTCATAGCTCGATAGCCAATAGTGCATCACCAGCGGATCTGCGAAGCGCAGCAGACTTGAATGACCGAGATAACCAAGGGGGCTCAGGAAACGCTGCAAATGTTCAGAGACGATTTTCAAGGACGCATTGCTGAAAAAAATGCAGGCGTCGATACGTTGTTCAGGATGTCGATGCCACTGCGCTATGAGTTCGGAGGGATGAACCGCGCGCACAAGTACCGGGCCTAAATCCATGATCTCCGCCCACCGTGTGCCGAGATAAAGCGGAGCGATCTCGATAGGTTCGTCGCACTGGTATAGCTGTTTTACGGCGTCAGGTCTGAGCACTCCGTCAATCAACAGATAATTGGCTTGATTCATTTTTTCGGTTCTTCGGTTGCTTGCGAGCATTGGCTACACAATGGGCTGCGTATCATTGCCTGTCGCTGTGCGGAGATAAGCATGTCACCTGATTCGCCAGCTTCTGGCCGCTCTGCATTACCCGGAAGTAGCGGGTTTGCTCCAGAGCCGTTTCCGGGGCTGCCCCCCGAATTGAGCTTTATCTGAGACCCGTTCACGGTCACGCCACTGGCATCGACCTTGATAAAGGAGCCGCCTGCTTTTAGCGTGATTTCCAGCCCTGCCTCGATGATCAGTTTGTTACCGGCTTTGAGGTGGATTTCCTGTCCGGCGTGGGCCAGTAATCCATCACCCACTTTGATGTGCCGGGTTCCGCCCACCGTGACGTGATCGCTCGCTTTTACCTCGGTCAGCCGGTCGCCATCGACAGTCCGATGTTCCTCGATCTTGAACTCGCTGTAGCTGTTGCCTTCGATCCGCTCATGCCGATGATGACCGACCCGGATTTTCTGCTCATGCTCAATGTTCTGCTCCCAGTCGCGCTGGGCATGAACGTAGATCTGCTCCTGACCGGCCCGGTCTTCGATGCGCAGCTCGTTGGAACCATTGCCACCGGGGCTGCTCAGGGTCTTGAATACACTGCGCGTCTGATGTGCAGGCAGATCGTAGGGTGGGACGTGCTCTGCGTGATACAGGCAGCCGCTGACCAATGGACGGTCAGGGTCGCCGTCAAGGAACGTCACCAGTACTTCCATACCCACTCGCGGGATGACCATGCTGCCGTAGTGATGACCGGCCCAACCGGACGAAACCCTTACCCAGCAACTGCTGCGATCATTGGCCTGTCCCTCGCGGTCCCAATGAAACTGCACTTTGACCCGGCCGTGCCGGTCGCAGTGTATTTCCTGACCTTTCGGACCGGTGACCACAGCGGTCTGGCTGCCGAATATTCTTGGCTTGGGATGACGCCGGGGAGGGCGATACGAGGATGGCCACGGCGTAGCGAGAAAGGTATTGCGATAGCCCTGATGAAAGCCCCCCTTGTTCTGTAATGCATGGGCGGACTCCTCAAGCCCCTGCGGCTGGCGGCCCTCATGACGAACTTCGGTCAACAGCCACAGGTCGTTCCATTCCTCGTTGGGGTGCTCGCGCAAAGGTAGAAAATGGCCGCTGACCAAGGTGGGTTGATCACTTTGGCCATCGCCCAGTCGGTAATCCTGGCGATGGCGCTCAAGTGCGCGGCTCGCCAGATGCGCTCCTCGATCCCGATGAATGAAGCCGCCTGGGTATTCGTAGTGCTCCAGCTCCGGCCGGGCGTCGTCATATGCCGAGCCTTCCATTTTCAGAAGTGGTTTTTCAAAGTGGTAATCGCGATGAGTAACGCTGTTTGTACGTGTTTCCAGGCGCAACCTGAAGCGCTTGATGACCGAATCACCCGGTACCAGGCCACTGTCCGGCTTATAGATAACCGGATTTAGTTTAGGAAATACGGTCTGGTCATCACCAAACACCAGTTGATGTGCTGTGTGGCTGTGTTTGAAGTGGTAGTGCAGGCCTTCCTCTTCGCAAAGCCGCTGGATGAAGTGCAGGTCGGACTCGCCATACTGCACGCAGTATTCGCGTTCGGGGTAAGTCATACCGAGCTGGAAGCTGTAGGCGTCGCCTATCAGGTGATGTTCTTTCAGTACCTGCTCAATAATCTCCTTTACTGTTCGATTCTGGAAAATACGCTGATTGGTACGATGCCTGAGCCTTGCCAGATTCGGTCGCAAGGTGACTGAGTAGTGCGTAAGACGCCTGCCGGAATCGCCTTGGGAAACCTGATCGATCACTCCATGAATGCCGTTGCCCCTGGATGTGTACTGCAGAAATGCGGGGCAATTCAGCAGGCTTTCGAGATTGAGCGAAGCGCGCTCGCTGACCAGCTCAAGCTTGAAACAGAAGGGCTGATTGATCGCTTCATGGCCGGTAAATGAAAGGATTTGAAAATCATGCTCAGGGCCGTCGATGCTCAGGCTGAAATAAGGTCTATCAGTGGGGTTCAGCGTCATATGGACCACCGTGCCTAGCCGGTTTATGAAAACCCCGCCGATCCTGTCGAACCGCCGGGGCAGCGGAGTTATGCCGACTTCGGACTTCTCCAGTCATCAGACCCGGTAGTAGTGGCCTTTACGTGGTCCCAGGTTATTTTGCGATAGCTGAATTGAACGTCCTCCAGGTGTCCAAAGTGCGAGTTCGTCGGATCCTGGCAGTTGTGCATGTAGGACTTGATGTTGACGATGACCGCATCCTCCAGGGTGGTGGTGTAATAGTGTTCCTGCTTGCCATCGATAGACGTCCGGTACCACTTGATTTCGACTTCGCTTAGCTTTGAGCCTGAGCAAAGAGCCTCCAGAAGCAATGGCGAGGTCTTGTCGAAAGTTTTCGTGACACACGCAGGACCATGAATTCGTTGGCCAGTAGTCTGCCCTGACTGAGGATCACAGGGTTTAATGATGTTATGGCTGAATGCCTGGATTATTACTTCATCTTCATGGCCTTCCTGATAGACGTTGCCGACAGAGTCTGCTGTGAAAGCTCCTGCTGTCAGTATTTTCTGATTGGCGTCTATGACAGTCATATAGGCGGGTGTAGGCATTAACGTCCTTCCTTACAGTCGGTGGCGCCTCACAAGCAAATCGGCTTGGAGGTCGAAGCATCGCTATAACAAGTTACGTGCCAGGTGTCTCTTAAGTCAGTATTGTCAGCTGGTTTGGCCATTTGAAAGGATGTAAGGGTGCCGCTCGCTGTGGGTTTTTTCGAGTGACTTGCGCAAGTCTCTGCGCACTATTTTAATTTTTTTGCGCAGCTTTCCAGGATTGCCTCCGAATATAACCATATTTTTATATCTGGTCTTTTTGTGCGGAAGGTCATGAATTTTGTACGTGCTAGTGGCAAGGTTGCTGGACGTTTCATGGCGCCTCCTAGGTGAGTTTTAAGCCGAATATATATGTGTGTTCTGATGATCATGTGACCGCGTGTTTAGTCAATAGATAGTTAGGTTGTTAAATATCTTGGTACATAAATCATATGCGTTCCTACGTATTTTCTTCGTTTGTTTGTAAGAATTTTCCGAAAGTTTAATATCTTTCAGGTGTCACCTTGCTTGCTGGTTTTCATGGCGATAAGGTCTGTCTGGCTTTATGAGTGGTTGGAAAAATCGTTAACAATGAAATGCACGGTGTGTGGGAATATGAGCAGTGGCCAATAAAGACAAACTCTCTATTCGATATCTGGATCTGGCCCGGCATCCTGTCGCAACGGGTGATTATGCAGGCGAAGACATCCGTTTTTCTACGGCGTTTGAAGCCTTGGAGCGTGAGTTGGGCGGTGCACAGGCCATTCTCGGGGAAGTGAATGTAGACTGGCTGCGGATCAGAGAGGGCTGCGAACATATCCTTTCAAATCAGTCCAAAGACCTGCGCGTCGCCAGCTGGCTGGCGTGGGCTCTATATGAATGCGAGTCTGTTAACGGATTATCTGCGGGGCTGGGATTGATTCATTGTTTGTGCAAAGAGCATTGGCTGCTTTTTCATCCCAAAAAACTACGAACACGTTCAGCGACTATGCAATGGCTCTTGCTGAAAATCGACAAGGCGCTGGGAGAAGATACTTCCATTACTCACCAGCTTCCTGAATTCCAGCAACTGCTCAGACAGCTTGATGGCCTGGATGAGATATTTAATCTGTATATGGGAAGCGATGCCCCTTTGCTGCTGCCGTTGAGAAGACGGCTCGCCCGTATGATTCAGCGTGCTGAGCAAGTTGAGAAAGAGCCTGTGAAGGTGGTGGAGCGTGTCAAGCAGGCTGCGGTCCAGTTGTTTTCAAGTGACTCTCACATCGACAATGAGAAAGATGCCCAGCGGACGTTAAGTGTGCAAGAGAACTCGGTACGCAGCCTTTGCAGATGGTGGCTTAAGCAGAAAACTACAGATCCGCGAGCTTTCCGCCTGGGTCGCTCGCAGGCCTGGTATGCAGTGGACAGTCTTCCTGAGAGAAACAGTGAAAAAATAACCCTGTTAAGGAGGTTGCCCGCTGACAAATTGAGCAGTTACCAAGAGCGATTCGAACAGGGGCTTTACGCAGACCTTATTGTGGATGTTGAAGCAAGTCTTGCAGGGTCGCCTTTTTGGTTTGATGGTCAGCGAATGGTCTGGAACTGTCTGAAAGCCCTGGGGGGCGAAGCGGCAATGCGCGAAGTGGAAGCTCAGTTAGCTTTGCTTTTAAAGCGCATTCCAGACCTTGTTGAACTTCGCTTTCACGACGGTGTGCCGTTTGCAGACGCGGAGACATTACAGTGGATCGCCGCTTATATCCTGCCTGCCGAGGTCCATGTCGGAAATGCGTGTGGCAGCGAAAGTCAGCATGACGCCTCAGAACGAAGTTCGCGGTACCACGACGCACTGCCGGTTTTGCAGACAAAAGGGCTTAAAGCCGCTGTGCAATTAGTGAATGATCACTTGAACGGTGTGGAAGGCGGGCGAGAGCGATTTTTCTGCAAGCTATGCATCGCACGTCTCTGTATCGATGCAAACAAATACGAGTTAGCGAAGGTTCAACTTGAGTATCTTGATCAGGAGCTCCAATCAGCAAGCCTCCCGGCATGGGAACCCGCGATCTTCCTCGATGTGTCGCGCTTGTTATATAGCTGTTACGAGCGAACGGCGCTGAACGATAAGGCAGCAGCGCGCAAAGAAGTGATTTACCAGAGGTTGTGTCATCACGACCTTGAAAGATTTATTGATGGCTAACGTACAGTTTAATAAATTGAGGGGAAATGGAATGGCCAGAGAAGGCTCTGTAGCGCCCAAAGAGCGGATCAACGTGACGTTCAAGCCTGCTGTTGGTGGCGCGCAGGAAGAAATAGAGCTGCCACTTAAGTTGCTGGTTCTTAGCGATTTCATACAGCGCGCGGACGAGCGAAAGCTTGAGGACCGTAAATCAATCAGTATCGACAAGAACAATTTCGATGATGTGCTGGCGAAGCAGGAGCTTGAGCTGGTACTGAATGTACCTGACCGCTTGCAGGCTGAAAGCGGGGCTAACGATCTCACTGTCAGCATCAAGGTCTCTTCGATGAAAGACTTCAACCCTGCCAGTCTCGTCGAACAGATTCCTGAGCTTAAAAAGTTGATGGAGCTGCGCAACGCCCTCATGGCGCTCAAGGGGCCGTTGGGGAACATGCCTTCTTTTCGTAAGGCCATCGAGCAGGTCATTACGGATGAAACATCGCGTAAGAACGTGCTGGATGAGCTTGGCCTGGATGTCGCGGCGCAACAGTAACATCGGACCCATTGTCAGGAATTAACATATGAACACAAAAGCCATACCGCAGCGCGATGCAAGTGAGCTTCACCATGGAATTCTCGATCAGATTATTGCACATACCCGATTAGAGCCTTGTGACGACGCCTATGGTATTGCCAAACGAGGGGTGGCTGCATTTATTGAAGAACTGCTGAAACCGCGTAATAACAATGAGCCAGTCAAAAAAGCGCTGGTTGATCGGATGATTACCGAGATTGACGTCAAGCTGAGTCGCCAGATGGACGAGATCATCCATCATGCAGAGTTTCAGGCGTTGGAAGCATCATGGCGCGGGCTGCAGTTACTGATTGATAGAACCGATTTCCGCGAAAATATAAAAATCGAGTTGTTAAGTGTTTCCAAGCAAGATCTTCTGGACGATTTTGAAGGCTCGCCTGAAGTGGTTCAATCGGGCCTCTACAAACATGTCTATACCGCTGAATATGGTCAGTTTGGCGGTAATCCCGTGGGCGCGATCATTGCTAATTATTTCTTCTCGCCAAGCGCTCCCGATGTCAAGACCATGCAGTACGTTTCAAGCGTTGCCTGCATGGCGCATGCACCTTTTGTTGCGGCTGCGGGCCCCGATTTCTTCGGGCTTGAGCAGTTCACCGGTCTGCCCGATCTAAAGGATCTGAAAGATCACTTCGAAGGGCCGCAGTTCGCCAAATGGCAAAGCTTTCGGCAGCGGGAAGACGCGCGTTATTTCGCACTGACAGTACCGCGTTTTCTTTTACGCAGCCCCTACGGGCCGAAGGAAAATCCGGTGAAGACGTTTGCCTATGAGGAAGACGTCTCGAACGACCACGAGCACTATCTGTGGGGCAATACGGCCTATGCATTTGCTACCAAGCTGACAGACAGCTTCGCCAGATTTCGGTGGTGCCCCAACATCATTGGCCCTTTGAGCGGAGGTGCTGTTGAAGACCTGCCTTTACACCACTTCCACAGTATGGGTGAAATCGAGACCAAGATTCCGACTGAGGTACTGGTGTCTGACCGTCGTGAATACGAGCTGGCGGAAGAGGGCTTTATCGCATTGACCATGCGCAAGGGCAGCGACAATGCGGCATTCTTTTCTGCCAGCTCAGTACAGAAGCCCAAGTTTTTTGGCAACAATCCAGAGGGGAAAATAGCCGAGCTTAATTACAAGCTAGGCACTCAACTGCCCTACATGATGATCGTCAATCGCCTCGCACATTACCTCAAGGTGCTGCAGAGAGAGCAGATAGGTTCCTGGAAAGAGCGAGCGGACCTGGAGAGTCAGCTTAACAAATGGATACGTCAGTACGTTGCGGATCAGGATAATCCGAGTTCAGAAGTACGTGGCAGACGGCCCCTGCGCACGGCACAGGTCATTGTCAGTGATGTGGAGGGTGATCCCGGCTGGTACCGGGTCAGTCTAAATGTTCGTCCTCATTTTAAGTACATGGGCGCTGACTTTACGCTGTCGCTGGTGGGCAAAATGGATAAAGAGTAGAACATCTGTTGATGATGAATCCAAAAGGTAGCCTCTTTCAACGCCTGGCAGGTGACGTACTGCAACAGCAGTCTTTTGACAAAGAGGAGCAGTTAATGATGTCGATATCGGCTCATCTGACCAAGATGCTGGGTAGGCGAGCCGGTAGCGTAAAGATGCTGCCTGATTATGGTTTGCCTGACTTGAACAATATGGGGCTGAGCCTTGACGATACGCTTAGGCACTCTCGCATGATCATCGAAAAGATGATTCGAACATATGAACCACGATTGTTCGATGTTCACGTGACGGTGGAAGAATACGAAGGTTGTCTGCTGAGGCGAACATTCTCGATCGGTGCGGCTCTGGACATTGCAGGTGTAAAGAAGTCCATTCGATTTTCTGCACTGCTCGGTGGCGACGGCAAAATAAGCATTGTTTGAGTATGTTTTTCGCCTCGCGAAGCGGTGCGCCAATTATCCACAGTTTTACACCCAGATTTTTCATTATCGATTTACGATCGGCCAGGTAGAAAAAACGGTGTCATTTAACCACTATTATCAAGAAGAACTGACGGCTCTTCGAGAGTCTGGACGTCGGTTTTCCGAACGTAATCCGGCGTTGGCTCCTTTTTTAGGGCAGGCGGGCCAGGACCCGGACGTAGAACGTTTACTCGAGGGAGTTGCTTTCCTGACGGGCCGTTTGCGTCAAAAACTGGATGAAGACTTACCTGAGCTGACCCACTCCCTCATGCAGTTGTTATGGCCCAATTACCTTCGACCTCTGCCCTCGGTGAGCATGCTTCAGTTTGACGCTCTGGACGGCTCCGGCCCGGGTTTCGTGGTGGAGCGAGCAACACCTGTAGAAAGCGAACCAGTGAATGATCAGGTGTGCCATTTCCGTACCTGCTTTGCCACTCAGGTATTACCGTTGAAACTGACTCACCTCTATTGTTCGTCAAGCGGGGGCGGGACAACGCTGAAGCTGTGTCTGGCGATGAATGGAGACAGCCATTTAGGCGAGGTAAAGTTCAGTCAGTTGCGCTTGCACCTGGCGGGTGAGCGTCGCGTCAGCCAAGCTATTTACTTCGCGATGATGCAGAAGCTCAAGGGCATCACATTATTGCCTCTTGATGCGATGGGCGAACCGTTACTGAACTCTTCAGGCAAAGCGATCGAACTGATGATTCCTGTGGAGCAAGTGAAACCTGTAGGCTTCGCTGAAGAGGAGTCGTTGATTCCTTACCCACTAAATACCTTTCGGGGCTATCGCTACCTGCAAGAGTATTTCTTTTTCCCTGAGAAGTTCCTTTTTGTCGACGTTATCGGTTTCGATGTCATTCACTCATTGACTGACGACCTGCTGAAGCGCGCGCGCGGGTTACAACTTGTTTTTGATGTGCAAGGAAAGGACATGCAACTCCTTCGTCCTACCCTCGAAAACATCAAGCTTTACTGCACGCCGGTCGTGAACCTGTTCAAACAGGATGCCTTGCCCATTCTTGCGGATGCCCGGCAGGACGAATATCTGCTCATTCCTGCGCATTACGCACACGGCGGTTGTGGTGTGTACTCGGTCGATAAGGTTGTTGGCTGGCAGCCTGGAGGGCTGGGCTATCAGAATTACGTACCCTTTGAATCGTTTGAACATGACGCTGCGGTCGATGTGGATACTAACTCGCCTTACTACAGCGTGAGGCATCGTACTTCCCTGCAACACAAGGGGCTCGATACATTTTTAAGCTTCGGTCTTCGAGCGGGGCGAACTGACGAGACAATGTCTATTGAAATGACATGCACTAACGGTGACCTTCCGTGGCACATCAAGGCAGGAGGCCTATGTAAACCATGTGAGGGGACCCCTGACTTTTTGCGTTTCAGAAATATATCGCCTGCCACAAAAACATTTGCGCCACCCATGAACGGGGATTTTTTCTGGCGTGTGATCAGCAACATGTCGCTCAACTACTTGTCGCTCGAAAATATCGAAGCGCTGAAAGTGATTCTCGAAACGTACGATTTGCCTCGGTATTACGATTCGCAGGCAGAGAAAGTCAGCAAGCATCTCCTGGGCGGGTTGAAGTCCATTCGGCACCAACATATCGACTGCCTGCATGACGGGCTGCCTGTAAGGGGAGTCAGGACGGAGTTGACCGTCGAACCTGACGGCTTTGCAGGGGAGGGCAGCTTGTTCTTGTTCGCCTCCGTCCTCAACGAATTCTTTGCGCTCTACGCGAGCCTGAATTCCTTTCACGAACTGCATGTAAAGAGCACACAAGGTGGAGGATACGAATGGGCACCGCGCATGGGTATGCAACCGCTGCTTTAGCCAGGCTGAGTCAGGACATACGGCGTTACTCTGTTTATCAGGCGATACCGCTGATTCTCAATACTTTGCGTGAAATCCATCCGGATACGGATGAGCACCGCGTTCATGATTTTCTCGAATTGCGGGCAAATCCGGGTCTTGGATTTCCTGGCAGTGATATTGAATGCATGGAGCTTTTTTACGAGCAGGGTCAGTTGCACGTACGACTTGATCTAAATGTGATGAGCCTGGTCGGTTCCAGCTCTCCATTACCCGCTTTTTATGCTGAACAAGCCTTGGGTGAGCGGGACAAGCCTAATGTGACTCGCGATTTTCTGGATATCTTTAATCGTCGATTGCAGATGTTAATGCTCCCCGTATGGCGCAAGTATCGCTATCACGCCATGTTCACCCGTGGCGCGACAGATCCGTTTTCCGAACAGCTGTTTGCACTGATCGGCCTGCACGGGCAGCGCATTCGCGAAACTCCCGAATTGAACTGGAAACGGCTGTTGCCCTATCTGGGGCTTTTGAGCCTGCGCGCTCATTCGGCTGCCTTGATCGAGTCGGTGCTTCGTTATTACTTCAAGCACGCTCAGCTGTTTATCGAGCAGTGCGTTGAGCGAACCGTCGATGTTCGCAGCGTTCAGCTTAATTGCCTTGGAGTGACCAATCATCAGTTAGGACGCGCTGTTGTGCTGGGTAATCGGGTCCCTGATCGGAGTGGCAAGTTCCGCGTCCACGTGAAAGAACTCGATTGGGAGCGGTTCCACGAATTTTTACCCATCGGCCCTGGCTACCGTCCGTTGGGCGCTCTTGTCCGATTCACATTGCGCGACCCTTTGGACTACGACGTTTGTCTTGAGCTGCGCCATGAAGACATCAGAGAACTGCGCATTGGCCAATCGAACACCTGTCACCTGGGCTGGACCACATGGCTCGGGCGCGAGCATGCCCTGGGTCTGGTCATGCTCAACAGACCGATACATTAAGGACGACTCATGATCGATGTAGATTTGCAGCAACTCGTCAATGCCCTCGATGCGCCTACACGCGGAGAACTGGAGGGAACGGCCGAACGATGCGTTTCGAGAGGCAGCAGCAAAATTCTGGTTGAAGACCTGTTGCTTGCCCTGTTGGAAAGACCTGATGGAATGCTTGCCCGTGCGCTACTGGACGCCGAGGTTGGGGCTGACGAACTTGCAGGGTTTCTTCACCCGCCGGTCGAGCAAAGTGCTACCCGGAGCCCGGCATTTTCTGCTGAACTTGTTCAATGGCTTCAGGACGCGCTGTTGATTGCCAATCTGGATCTGGGCCAAAGCCTGATTGATCAGTCTGCGTTGATTCTTGCCTTGCTGCGTAATCCCTTGCGCTACGCCGACCGTCCATACCAGCCATTATTGGCGAAGATTAATATCGAGCGCTTTCGCGATCATGCCCTTGCCGAACAGATGCCGGAGGTAACAAAACCGTCAGTGAATCAATGTGATTCGCTGCTCGAACGCTTCACTCATAACCTGACGCAGCAGGCCAGGGAGGGGTTGCTCGATCCTGTGCTGTGCCGTGATGACTGTCTGCGTCAGATGATCGATATCCTGTCTCGTCGACGCAAGAACAATCCCATTGTGGTGGGCGAGGCGGGTGTCGGCAAGACTGCGGTTGTCGAAGGGCTGGCGCTTAAAATCGTTCACGGGGAAGTCCCCGATCTATTAGAAAACATTGAATTACTGTCTCTGGATATGGGGCTGCTCCAAGCGGGTGCCAGTATCAAGGGCGAGTTCGAGCGTCGTTTGAAGGGCGTAATTGACGAGGTCAAATCCTCATCCAGGCCGGTTATTCTTTTCATCGATGAAGCCCACACACTCATCGGCGCCGGCGCGCAGGCGGGCGGTTCGGATGCGGCCAATCTGTTGAAACCGGCGTTGGCACGCGGCGAGTTACGGACAATTGCAGCGACGACGTGGGCCGAGTACAGGCAATACTTTGAAAAGGATCCGGCGCTTGCACGCCGCTTTCAACCGGTCCGGGTGCTGGAGCCTACAGTAGAGCAGGCCATCACCATTCTGCGCGGGCTTGCTCCGCTATATGAACGTACTCATGGTGTCTATCTGCGCGATGATGCTGTAGTCGCCGCCGCCCGGCTTTCGGCGCGCTATATCACCGAGCGACAGTTGCCGGACAAGGCAATCGATCTGCTTGATACAGCTTGCGCTCGAGCACGAATCGGTCTGGTCGCCGTGCCGGAGCGTCTTGAATATCTACGAAGCGAGATGGCGCGTCAGCAGAGGCAGTCCGAGGCAGTGCTGCGTGATGCCAATGCCGGTCTGTCGGTTGATGACAAGGCATTGGAGACGCTGGCTTCCGATCTGTCACGGCTGCAGAGCGAGGCTGTAGCGCTGGAGTGTAGGTGGGCTGATCAACGGGCAGTCGTCGAGCGTCTGCTGGAATTGCGCAAACAACTGGCTGAACGAGCAGCACAGTCGGCTGAGGCGAGTGGGTGTGAGTCCATACGCGCGCTCGAGTCCGAGTTGACCCAGGTTAGACAGACCTTGAGCGATACTCAACTGAACGACCGTCTCGTGAGCTTTGAAGTATGCCCCAGGCTGATAGCTGAAGTAGTGGGTGGCTGGACCGGGATTCCTGTATCGCGTCTGGCTCAGGAGCACAGTTCGGCAATCAACAGCTTTTCCTCAGAACTGCGTATGCGCATCCGGGGTCAGGAACCGGCGATGCTGACCATTGAAAAGGCAGTCCGGGCATCGGCTGCGGATTTGAATGCACCCGGTGCCCCAACAGGCGTATTTCTTCTGGTCGGACCCAGCGGAGTGGGCAAGACGGAAACAGCCATTGTTCTGGCTGACCTGTTATATGGCGGCGAGCGTTTTCTCACAACGATCAATATGTCCGAATTTCAGGAGAAGCATACCGTTTCCCGATTGATCGGCGCTCCTCCGGGCTATGTTGGTTATGGCGAAGGGGGCATGTTGACCGATGCCGTTCGATGCAAACCGTATTCAGTCATTCTGCTCGATGAGGTGGAGAAGGCTCATCCGGATGTACTGAATCTGTTCTACCAGATTTTCGATAAAGGCACGGCCAACGACGGAGAGGGCCGGGAAATCGATTTCCGCAACACACTCATTCTGATGACCTCCAACCTAGGTGCCGATCTGATCCATGCAAGCTGCCACGAGGGCAGACGACCTGATGTCAAAGAACTGAAAACCAGGCTGAAACCGATACTGAGTGCGCATTTCAAACCGGCATTGCTGGCTAGAATGCGGGTTGTGCCTTATTACCCGATCATGGGGTCGGCGCTGCGTGAACTGGTCGAGCTAAAACTGGTTCGTCTTGGCGAGAGATTTCAATCCCGTGGCCTGACCTTCAGCCATTCGCATGATCTGGTTTGTCATCTGCTTGAACAGTGTACGCAAGACGACAGCGGCGCCCGGCTGATCGATCAGTTACTGGAGTCCAGTCTGACCCCTTTGATAGCAGACCATTTACTTGGCGCCATGAGCCGTGGTGACAAAGTCGTCAGGGTTCACGCAACACTGGACAGTTCAGGTGGTGTTGTCTGTGAGTTCGAATAAGGTGGTCTCGTCCTTTCATTCGTTACACGACCCATTAGGCTATGCGCAAACATTGGTTTCGCGATACTCGGCGCTCTCCCGATCAGCCGACAGCCAGTCGTTGCAGCATGATTTTGTACTATCTGCTGCCGAGCTCAGTAACTGTCAGGCAAGCCAGTTGTTTCTGCTCGACGCGAGCCATAAGCGCCTCTGCCTTGCTGCGCAAGCCATCGACAGCGTCATTCAGCCTGACCAGGAAACGACTTCACTTAAAGACTATCGGGACGAGCCTTTACTGCAGTTCTGTCTGCTTCAGAACCGGGTTGTCAGCGTGCCGAAAATCAGCAGCAGTCTTTACGGAACCAGCTTTTTACCGGTACAGGCGCAAGAGTGGAAATCACTGCTGTGCGTTCCGCTGCACAATCGTGAGCGGACAACTGTCGGGGTGCTGGTCTGTGTGAGCAGGCATTCTGGAGAGTTGGAAGGCTACGCAGAATCCCTGGGCGCGCTAGGGTCGTTTGTGATTTCTCAATTATCCGTTCTGCATTCATCAGCCGGGCCAGTGGGCGCGAGGCTTCATCCGCGCAGGTGCGCCCTGCAGGCAGAGCGCTTTGGACTTATAGGGCGTAGCGCTGCCCTGGATCGAACCACCCATCTGCTGAGCAAGATTCTCAACAGTACCTGCACAGTGTTGCTGACCGGTGAGACCGGTACAGGCAAGGAGATAGTGTCTCGTGCCATTCACGAACACGGGCCTCGTCGCTCCAACGCGCTCGTGGTACAGAATTGCGCCGCCTTTCCAGAAGCTCTTCTGGAAAGCGAACTCTTCGGTTATCGCAAAGGCGCGTTTACCGGCGCCGATCGTGATCGGCTTGGCCTGTTCGACGCAGCTGATGGCGGTACGCTGGTACTCGACGAAATTGGCGATATGCCGCTGCAATTACAGGCAAAGCTTTTGCGGGTCTTGCAGGAGGGCGAGATTCGTCCACTGGGCGGCAACGACGTTCGTAAGGTGGATGTGCGAATCATCGCGGCGACTCATCGCCATCTACCGACATTGGTCGCCGAAGGGCGCTTTCGAGAAGACCTCTACTACCGCTTGGCGCAGTTCCCTATCGAGCTTCCTCCGCTACGTCATCGCGTGGAAGACATCGAAATACTGGCCCGGCATTTCTCCGGCATAGCTTGCCAGAATTCACGGCGAGAGCCTGTGCAGTGGTCGGAAGCCGCGTTGAGTGCGTTATCGGGTTATGCCTTCCCTGGAAACGTTCGAGAGCTGAAGGGATTCGTCGAGCGTGCAGTATTGTTATGTGAAGACGGGGAGTTGCGATCGGAACATTTTCCCGTTGCCGCCGACTCGCCAAGCCATCCGGTTGGTTTTTCTCTGCGTGAGCGCATCGAACAGTTCGAGCGTGGCGTTCTGCTTGAGAGTCTGCGCGATAGCGGCGGTAACCGGAGCCTTGCAGCACGCACGTTGGGGGTGTCGCGGCGCACGCTGCTTTATCGCCTGGCACATCTGAAGATCGGTGCTGCTCATGGACGGCGTACCTAGCCATTCAATAATCACGTTTAGTTAATTTCTTGTCTGGAGACGTTCCAATGAACTTTCATTGTTGGCGCACTGTGCCTATCACATTCGTTGCGCTGATTTGCCTCGGAGGGTGCAAAGGTCATTTCAAGTTCAGTGATGATCAATACCGCGCGCTGGGCAGTCCAGAACCCTCTATCCCACTGAATGCGTTGCGTCAGGATTCGATGCATGAAAAAGAGATGCCAGCGTCGCATGCTTTTTCGATTGCGGCCCTGCGTCAGGATTTCCAGAAATGATCTCGGTTAGCTCTTGTGTTACCCGAGTCTTCCAAAAGGTACTGATAGTACTCCTGGTTTTGATCTCGGGTTGCTCCGCACTATCGCCGTACTCAACGCAAACACGTCTGGATATCAGACTGAACGCGGATGATCGACTGAATCCCGATGTGAATGGCAGACCGTCTCCGGTTGTTTTCAAGCTGCTTGAACTTCGGCGTCCCGTCACGTTTGAGAGCATGGATTTTCTCTCGCTTTATAAACGTACCGGGCAGGTACTGGGAAATGATCTGGTGGCCAGTGAGGAGTTCCAACTTCGTCCCGGCGACAGTATTGAGTTGAAGCTGAAACTCGACGACAGCAGTCGTTATGTCGCGGTGCTCGCGGCTTACCGCAACGTGTCCGAGACCCGCTGGCGTCAGGTGATTCAAATCTTCCCCAACCAACAGAACAGTGCTGTTTTCGTATTGGGGGATTCCGGCCTTCAACTGGCAGACAGACCAACACGCACAGGAAAGTCGCTATGAATTCGCACAAGGTTGTCTGGCAGGAAGGCATGCTGCTTCGCCCGCAGCACTTTCAGCATCATGATCGTTACTATGACGATCAGTTGCGGATTCGGACTCGGTTGGCAGGCGCCTACAACTGGGGCTTTACAGCCCTGGAAATTGATCCGCAATTTCTGGGTTCAGGGCAGATCGTGATTGCCCAGGCCTCGGGCATCCTGCCGGATGGCAGTGTCTTCGATATACGCGGCCATGAAAGTCCTTTGGCGCTGGATATTCCTCCCAATACTTCAAACGTGTCGGTGTACCTGGCACTGCCGATCATGGCAGGTAATTGCATTGAGTCGCGCAGTCACGAACAGCCGGATGTGGTCGCACGGTTTACAAGCTACTCAACGAGCATCCGCGATTCAAACGCGGGTGAAGACCGTTCCACGCCAGTTTTGTGCGCCCGCCCAGAGTTCCGATTGTTTATGGGGGAGCCCCAGGGAGAGCACACCTACAGCATGCTTAAGGTCTGCCACATTCTGATCTGCAGTCCTGACAAGTCGCTTTCGCTGGACCTCGAGTTTTCACCTGCCTTTATCAACGCCAGCGGTTCCCGATATGTGATGTCGTGCCTGAGGGAAGTGGCAGGTCTGCTGAATCACCGTGGTGACGTGATTGCCGAACGTATCGGTGTTCGTGGTCAGGCCAGTGGCGCAGAGGCAAGCGATTTGATGATGTTGCAGCTGATCAATCGCAATGCATTGGTTTTTCAACACTATCTCAATATTCGAAGCCTCCACCCTGAAGAGCTATACCGCGCACTGCTGTCGCTGTTGGGCGAGTTATCGACATTTGGCGGTGAAAGCAGACGTCCTCGATTGGAGGTTACTTATCAGCACAATGACCAGGGCGGCACATTCAGAGGCGTAATGTTCGAGATTCGTCAGATGCTGTCGATGGTTCTCGAACAGCAGGCTCAGGAACTGGAGTTGCAGCCTCGACAATATGGAGTTCTGGTTTCGCCTCGGGTGGATCGTGAGCTATTGGGGGATGCCTCATTCATTATTGCTGCCCGTGCAGATTGCGATGCTGAAGAACTGCGTCTGCGACTGCCTTCGCATCTTAAAGTCGGTTCGGTAGAACGTATTCGCGAGTTGGTGAGCTTGCATTTGCCAGGCTTACGCATCAGGCCTCTGCCTGTGGCGCCTCGGCAAATACCGTTTCATGCTGCCAAGAGCTATTTCATTCTCGATGTCGATGACCGGGAGCAGACCGGGATCGATCAGTCGGGAGGGTTCGCTTTCCATGTATCAGGGGAGTTTCCCGGTCTTGAACTGCAGTTCTGGGCGATCAGAAATTGAACAGGGTGGCGGATGTGCAAAGCGGTCTCGAAGATCATGCTGCGTTCGACCGGGACAATACCGAGTCGGGAAGCGGCTACTTCACCGACACCCACCACACGAATCTTTTCGAAGGTCTGCAGGAGCAGTTGCTCTGCAGCACTCGGCGAGTATCGGAAAGAAAGGCCGGTAGCCACGTCAATCCACTGGTTGCTGCAGCCAGCGAACTGCTGGCTCAGGTGGCAAAGCTGGGCGCAGCAGATGACGTTGGGGATATCCATCTTCTGAACGTACAGCTTTCCGACCAGGTGAAACTGTTCGAAGCCAGGGCAAGGCGAAACGCGATAGCAAACGATCAAATGCTGGCCGCGCGCTATGTACTGTGTACGGTAGTGGATGAAGCTGTGCTGAACACCGTTTGGGGTAGCCAGAGTGACTGGTCGAAGATCAGTCTGCTAAGCCGCTTTCACAAGGAAACCTTCGGCGGCGAAAAATTCTTTCAACTGCTTGAAAAGCTCTCCGCAAACGCTTTCAGGCATCTCTCGATGCTCGAGTTGATGTACCTGTGCCTGGCACTCGGTTTTGAGGGGAAGTACCGCTCCCATCGTCGCAATGGCAACGAGCTGGAAGATATCCGGCATAACCTCTATCTGCAGATAAAACACGTAAGAGGCGACGTTTCGCGAACGCTTTCGCCTCACTGGCAGGGCGCGCGCTCCGGCGCAGCCGACCGGCTGCGCATTATGCCTGCGTGGCTGGTTGTGTTGTTTACCGCTATAAGCCTGACCGCGCTGTATTGCGGATTTGCCTGGGTACTCGGCGAGCAGCGTGAGGCCGTACTCAGGCCTTATCAGTCAGCGGATGCGGTAGTCATTGAGCGGCGGTCTTGAAATGAGAAATGCAGTGAAAATCTTGTTAAAAAAACTCATGACGCTATTGGGCAGCAGCTGGTTCTGGTCGCTGCTATTGGTACTGACGCTGGCTGCCTGTATCTGGATATTCGGGCCATTGCTGGCGATGGCTGATAACAGGTTCTGGAAGAGTCCCGTTGCGCGCCTTGCAACTATCAGCATGTTGTTGCTGATTTGGGGCCTCGGGGTTGTATTCTTTAACTGGCGCCGCGGCTTGCAGAAAAGGCAGGCGGAGGAAAGCCCGGCAGGTCAGGAGCATCTGCGTAGAACTGTCGCGGTAGAAAAAGAGCGCCTGGAACTTGTGGGGCGGTTCAGGGATGCCTTGCGCGTGCTCAAGGATTCGGACCTGTACGGCGTATTGGGTACTCGGGGCCGGAATGAGCTGCCATGGTATGCAGTGATCGGCCCCAAAGGTAGCGGCAAGACCAGTCTGCTGGATTTTTCCGGGCTCGATTTTCCCTTGGACAGGCGCGGGCGCAGGTTGACGCACGATATGCGCAGCACCAGTAGTTGTGGCTGGTATTTCACTGAGCAGGCAGTTCTGCTGGACACATCCGGGCGCTATTTTGAGCAGCCCGTGCCCGAGGTCGACGGCAGTGCATGGACCACGTTATTGGAGTTGTTGCGAGGCCGCCACCGCGCGCATCCACTCAGCGGGGTGCTGGTAACACTGCCAGTCGACACTTTGTTTGACGAGCACGACAAGCGTCTGGAGAAAATCGCCGAAGACGTGCGGGCTCGCCTGGACGACATATTTCATCAGTTGCATGTCGATGTGCCGGTTTACCTGGTACTGACCAAAGCCGACTCGGTTGCAGGCTTCGACGCCTTTTTCGATCAACTCTCCCGGGAAGAAAGTGAACAGGTCCTGGGCACTACGTTCCGGCAGGGCGAGCAAGGCAGTGACGTCGATGTTCTTGGCAAGGCGTTCGATGCCTTGCTGCAACGCCTTGGCAGTCAGGTTATCACTCGCATTCATCAGGAGCGGGACAGCCGACGCCGTGGCGAAATGCTTGAGTTCCCCAACCAGCTTGGAGGCATCGCGTATCGACTGAGCGTCTTTGTCGAGCTGGCATTTTCCGGAAATCGCTATCAGCGTGCCAGTCAGTTTCGTGGATTTTACCTGACCCGAGCGCCGCAATTTCTTCAGAATGATCAGCCCTCTGACAGGGAAAGCGACACCGGATCACCGAACCGCTATCTCGGGAAAGCTCGGTTTATTCATGATCTGCTACGGCATGTGATTTTCCCTGAGGCCGATCTCGCGATTTTCGATAAAACAGCACGCCGAAAGATTCAGTGGCGTCAGCGGGGTATGTGTTGCGCGGCGTTGTTGTTCTTGTCTGTGTTCGGTGTGCTGTGGGCGACCGGTTTCAGTGCCAATCATGATCGGCTGGAAAGGCTGCGTGTTCTGGGCGAGCAATGGGCCCACCAAAGATCATCACTGGGCGCCGAGGACGATCTGCTGACGGTCCTTGATAGCTTGAACACGCTTTATCTGGCGGTTCGCGTATTTCCGGAAGGCGATGAGGTCGGGCTGTATGAACGCAGTGGCCTCTATCAGGGCAAGCCTGCCAACGATGTTCTGAGGCGCACCTATCATGCGGAGCTGCAGAGGCAGTTGCTGCCACGCGTGGCCCACATGATCGAGGCGCGCATAATGGCTAGTCTGGGGGATCGCGAGCAGTTGCTGGATAGCCTGCGTGCCTACCTGATGCTGGTCAAGGACGAGCACCGGGAACCCTCTGCGCTGAAAGCGTGGGTAGCGACCGACTGGTCAGTTCGTTATATCGGTCATGCGCAGGCTCAGAACCAGCTGACTCAGCATTTCGAACGTCTGCTTGCTCAGTCCTTTGCCTACCCTGTAAACGACGCGTTAGTGGCACAGGCTCGACAGGTTCTGCGCAACGAGTCCTTTGCCAGCGTCGTTTATCGAGTATTGCGCGAAAGGGCAAGTACACTCCCGGACTACAGTCTGGCCCACCACGTCGGCCCTCAGGCAGGTTTACTGGCGGGTACTGACTACCGAATTCCCGGGCTCTACACCCGCCATGGTTATGAGCAGTATTTCGTCACTCGTGGCACGGGTTTAGTGACCGAACTCATGCATGACAACTGGGTTCTGGGTGAAGGCGCGCAGTTCGATGCACAACAGCTGCGGGTGCTGATGGTCGAGCTGGAAAAGCTCTATTTCCGGGATTATGCCGATTATTGGGCCGAAGCGATCGGACGGGTTTCGCTGCAACCCTTCGAGGGGCCTGGTGCGGCTGCTGTGCAGATGGCCGGGCTGACGGCAGCCCATTCACCGTTGTTGCAATTACTGATCGAAGTACGTGACAACACTCTTTTTCCGGTCCTTGCAGACAGTCTCGACGCAATGAAGGCTGAAGCTGATAAGGCTGTATCGCGACCATCGCCAGTTACTCAAGTGGCCGCGATTGGCGATAAAGTTGAGCAGACGGTGACCGTCAGTCTGCCCGGGACGGCAAAGAAATCGTTGCAGCGCCGTTTTGATCCCTTACACCGTTTACTGGACGGGGATAATGGTCCGACTCCCGAACTGATTGCCGCATTGAACGCGATCAATGAGTTGCAGATGCAAATGGCTGCTTTGGGGCGCTCAGGTCAGCCCGATCTTGCTGCCTACGAAATGGCAAAGGGACGGATGTCTGGACAGCGGGATGCACTGAGCAACCTGCGCAACGCGGCGACCGGTCTGGCGCAGCCTCTGGGCGGGTTGTTCAATACGCTTGCGGAGGACACCTGGAGCTTCGTGCTGTATCAGTCTCATCGGTACCTCAACCAGCGCTACAAGGCCGAGCTTTACAGTTTCTATGAGCAGTCTCTCGACAAGCGCTATCCGTTTCATGCACACAGCAGCAGTGATGTGGCGCTTAATGATTTTCGCGAGTTCTTCGGCTCGCAGGGGATAGCCGAGCGCTTCTTTGATAATTACCTGAAACCTTTCGTCAATGGTGATCCGGGGCGATACAAACTGCGCAGCATTGACGGCTACAGCCTGCCCATGAGCCGTGCTTATCTGGATCAGATGGCGGGTGTGCATCGAATCCGCAAAAGTTTCTTTGCCCATCGTACGCCAGAACCGCAGGTGCAGTTTTTCCTTGAACCCTATACGCTCGACCCAAATGTTCGCCGCGCAGAGTTCCGGCTAGGCGAGCAGTCACTGGAGTATCGGCATGGCCCCATCGTTCCGACCTTGTTCAAATGGCCTGCTGATGCTGAAGAGGGGCGTACGAGTCTGGTGATGGAAGGGATGGTTGGCAGGCCACTGGGGATTGAAAAAAACACCGGTCCCTGGTCGCTGTTTCGCCTTCTGGAGCTGATGCAGATCGAGCCTTTGAAAGGGCGCGATGTTCTGCTGCTCAAGGCCGACGTGGGCGGTATGCGCGCCAACTATCTTTTGTCGAGCCAGCGGGCACCCAATCCGTTTGATATGAGTGCGTTGCGCGATTTTCGTATGCCTGCGCAGCTTTGATGCCAGTTAATGAACTGTAATGCTGATTAATAGAAAGGGCCTTGCATGAGTTTGCAGCCATGCAAGGTCTATCTGCATTGCCGCATACCCATGATCAACACAGGTTCTACGCCAAGCGCGGTTGGCGGGTTCTGGAGCGTATTGAGGCGTGGGGCAAGGAGCGTTATCTGATGTCGCAGGATCTTTAGAGGTCCTGTGTTGCATCGGCATTCGGAGCGTTTATCGATACAGGGATGAGTCTTGCGTTCAGGGTGACGCGGAGCGTCACGAACTGCATTCCCATGCGGAGCCTGGGGACGATAATCATTGCTCGAAACCCCGTTTTTGCGTGAAGGAATACGCAGCCTTAGCCCTGTGTTTCAGTCAACCAGCTGCACCAGACTCGGCTCAATCGCATCCGGACTCACCTCAAGCAGCGCCAGCGTCACCGGTAGTTTGAAACGCCGCCGTCCGGCGCTGCCCGGATTCAGGTACAGCGTGTCGCCGCGCCAGTCGATGAGGGGTTTGTGCGAGTGGCCGGTCACGACCAGTTTCACGCTGTCATCAACTAGCGCTGGAACGTCGGCGATGTCGTGGACCAGCAGGACTTGCCAGCCGTCGATGTCGAAGCGCAGGTGATCGGCGATGGGTTTTGCCCAGTCTGCATCCATGTCGTTGTTGCCGCGCACGATGTGCAGCGGGGCGATGGCGGTCAGTTGCTCGACGATATCCTGGCTGCCGATGTCACCGGCATGGATGATCTGTGCGCAGCCCTGTAGCGCAGCGATGGCTTCAGGACGGAGCAGTCCGTGGGTGTCGGAAATTACACCAACTTTCATACGGGGCCTCGGTCTGCGGCGGGGGAGTGGTGCAGTGTAACCCGTTGAGTTTGAATGGTTGACAGGCGAACGCAGTCTGCGACGCATGAGACGTTCTCGCGCGTCGCAGCCTCAAGCCCTTGTCAGGCCTGATCGACTTTGATCACTACCTTGCCAAATGCACCTCTGGCCAAGTGTTGATAAGCCTCGCGAGCCTGTTCGAAAGGGTAAACGTGATCGATCACCGGACGAATTTTATGCTCGTTGAGAAACGCGTTCATCCGCTCAAACGACGAGCGAGGTGCTACGGCAATGCCGCGGAAGGTGGTCTGACGGAAGATCATCGGCATCAGGTTCAGTGCCGAGGTCTGGCCGGTCAGGAAACCAATCTGCGCGATGCGCCCGCCTGCCTTGGTTGCAGCAATCGACTGGTTGATGCCGTCGCCGCCTGCCACGTCCAGCAAAAGGTCGACCCCGTTGCCATCGGTGAGTTTGAGGACTTCGTCTGCCCACTCGGGATGGGTTCGATAATTCACTCCAGCGACTGTCCCCAGCGCCTTCATTGCGTGCAGATTCTCATCCTTGCTGGAGGTCGCAATGACGTTGGCACCCAATGCCGTCGCGATCTGAGCGGCAAAGATCGACACGCCGCCTGAGCCTTGCACAAGGACGGTCTGTCCAGCTTCTACCTGACCGAAATCAACCAGCGCATACCACGCCGTCAATGCGGCAATCGGCAATGTAGCGGCTTCTTCATCCGACATGGCATCGGGTGCACGGACTGCACTTTGTTCATGAATGATCATGTAGGCGGCCAAGCCGCCCGGCAAAGGCGAGCCGAAACAATAGTCCGGTTCGTCCGGGCCTGGAGGGCCATCGATCCAGCGTGAGTAGAGGTGCGAGTTCACTCGATCGCCTACCGCAAAGCGACTGACGCCTTCGCCTACCGCCACAACAGTACCCGCTGCATCGCTGACCGGAATGAGTGGCTTGGGAACGCGATGCGGTTCATAGATGCCGTCGACAATCGCTTTGTCACGGAAGTTGAGCGATACAGCACCGACTTTGATCAGCAGTTCACCCGCTTTGGGAACTGGCGTTTCAGCGTCTCCAAGAACCAGATTTTCGAGCCCGAAGTCTTTTAACAGCCACGCTTTCATTTAATGTCTCCAGCAAATCATGTGGGGGCGCACAGGGGCATCTGCCTTGTAGCCGCTGAGGTCATTGTTGGTAAAACGCTGTTGCAGATAAATGGGCGGAAATCGACAGGATTGTTATCCTGCGAGGCAACAATGGCTCGGTTTGTGTTTCTGGGGGGATTCGTCGGTGGACCTTTTACAGTCGATGCAGGTGTTCGTGAAACTTGCCGAACTGGGCAGTTTTACCAAAGTGGCGGATGCCACGCAGGTCGGGCGTCCACATGTGACCCGGATCATTCAGGACCTTGAAGCATCATTGGATGTTCGACTGTTTCAACGTACGACCCGCAGCGTCAAACTCACTGCGGAAGGTCAGCGTTTTTACGAGCGAGTTAAGAACAATCTGGCTGATCTTGCCGAAACCACCTCCATGTTCGACCGAAACGGCTCGACGCTGCGGGGGCGGCTTCGGATCGATATTCCTGCGGCTTTCAGCCAGCGTAGTTTCATGGAAAGCCTGAAAGGATTTACTCGGGCATTCCCCGACATAGAGCTGGCGCTGGGGGTAACGGACCGCACGGTGGATCTGGTCGCAGAGGGTATCGACTGCGCACTGCGCATCGGAGAGCTGCCCGATTCAAGTCTGGTGGTCAGGGAAATAGGCAGGGCTACGATGGTGACCTGCGCCGCGCCTTCTTACCTGCAAGCTTTCGGCACACCCGAGACGCTGGACGAGCTGGCAGGCCATTGTGGTGTCAGTTTTCTGTCTGGCCAGAGCAACCGGCCTTTACCTTGGCATTTCTCGTTGAATGGCGACGATTTTGCTTTGCCACCGCGTGGCGGCATCACTGTCAACGAGTCCAATGCCTATGTGCAGTGCGGGCTTGCGGGGTTCGGTATTCTTCAGGCCCCGGGCATTGCGGTGGAGTCATTTCTGGCTAGCGGAGAGCTGGTCGAGGTACTTGAGAAATTTCGCCCGTTGCCGCGTCCGGTGTCTGTGCTGTATCCGAGCCGCACGCATCTGGCCCCACAGGTACAAGCATTCATCGCCTGGCTGAGAGAGCATTTTCCAAAGCTCCATCTTCGTTGGTTTGATGTGCGCTGAAACACGAGCAGCAGGGTAGAGAAGCGCCTCTTTGCAAGACGCTTCCGGGCAAGCGAGGTCAACCGCACCCAAGCGCCAATACCAGCCGCTCCAGTCCGATGCCAAACCCGGCACCCTCTCGATAGGCACCGCCGCCGACCACTTGTTGCTGCGCACCCAGGCGCGAACAACGTACCTCGAAGCCGTTGCCTTCCAGGTAGTAGCTCAGGCCCCGTTTCACGGCGGTATTGAGTTCATAGTCCAGGCCCAGCGAATCCAGAAAGCCTGTGCAGATGGCCTGGCTGCGCAGCAACGCTTGCTGCGGCGACGGGCCAAGGATCTCCAGTCCCAGCTGGGTGAATTCGCGGTAGCGTCCGGCTTGCGGGCGCTCGTAGCGATAACAGCGTGCCACGTAGAAAAACATTGCTTCACGTCGCCCCTCAAGCAGCGCTTCGCTGCGCTCCTGAAACAGCGCCGTGGCTTCGGGTATCAGGCAACAGGGGCGTCCGGCCTTGTCCTCGAAGGCCCACATCTGGCCGATGATTTCGCTGCCGCCGGCTTTTTCGATAAAGGTGTCCTGGCCCCATAAGGCCGGCACTATCGCTTCCTCAGCTCCGGCTTCGATGAAGATAGCTCCGGAAACGGTTTTCTGTGTCACGCAGGGTTGCTGCTTCTGTTCCGGTCACGATGCGGGTTCCGCGTAGCATGGTCATGGGTGATGATCTCCAGTTTTTTCAGGCAATAAAAAAGGCGCCATGGGCGCCTTGGTCGGTTTCACTGATGGGTCAGAACGTGGATCTATATCTGGCCAATCGATGAGCACAAGCAACCGCAGCACCTTGAAGCGGGCTGTGGTGGTGATGTCGGTTGCTTTGGGGAAATTGATTCATGGCTGATCCTTGCATGCTTTAACGCATCGCTCAAGTCGCGGTGTTGACAGACACGGTTTATCTGAGCCGCGCCATGCTCAAGGCATCGACGAACAGGCCATCGCGCACCGCGTAGTCGCGCAGTCGGCCCTCTGTTTCGAAACCGAATTTTCGATACAGACCCTGGGCTGCTTCGTTGTCGACATACACGGTCAACTCCACCCGGTGCAGGTTCATCCAGTTGTCTGCGATGTCCAGTGCGGTTGCCAGCAACTTCGAGCCGACGCCTTTGCCCTGCCAGGCCGACGCCACGCCCATACCGATAGCGCCGACATGGCTTTGTCGACTGCGCGAATACTGCTCCAGGCCAATGCTGCCTACCACCTCGTTGCCATGGAGCGCCACCAGTTTCACGTGTCGCTCGGTACTGGCAGCCAGGCGTTTGCGCCAGACTTCGATGGACTGATAGGGCATCTGCAACACCTGACGGCACACCGCAGGCTCGTTATAGAGTGCAGTGACACCTTCGAGGTGAATGTCGGCCATGCGCTGGATGAGGATTTGCGGGGCAGGGGCGTGCACGTTGATTCTTTCCTTGAATTGCATATCAGGCGTTCGTTCGAGGCACTTTGGCAGCGGATTATCCTCGCCGCAAGCAGCTAATATCGAGATTGGCGCCACAGTGACTCAAGAAGTAATGTATTTAAAACAGCCGAATTGAATGAGGGCCGCGACACCGCCATTCTGTTCGCACTCATCAAACAAGGAATGACCCTGCCAATGACGGAGCAAAAAATTTACGGTGTTGAAGGCGAGAGCGAGGACTTTCGTGTCGCGGTTGCCAGTGCGCAGCGCACGTTCAGATTCTTCTGGCGCGAGATGTCCTGGGAGCGTCGCCGAATTGTAAAAGCGCTGGACCTGGCTGCCGTAAAGGTGTCCTTCACGACTGACTCAGCCGATCCCGACAGCCCATCGGTTGAGAACATGTGGGTCACGGATGTCGATTTCGACGGCCTGACCCTCTCGGGCATTCTCATGAATGAGCCTGTGTGGGTGAGTTCGATAAATGCCGGGGACCCTGTGTCGGTTTCCCTGGACCGCTTGAATGACTGGGTCTATGTGTTTGGCGGTCGCGCATTCGGCGGTTTCACTATCGATGCCCTGCGGTCCGGCATGTCTGCGGCCGAGCGCGTCGAGCATGACCAGGCGTGGGGGTTGGACTTTGGTGAGGCGGGGACCGTTATGCTTGTTCCGCCAGCAGAGGGCAAGTCACCGGTCTGCTTTACGCGCGCACTGGACAGTGCATCGGATAAACGTGCCTTGAACAAGCTGGAGCGGCTTGAGCATCCGATGGGACTCAACGCACAGGGTGCCGTGGAAGAGGGCCTTCGGGATGATCCGGGTCTGGCCACTGACTACGACGACTCGGGCTGGCAAATGATCCATCGCGAAACCCTCGCCGGTAATTGCAATTTCGTTGCCACGCTTCTGTACATGGGGGCAGATTCTGCGGCGACCAACAGCAACGGCCATGACGTACTGACGCTTGCGCGTATCGCAGGATGGCCGAGAACCATCGAGCTGTTGGAGGGAGATTGTTCGAACCTTGAAAAGCACGTACAGCGTCGCGGTTTTCCAGCCTGGCCCATCGGGCTGACGATGGCGGTCATCGGGGTGGTCGGCCTTTATTTTGCTGCCTTGAGTCAGTCGACAGGTTCTCTGATTGTCAGAAACGACAGCCTCTTAAGCACTGGGCTTTTCATTGCTCTTGTCTGGTTCCTGGGGCAGGGTCTGATTCTCTGTACGGGCCCCTGGTATTTTCGACTCCGGGAGCGCACGCCGATATGGGGCAAGGCCAGAGCGCTGGATTTGCTGGCAATGCTTATCGGAGTATTGCTCGCTTTCTTCCTGCACGATCACTTGGGTAATTACCTGCATTCCCTTTAAAACGTCCCGCGGCAAAACAGAGCTATTGCTTCCATTTCTTCATAAGTGTACCGTTGTGTTCACTTATGAAGAGGGTCGCACCATGTTAGCCACTTCGCTCGTTCAGCTGTCGCAGGAGCCCATCAAGCCAGGCATTGGCGCGCGTGTTTTCAACGGCAAGCAGGACCTGCTGTCGGGGCGTTTTGCTGGGGAGATCCGGGAACTGCTGGAGCAGCGAGGGGTGCTGGTGTTCCCGCAGATTCATTTTTCCGATGCAGAGCAGATAGCCTTCACTCGCACGCTGGGTACGTTCTGCCCTGAACCCGGCGATGGGCAGAACATCACCCGGATCAGCCTGGATGTGAAAGAGAATCCGGCAGGCGCGGAGTTTCTCAAAGGTTCGCTCTACTGGCACATAGACGGTACGAGCAGCGATTCACCCATTCTGGCTTCACTGTTGTCCTGCAAGGTGCCGGCCAGTTGGGGAGGCAACACGGGTTTCTGTAACACTTACGCGGCGTATGAGGGGTTATCGAGCGCTGAGCAACAGCATTACGACGGTCTGCGCGTCATTCATGCCCCATGGGCATCGTTACTCTATTACAATCCGGAGCCTGGCCTTGCGATGCTCGAGGCCATGCAGGCTATCGGCGAGAAGGAGTTGCCGCTGGTCTGGAAGCACCGATCCGGTCGCAAGTCGCTGATTCTGGGCTGCACCGCGCAGCAAGTCGTTGGCCTCAGCCTGGCGCAAAGTGCGCGAATTCTGGTCGGCCTTCGCGAGTGGGCCACGTCCGAGGCGTTCAGTTACAGCCATGCGTGGCAGGTCGGTGATCTGGTGATCTGGGACAACACCGGCACCATGCACCGGGCCGAAGCCTATGACCCCGAGTGCGGGCGAATGATGCACCGCACCAAGTTGCAGGGCGAAGAGCCCTTCGCGTAATGCGACGACCGCGAGAGCCGGGTGACGCCCTGGCTTTTATACTGAGTGGCTCATCATGAGCCGGATCGTTTTGCCGGACTGGAGAAACGAGAATGTGCAGACCCAAAGAACCCATTGCGGGTATTTTTCTATTGTTGGTCCTGGCCGCTGGCGGTTGGGTGGCTCAGGAGCCATTTCCTCATTTCGGGATCGATCTGCCTGTCGAAGCCTTGCTGGACAGCGATCACCCTGCGACACCCGTTCCGCCCCGACATCGCATGCAACTCGACGAAGGCCAGTTCAGCAGCGCTTTGCTTGAGTCGATGCCCTTGTACGCGCTGGCAGAGCCGCCCGGCAGCCCGTGAGCTCGGGTCAGCTACCTTCGTTGATGTTGGCGAAGAAAATGCACCCGATCAATCGGGCGAACAGGGTCAGGGTTTCCGCCAGATCGGGGTCGTCAAACAGCGTCGTTCTGGAGTCCAGAGCGCATAACGCACCATACAGCTGTCCGTCGGGAAGGTAGATCGGCACGCCCGCATAGCTTTCGATGGCGTAGCGCTTCACAACTGGCAGGTTCGCATACCGGCCGTTCGTGCTGATCTGCGGCACGAACAGTGCCTGGGGATTGGTACAAAACTCGTTACAGAGTGTGGTCTCGAGTTCGAACACATCGCCGTCGTCCATACCCAGGTCAGTGGGGTCATAGACAGAACAGGCGATCCAGTCTGCGTCGGTAAATTTGGCGATACCAGCGAAGCGCATGCCTGTCAGGCGAGTGACAAGTCGCAGCACATTGGTCGTGGCCTCGATCTCGGCAATCGCAGCGCGCTCCTCGATGGTCAACAAGCTGCTTTTTGAGGCGATCAATTCCAGACTCATGCACTTCTCCAGAATACCCAAGTGTGGGTAACGGCCCATGCTAACTGACTGGAATGAAAATGCCATCGGGGTTGGTCGCGCCTGCGAGGATTTATTTTCAAGCGAAATATTGACGCCAGTTTTAAAGTTTGAAGCCTCGCTGCCGACATTTGTGGATTGTATAGCTAGCTGGCAAGGACAGGCCTCTTGTACTCCACTGATGACCAACGAAAGAGCGACTCCCTGTGATAAACACTCTGCGCAATATTTCTGTCAGGTCCAAGCTTGTGCTCGGGTTTGCTTTGGTCATCGTACTGACGGTGCTGATCGCGCTGACGGGTTGGACAGGCATCACCTCGCTGAGTGAACGAAGCGAGCGTATTTCCGACATCGGCAAGCTGAGCTCGCTCACGCGGGACGTCCGGATAGCCCGATTGGCTTATTCGGTCAACTATGACGCCGAGCGCGCCAGCAACTGGCTGAAAGCTTTCGAAAGTCTCGAAAATCATGTGAAGTACGCGCAGAAGGTGTTCGACTCCCCGTTGAATGTGCCGCTGGTCAATACTGCCGCAGACGCCTTGAAGGATTACCGTATCCACTACGACAACCTCATGCAGGCGACCGCTGCCCGTGAGGCTACCCGTTCGGTGTTTGGCCAGTATGCCGATGCAGGCGCTGACGATTTGCAAAAGCTCAACGCCATTGCCCGATCCGATGACGGCACTCCCGCACAGCGCGACGCCATCGTGCAGGCGATGACGCTGTTCCAGAAAATGCGCTTTGACTTGCGTGGCTACACCTATTCGCTGAAGCCGGAGAACCGTGCCCCAGCGGAAACATCGATGAATACGGTTATCGAATCGTTCAAAAATCTGCAAGGTTTCGATGGCCAGTCGGCGATCATCAAGCATCTTGTGGACTCGGTGATCAGCTATCAGAACACCTTGAATCAGTTCACCGCGGCGCAGGCCAGGATTGATCTGGCTCAGGCAGGCATCACCAAAGACATCGGCATTCTGTTTGAATGTGCTGACAAGCTGTCCGAGAACCAGGTCAACCTGAGAGTGGAAGATGTGAGTCAGGCCAAGATGCTGCTCTCTGTCTGGCTGATTGCAGCGTTGATCATGAGCGCCCTGGCGGCATGGATAATTACCAACCTTATCGTAGGCCCGCTGCGTGACACACTGAAACTGGCAGAGCGTGTCGCTGATGGTGACTTGACGAACAATCAGGTGATCACCCGCAAGGACGAACTGGGCCAGCTGCAGGGCAGCATGATGCGCATGACCGGCAACCTGCGCGAGCTTATTGGTGGCCTGCGCGACGGCGTGACACAAATCGCCAGTGCCGCCGAACAGTTGTCAGCCGTCACCGAGCAGACCAGCGCCGGCGTCAACAGCCAGAAGAGCGAAACCGATCAGGTCGCCACTGCGATGCACGAAATGTCTGCGACCGTTCAGGAAGTTGCACGCAACGCAGAGCAGGCGTCACATGCTGCGGTCAACGCATCGAAAGAAGCTCGCGAAGGCGACGGTGTGGTTTCCAAGGCAGTTGCTCAGATCGAGAAACTCGCGACTGAAGTCACGCATTCCAAGTCCGCGATGGACGAGCTCAAGAACGAAAGCAACAAGATTGGTGGTGTGCTGGATGTCATCAAGGCCGTTGCCGAGCAGACCAATCTGCTGGCCCTCAACGCTGCAATCGAAGCCGCGCGTGCGGGCGAAGCAGGCCGAGGCTTTGCGGTGGTGGCTGACGAAGTGAGAAGCCTGGCCCAGCGCACGCAGACGTCGACCGAAGAGATCGCGGCATTGATCAGCGGTCTGCATACCCGTACGGCGCAGGTGGCAACGATCCTCGACAACAGCCAGGCACTGACTGCAAACAGTGTCGAGCTGACACGCAATGCGGGTGTTTCCATCAATAACATGACTCAGGCAATCTCGACGATCGAGACGATGAACCATCAGATCGCCGCTGCCGCCGAAGAGCAGAGCGCCGTTGCCGAAGAGATCAATCGCAGTGTTCTTAATGTGCGAGACATCTCCGAACAGACGGCTTCCGCCAGTGAAGAGACTGCCGCGTCGAGCGTAGAGCTCGCTCGTCTGGGCGTGCATCTGCAGAGCCTGGTCAGTCGATTCCGGGTCTGACGTTCATTCCCGGTAAACCCCGGCGCGCACCGCACAGGCTGCGCGCCGGAGTCGACCCGCTAACCCTCCGGCGGTAAGCCTTTACCGCCCCCAAAGCCCCGTCGCGTACTCCACAAAACTTCTCAGTTTGGGCAGTCGATAGCGATCCTGTACATACAGCAGGTTTGTCGGTCGTCTGGGCAAATGGTAGTCGGGGAACAACGCAACCAGCCGGCCTTCCTGCAAGTCTCGCTGCACCAGCGCATCCGGAAGCATCACTACGCCCATGCCTGCACGAGCCGCCTGATAAAGACCGGCGGAAGTGTTGGCCACCATCGAACCGCTTACCTCCACCAGCACGTCGCCGTCGGCGCCAGTCATACGCCACTGTGTGCCGGCAGTGCGCCATTCGTCTCCCGCCGGGTAGGCGAACGCCAGGCAGTTATGCTGACGAAGATCCTCTGGATGCGTCGGCGTGCCGTGACGGGCCAGATAGTCCGGTGCGGCGCAGATGGTCAAGGTGTAATCCTGCAGGGGGCGAGCGATCAGTGGTGAGGATTCTGGAATGTTGCCCAGGCGAATGGCGACGTCAAAGCCATTGTCGATCATGTCCAGACGCTGATTGGTCAGCACCAGGTCGAGCTTGACCTCGGGAAAGCGTCGCGAAAATTCGACCAGAGCAGGCGCCAATACTTCCGAACCGAATGTCAGTGGCGCGGTGATGCGCAGTGTACCTGTGGGGTCGCCGTGGGCCTGCTCGGCCAACTGCTCGGACTCGGCCACCAGCCCCAGCACCTCGAGGCAACGCTCGTAATACGCGGTACCGAATTCCGTCAATCGCTGACGGCGTGTGGTGCGCTGCAACAGGCTGACGCCCAGGCGTTCCTCCAGTGCGCGCAAGTGATTGCCCACCATGGTGGTGGAAATCGAACACGCTTGCGCCGCTGCCGTCAGGCTGCCTGCCTCGACCACTTTCACGTACACGCGCATTGCCTGAAACAAATCCATTATCAATCTCAGCTTTAAAATGATTGAAGTATTTCGCTGTTTATCCATTTGGGGTGGTTAACGATACTGCAAAAACCGAAACATACCCAAGGAGCTTCACCTCATGACCGCCACCTGCCTGATGAGCACTTACCAACCTTTGGCCCTGAGTTTCACCCATGGTCTGGGCACACGTCTGTGGGACCAGGGCGGGCGCGAGTACCTGGACGCCGTGGCAGGCGTGGCTGTGACCAACGTGGGGCACTCGCATCCACTGCTGGTCGAGGCGATTCGTGATCAGGCGGGCCTGCTGTTGCACACGTCCAATCTGTACACCGTCGACTGGCAGAAGCGCCTTGCGCAGAAACTGACGGCCTTGTCGGGGCTGGACGCGGTGTTTTTCAACAATTCCGGTGCCGAGGCCAACGAGACGGCGCTCAAGCTGGCGCGTCTGCATGGCTGGCACAAGGACATCGAACGGCCCTTGGTCGTGGTCATGGAAAACGCCTTTCACGGCCGCACATTGGGCACACTGTCGGCCAGCGACGGGCCGGCCGTACGCCTGGGTTTCAGTACCTTGCCCGGCGATTACATCAAGGTGCCATTTGGCGATCTGGCGGCGTTCGACAAGGTTTGCACGACCTATGGGCATCGGATCTGCGCCGTGCTGGTCGAGCCGATTCAGGGCGAGGGCGGCGCGCAGATGGCACCGGCCGGGTATCTCAAGGCCTTGAGAGAGCGTTGCACGCGGCGTGACTGGCTGTTGATGCTCGACGAAATCCAGACCGGGATGGGCCGGACCGGCAAGTGGTTTGCCTTTCAGCATGAGGGTATCGTCCCGGACGTCATGACCCTGGCCAAGGGGCTGGGCAACGGCATACCGATCGGTGCCTGCCTGGCGCGGGGCAGGGCGGCGCAACTGTTCACGCCCGGCAGCCACGGCAGTACCTTCGGCGGTAATCCGCTGGCCTGCCGGGTCGGCTGCACGGTGATCGATATCATCGAACAACAGGCGCTGGTGGCAAACGCCGCACTGCAAGGCCGGCAGTTGCTGGCCGGGCTGCGCAATGCACTGGGTGCTCACCCGAACGTGCTGGACGTTCGTGGCCAGGGTTTGATGATCGGTATCGAACTGCGCCAGGCGATACCTGAACTGACACGCATTGCAGCCGAGCAACATGGCCTGCTGATCAATGTCACTCGGGGCAAAATCATCCGCCTGTTGCCGCCCTTGGTGCTGGACGCCGCGGAAGTGGCGCAGATTGTCCAAGGCCTGGCGGCGAGCCTCGACAGCGCCTGTGATCGTTCGTTTGTACGCTCGGCCTGACGCAACGGATTAAGGAAAAGGACTACATCGGGCTGTACCGGGATGACCCATATGCGGTAGAACAGACCAGCATCGTGTCGGTCTGTACGCGATGGCTACCCAATGGATTTGAAAGGAGCCCACCATGTTAATCCGGTCCCTGACCCTCGCCACCCTGTTTGTCGCTGCCGGTACAGCGCTTGCCGCTGACAACGACGGCCCTCTGGCACAGGAGCGCGGCAAGTCGCGTCCCTTGATCATCATCGCTCCCAGCACCATAGATCCGGTGCTGGTCAAGCTCAAGAAGTCACTGGATGAGCCTGCCAACCGTGAGGCCTTTGCACAGCGCAATATGGTGTTGTTCACAGTGGTCAACACCATGGGCGAGCGCGACGGCAAAAGCATGGACCCGCAGTCGACCATGGCATTGATCCGTGAGCTTAAGCTCGGGGCGGGGGCGGGGACCAAGGTCATTCTGGTGGGCAAGGACGGCGAGAAAAAGGTCGATAAGACTCTCAAAAATCCGGAATCGCTAGACCCCAAGGAAATCTTCGCCACTATCGATCAGATGCCGATGCGCGAGCAGGAAGCCGCAGCACCTGCTCCCGAGCCGCCAGCCAAACCTGCGCCGGCCGAAAAACCGGGCAAGCCGGTCAAGGGCGGGGCGCCTGGCAAGACGCTGGACGACTGAGTGAACGGCGTGGCGCGCGGCGATAGCGCGCTGCGCCTGATGTGTTGCTCAGTTCATTCGCCGCGAATGTACTGCTCGAGCTGTTGAATGAGGCTAGCCTGTTCTGCAATGGCTTCCTTGACCAGATCACCGATGGACAGCAGGCCCAGCAACTGTCCGCCTTCCACGACCGGCAGGTGGCGCAGGTGGCTGTCGGTCATGATGCCCATGCACGCCTCGACGCTGCGCTGCGAGTCGACAGTGATCACATTGCTGCTCATGATGTCCCTCACCGGTGTACCCACCGACGAGCGCCCCTTGAGGACCACCTTGCGCGCATAGTCACGTTCGCTGATGACGCCGACCACCACGTTGCCCTCGACTACCGGCAGCGCACCGATGTTCTTTTCAGCCATTAACTTGAGTGCTTCGAGCACCATCTGATCCGGTCCGATGGTATGCACTTGCTGGTTCTGCAGGTCTTTCAATTTCAGTAGCTGGGCGACGGTTTTCATGGGGCTCTCCGTGATCGGGACCTGGATGGCTGTAGTGCATTGCCAGAACCACTACAGAATCATCCAGCACGCAGAAACGAGCAAGCAGTAAATAAGGATCACGGGAATAGGAGGAATCAATTATCCGCGCCCTCAATGTGCCGTTAATTCGCCTGTCAGGCGCGCCTTTGGCCTCATAGCCAAGTAGAATCATTCGTTTCACCGGGCGGTCGAGGTAACAGCGTTGGATGTACAGCAGGGCTTTATCCTGAGTCGGCACTGGCAAGACACGCCCGCCGGGACCGAGGTCGACTTCTGGTTGGCCACCGATCAGGGCCCGCGCCATATCCGCCTGCCTTGCCAGCCCTCGGTTGCCTTTATTCCCGCCGATCAGGGCGAGCGAGCCCGATCGTTGTTGCGTAGCGAGCGTGGCGTGGAGCTGCGCCCGCTGGAACTCTGTGATTTCCGTCACCGCCCGGTGCTGGGTGTTTACTGCCAGCAGCACCGCCAGTTGATGAATATCGAAAAGCTGCTGCGCAGGGGCAATGTAGACGTCTACGAAGCGGACATTCGACCGCCAGAACGCTACCTGATGGAGCGCTTCATCACTGCGCCGGTGCAGTTTGGCGGCACGCCGGATGCCGATGGCGTGCTCTGCAACGCGCAGATCAAGCCGGCACCCGATTACCGTCCCAACCTGAAGCTGGTCTCGCTGGATATCGAAACAACGGCCCGCGGCGAGTTGTATTCGATTGCGCTGGAGGGCTGTGGTCAGCGCCAGGTCTACATGCTGGGCCCGGTCAATGGTGGCGACGAGGCGCTGGATTTTCAGCTCGACTATTGCGATACCCGCGCGCAGTTGCTCGAGCGCCTTAACGAGTGGCTGGCGCTGCACGACCCTGACGCGATTATCGGCTGGAACGTTATCCAGTTCGATTTGCGCGTGCTGCATGAGCATGCCCAGCGCCTGCAAGTGCCATTAAGGCTCGGGCGTGGTGGTGAAGCGATGGGTTGGCGTGAGCACGGCAGTCGCAACAACCATTTTTTTGCCGACGTGAGCGGCCGGCTGATCATCGACGGAATCGAGGCGCTGCGCTCGGCGACCTGGAGTTTTCCGTCGTTCAGCCTTGAATACGTCGCGCAGACCCTGCTGGGCGAAGGCAAGGCTATCGACACGCCTTATCAGCGCATGGACGAAATCAACCGCATGTTCGCCGAGGACAAGCCGGCGCTGGCACGTTACAACATCAAGGACTGCGAACTGGTTACGCGCATCTTTGCCAAGACCCAATTGCTGACTTTTCTGCTCGAGCGCGCCACGGTCACCGGCCTGCCTGCCGATCGCAGTGGTGGTTCGGTTGCGGCGTTCTGCCATTTGTATATCCCGCTGATGCATCGCCAGGGTTTCGTTGCGCCCAACCTGGGCGAGCGCCTGCCGGAGGCCAGCCCTGGCGGTTTTGTCATGGATTCCCAGCCAGGGCTGTATGAGTCGGTGCTGGTGCTGGACTACAAAAGCCTTTATCCGTCGATCATTCGTACTTTTCTGATTGATCCAGTGGGTTTGATCGAAGGCCTTAGGCATCCTGCGGACAGCGAGTCGGTGCCAGGCTTTCGCGGCGCGCGCTTTTCGCGCACCCGTCACAGCCTGCCAGCCATTGTCGAGCGCGTGTGGCAGGGGCGGGAAGCCGCCAAGCGCGACAAGAATGCGCCCTTGTCCCAGGCGTTGAAAATCATCATGAATGCCTTCTACGGTGTGTTGGGTTCGAGCGGCTGCCGTTTTTTCGATCCGCGCCTGGCTTCATCGATCACCCTGCGCGGGCATGAAATCATGCTCAAGACCCGCGACCTCATTCAGGCGCAGGGCTACACCGTGATCTACGGCGATACCGACTCGACATTCGTCTGGCTGGGTCGCCCTCATGGGCAGGAAGAGGCAGCAAGCATCGGCAAGGCGCTGGTGCAGCAGGTCAACCAGTGGTGGCGCGAGCACTTGCACGCCGAGTACGGTTTGCACAGTGCCCTTGAGCTGCAATACGAAACGCATTTTCGGCGCTTCCTGATGCCCACCGTGCGCGGTGCGGAGGAGGGCAGCAAGAAGCGTTATGCCGGTCTGGTGACCCGTGCTGACGGTTTCGAAGAGATGATCTACAAGGGCCTCGAAACCGTACGCACCGACTGGTCGCCGCTGGCTCAGCGGTTTCAGCAGGAGCTGTACCTGCGGATCTTCAAGCGTCAGCCGTATCAGGATTATGTGCGTGACTACGTGCAGCGCACCCTTTCAGGCGAGCTGGATGACCTGTTGATCTACCGCAAGCGCTTGCGTCGCAAGCTCGATGACTACCAGCGTAACGTGCCGCCCCATGTGCGCGCCGCGCGGCTGGCCGATGAATACAACGACCAGCAGGGCCGACCGCGTCAGTATCAGAGTGGCGGCTGGATCAGCTACGTGATGACCGCCGCCGGGCCGGAGCCGCTGGAAATTCGTCACGCCCCGATTGACTACGATCACTACGTGACTCGTCAATTGCAACCGCTGGCAGATGCCATCCTGCCCTTCGTGGACGACGATTTCAGCACCCTGATTGGTGGGCAGTTAGGGCTGTTCTAGCGCGAAACCAGCTGCTCAGCGAGCCACGGCAATACCTGCTCGCAGGACGCCTCGATTTTCATTTCAAGCAGTTCGTCGGCCCGGGTCTTGCCATGGTTGATGGCGATGACCGGCTTGCCCTGTTCGGCCATGGCCTTGCACAGGCGAAATGCCGACCAGGCCATCAGCGAGGTGCCGACCACCAGCAGACCTTCGGCCTCCTCGACACTCTGCGTAGCCTTGGCAGCGGTCTGCGCGGCGACGTTTTCGCCGAAGAACACCACGTCGGGCTTGAGCTTGTCGCCTTCACAGTGCGGGCAGTTGGGCACCTTGAAGCTGGCCTCGAAAGCCGGGTCGAGCAGGGTGTCGCCGTCCGGTGCCTGTGTTGCGTGGACGCCGATCAGATAAGGGTTTTGCTCCAGCATCTGCTCTTGAATGGCTGCCCGCTCGCTGCGCTGTTGGCAATCCAGACACAGTACCCGGTGCAGACTGCCGTGCAGCTCAATGACGTCCCGACTGCCGGCTTGCGCATGCAGTGCGTCGACGTTCTGGGTGATCAGTCCCGTGATAGTGTCTTTAGCCTGCAGCGCAGCCAGGGCCCGGTGCGCAGCATTGGCCTGTGCCGCGCGTATCCGCGGCCAGCCGAGCATAGCGCGTGCCCAGTAGCGCTGGCGCGCTGCAGGGTTGCCGAGAAATTCCTGATACATCATCGGCTGCTTGCCGCGCCGCACGCCATCCTTGTCGCGGTAGTCCGGAATGCCGGAAGCGGTGCTGATGCCTGCGCCGGTCACCACCAGAAACGGTTTGTCGGCCATCGTCTGGCATAGCGTGTCGAGCAGATGTCGGGTTGGGCTGTCGAGCATGTTTGAACCTCGGGTGGCCTGCCTCTTGTGACGGGTCACATTATCATCTGGCGTGCAGGCAGCGTCGCGGATGCCACAGCTGTGAGCCGCCGTGGCAGAGGTTGGTTCAATCGCGGGTCCTGGCAGCGGATCGCTACGTCGTCGGTCAGGGCACTGTGCTCCGACGCGAGGGGCGTGTGTCCGTAACGGGCAGGTGAGGAGGGCTCTGTCCCTCGCGCTCAGTCCTTCAGCGCAATCTTCTTGCCGCGTCTGGCGGCGATGTCGCTAGCCTGGCCATCACGCTGCTTGCCGGTGCGGGCTTGGGTGATGAGGGCCGGAATCAGCGGGCCTTCCGGCAGGTTCTTCCAGAATCGCGAAGGGAAGTGGCCTTCCATGACCTTGGGGTTCAGGCGCGCAGGATTGAAGATGTGGCTATAGTAGGTCAGCCACAGTTCGCCATGCGGGTCTTCCACCTGCCTGGCCATGGTCTGCCAGGCTTGCGGGCAGCGTCGCTCATGAATCAGTTGTTGGCCGTCGTAATACACGCCGTCCTGAGGCGTTGCGATCATCCAGCGGTGCTGACCCATGCGGCCGATGAAATGCTCGCTGGCACTGAGCAGAATATCGTGCGCCGGTTCGTGCCAGGCCACGTACTGCGGGCGCATCAGGGCTTCGTCGTCAGCCACGGACGGCAGCGCGACAAACCGCAGGAAGGCGTGCAGATGATGGGCCTCGCGCCTTACCGATTTAAGGCGGCGATGCAATTCACTGCCGAGCCTGTCACCGGCCATCATCGCCGTGCGATCCCCATGGGTAACGCGCCACAAGACTTCGTACAGCAGGCTCCAGCGCTGATCGCCCCGGTAACGCGAGGCGCTTTCCAGCAGTTGCACCAGCTCCAGCGGAACCCGTGCCTGAAACGGCCCGGCTTCTTTGGGGTAGTCTTCCTCACTGCCAAACAGATCGGCGGCATCCGGCGACTTCCAGCTGACCTGACTGGGGTCGATTTCGTGACTCAACAGCCAGCGCGCCTGTTGCCGCCAGGTGACGAACAGGTCGTCGCAGTCGAGGCAGATCATCCCCACAGGCCCATTTGCTGAGGCTGAGGCCGGTCGCGCAACTGGTGATGCAGGAACTCGCTGGTGGTTTCCGCGTGCGGCGGGTGGTAATCACTGGTAATGATGAACGGCTTGGCCTTGGCCAGTATGCAGCGCATGCGGGTGAGGTCTTCGTAGCGGATGCGCCGTTGTCTGCGCAACTCGACCAGCCGCTGCGTGGTGCGGATGCCAATGCCCGGCACCCTGGCGATCAGTGCCGGGTCGGCCTGGTTCAGATCCAGGGGGAAAACCTGTCGGTTGCCCAGCGCCCAGGCCAGTTTGGGGTCGATGTCCAGCGCCAGATCACCGGGGCCGTCGAGCAGTTCACCGGCAGTGAAACCATAGCCGCGCAGCAGAAAGTCAGCCTGATACAGGCGATGCTCGCGCATCAGGGGCGGTGCCGCGAGCGGAACGCTGTTGGGGCTGTTGGGTATCGGGCTGAACGCAGAGTAATAGACCCGGCGCAGCTTGAAGTTGCTGTACAGCGACTGCGCGCTGTGCAGGATAGTGCTGTCGTCGGTGGCATCGGCACCGACAATCATCTGCGTGCTCTGCCCGGCAGGCGCAAAGCGCGGCGAGCGAGGCTCGTTGCGCACCGTTTGCTCGCCGGTGTAAATCGTCTGCATGGCTTGCTTGATCGACGCGACGTCTTTTTCCGGTGCGAGGGTCTGCAGGCTCAGGTCGGTCGGCAGCTCGATATTGACGCTGAGGCGGTCGGCATAACGACCAGCCTTTTCGATCAGCGCAGGATCGGCGTCAGGGATGGTCTTGAGGTGGATGTAGCCGCGAAACTCATGCACCTCGCGCAACAGCCGGGCGACTTCGACGAGTTGCTCCATGGTGTAGTCCGCAGAGCGAATGATCCCGGAACTCAAAAACAGCCCGCTCACGCAATTGCGGCGATAGAAGTCCAGCGTCAGCGTGACCACTTCTTCGGGAGTGAAGCGCGCACGGGGCACATCGCTGGAGCGACGGTTGACGCAGTATTGGCAGTCGTAAAGACAGAAGTTGGTCAGCAGAATCTTCAGCAGCGACACGCAACGCCCGTCCGGCGTGTAGCTGTGGCAGATGCCCATGCCATTGGTAGAGCCGAGCCCGGACTTGTCCTGCGAGCTGCGCTTGGGTGCTCCACTGCTGGCGCACGACGCATCGTACTTGGCGGCGTCTGCCAGAATGCTGAGCTTGTCGATAAGCTGCATGAAGTGCCCCTTGACTGTTTGTATATACAGTATAGGGGTGCGTGCAGTGTCACAAGTACCGCACGGCGGAGTTCTGCGAGGCGATGCCGAATCGGATCCGTCCCGGCGTTTATCTGCACGACTGGAAAGCAAGGTGCCAGCATGAACGTTATTTAATAACACTTGCACGTTTGGTATGTAATACTGTAACAAATAGTTGCGGGTTATTTTTACTTGAAAAATCCTTCTGACGCTTCGACAGCAAGCGCTTCGATAGCAGGCTCCGTGCTGGCCCAGGCGGCCTGGAAGCGGGTCCTGTTTTCCCTGGCGATACTGACATTGCTCTGGCTGGCCATTGGCTGGTCGGTGGCAGTTCCATGAGTGCCGCCATCGCTCTGGAAAACCTTACGGTGGCGTATGAACGCCGTCCGGCCGTGCACCACATCAGCGGGCGCTTCGAGGCCGGTAGCCTGACCGCTATCGTCGGGCCTAACGGCGCGGGCAAATCGACGCTGATCAAGGCCATCGCCGGAACCATGAAGCCTGCTCAGGGACGCGTCGACCGGGGGCGTCTTGCAACCCGCACGATAGGCTATCTGCCGCAGGCCGCGGAAATCGATCGCAGCTTTCCACTGAGTGTCGCCGATACCGTTTCGATGGGCGCCTGGCACAGTATCGGTCCGTTCCGCAGTCTGACGCGCAATCATGCGCGTCTGACCGGCGAGGCGCTGATGACCGTCGGCCTTGAGGGGTTCGAAGGGCGTAGCGTGGGCTCGCTGTCATCGGGTCAGTTTCAGCGGGTGCTGTTCGCCCGACTGCTGTTGCAGGACGCTTCGGTGATCCTCCTGGATGAGCCGTTCACCGCCATCGACGCGCGCACCACGCGTGATTTGTTGCAGCTGGTGCGTGCCTGGCACGGGCAGGGGCGCACGGTGATTGCCGTATTGCACGATATCGAACAGGTCCGTCAGCACTTCCCGCAAACCTTGCTGATGGCTCGCGAAGCCATCGCCTGGGGCGAGACAGCGCAAGTGCTCAGCGTTGCCAACCTGCGCAAGGCGCGCAACATGGCTGAGTACTGGAGCCCGGATGCCTTGTTGTGTGATGCCGAGGACGACGCATGATGCTCTATAGCCTGGTGGTTGAGCCGTTTATCGAATTCGGTTTCATGCGTCGCGCGCTGGTGGCGTGTCTGGCTCTGGGCATCGGCTCGGGACCGGTCGGCGTGCTGTTGATGTTGCGGCGCATGAGCCTGGTGGGCGATGCGATGAGCCACGCGGTGCTGCCGGGCGCAGCGGTGGGCTTCATGGTCGCCGGGCTGTCGTTGCCGGCAATGGGGTTCGGCGGCCTGATCGCCGGGCTGGCAGTGGCCTTGCTGTCCGGTCTGGTGAGTCGACTGACCTCGTTACGCGAAGACGCCAGCTTTGCCAGCTTCTATCTGACCTCGCTGGCCACCGGGGTGCTGATTGTTTCGCTGCACGGCTCCAGCGTCGATCTGCTGCACGTGCTGTTCGGCACCATTCTGGCCATTGATGACACCGCTATTTACATGGTCGGCAGCATTGCCTCCTTCACCCTGATCCTGCTGGCGATCATCTATCGGCCGCTGGTGCTGGAGTGCTTCGATCCGGGCTTTCTGCGCGCGGTCGGCGGGCGCGGCTCGCTGTACCACGTTCTGTTTCTGCTGCTGGTGGTGCTCAACCTGGTCGCAGGCTTTCAGGCGCTGGGCACGCTGATGGCGGTGGGCATGATGATGCTGCCGGCAACCGCCGCACGTTTCTGGACCAACTCGCTGAGTGGCTTGATGGTGATTTCGACGCTGCTGGCGACCTTGTCCGGGCTGATCGGGCTGATCGTTTCCTACCACCTAGGCGTCGCCTCGGGGCCGGCCATCGTGCTCACGGCCAGTGCGTTCTACGGCATCTCCCTGTTGTTCGGGCGCACGGGCATCGTGCGTCGGCTGTTCCCCAAACCTCACCTGGCTCACTGAAAAGGTACGTCATGAAACGATTGATGATGTTGAGTTCCCTGGCTGCACTGGCGCTGTCGGCATTCGCCAGCCTCGCCCAGGCCAAACCGCTGGAAGCCGTTGCTTCGTTCACGGTCATTGCCGATATGGTCAGTACGGTAGGCGGTGAACGTGTGCACGTTCGATCGCTGATCGGTCCGAACGGCGATCCTCACGTCTACGAGCCGACACCGAGTGACGCCCAGGCGCTGAAAAACGCCGATCTGGCATTTGTCAGCGGCCTGCATCTGGAGGGCTGGATGGATCGTCTCATCAAGGCTTCAGGCTACAAGGGGCAGCCGGTGGTGCTGTCCGAGGGCATCAAGACGCGCAGCATGGATGAGGACGGCAAACGCATTGTCGACCCGCATGCCTGGAACAGCGCGGCCAATGGCGTGATTTATGTGCGCAACATCGTCGCGGCGCTGAAGAAAGCCGATCCGGAAGGGGCCAGCGTGTATCAGGCCAATGGTGATCGCTACATCGTTGAGTTGCAGCAACTGGATACCTACGCTCGCGATCAGATCCGTTCGATTCCGGCTGCCAGACGCAAGATCCTCACCTCTCATGACGCGTTCGGCTACTTTGGCGATGCCTATGGTGTGACCTTCCTGTCGCCGCTGGGCTTGTCTACCGAGTCTGAGGCGTCGGCCGCCGATGTGTCGAAACTGATCCGTCAGATCAAGACCGAACATGTCAGTGCCTACTTCTTTGAAAACTCCAGCGACCCGCGTCTGGTCAAGCAGATAGCCGAAGCCAGTGGCGCTCAACCAGGGGGTGAACTGTACGTGGAGTCCTTGTCGCCAGCCGACGGCCCGGCGCCAACCTACGCCAAGATGTTCCGTTACAACGTCGATACTCTGACTGCGGCAATGAAGCGCAATCAGTAAGCCTGAAGCTGCCCGGTGCCCTGATTGCGGGCGCCGGGCAGCTCAACGCTTTAGTCGTTGAGGAATTTAAACACAGTGGTCTGGGTGTAGGCCTTGCCAGGATCCAGTCGGGTGCTGGGGAATTTCGGTTGGTTGGGTGCATCGGGGTAGTGCTGCGTTTCCAGGGTAAAGGCGCCCCAGTGCGGGTAGACCTTGCCTGCCTTGCCGTGAATGCTGCCATCCAGGAAGTTACCCGTGTACAGCTGCACGCCGGGCTCTGTGGTGAACAGTTGCAGTCTGCGGCCTGACTGCGGATCGCTGACCTCGGCGGCCAGTTTCTTCACGTCACCCTTGGTGTCGAGCACCCAGTTGAAATCAAACCCGCCTTGCTTGGGTTCGGCGTATTTCAGCTGTTGATGGTCATCCTTGATGTGTTTGCCAAACGCGGTGGGCTTGAGGAAGTCCATGGGCGTGCCAGCCACAGCAGGCAGTTCGCCGGTCGGGATCAGCTTGTCGTTGACCGGGGTGTAGTGCGAGGCGTGCAGGGTGGCGACCTGTTTGAGCACATCACCACTGCCAGCGCCGGCCAGGTTGAAATAACTGTGGTTGGTCAGGTTCAGCACCGTCGGTTTGTCGGTGGTGGCGCGGTAGTCGATCTTCAGCTCGTTCTTTTCGTTCAGACTGTAGGTCACTTCGGTCAGCAGGGCTCCTGGAAAACCCATCTCACCGTCCGGCGACAGATAGGTCAGTTTCACGCCGACCGAATCACCGGTCTTGGTTTCTTCTGCCTTCCACAGGCGCTTGTCAAAGCCCTGCGTGCCGCCGTGCAGCGCGTTGGTCTTGTCGTTGAGCGGGACCTGATAGGTTTTGCCATCCAGGCTGAATTTGCCGCCTGCCAGCCGGTTGCCGAAGCGGCCGATGGTCGCGCCGAAATAAACAGTACCGTTGTTCTGGTAGCCCTGCACATCGTCGAAACCCAGGACGATGTCTTCGACCTTTCCGGCCTTGTCAGGCACCAGCAGCGATTGCAGCGTCGCGCCGTAGGTGATGATGCTGGCCTGCACGCCGTGACTGTTGCGCAGGGTGTATTTTTCGACGGCAGAGCCGTCGGGCAGTTGGCCAAACGTGCTGTGTTCGCTGGAGAGTGCCGCGGCCTGTGCGGTCAGGGTGCTGATCATCAAGGACAGTCCAAGGGTGCTGAGGAGCGCATGTTTTTTCATCTGATCTGCCTGCTTTTATTGTTATTGGTAAGACTATTTGATCGGATTCAAGCCGATGCATGGATGTATAGCCTATAAAATGCAGCTTGAAAAATAAATTGTAATACTATTTAGTAGTGCCATCGTCGCTGAAGGCTTGTGACTCACCTTAGCCGATCTGCCGGTTTTTTTGCCATGCAGCCTGACGCCGAGCAATGCAGCGGCGCAGGCAGAGGTTGGACAAGACAGCGACACAAATATCCAAAAGTGCCTTTACAACAATAACAAAGGACATTTTTCATGAACTGGCTGCCCGTTTCCGAGCACCGCTTCAAGCTGGCCGAAGGCTCCTTCTGGGATGCCGAGGAGCAGGCTTTGTACTGGGTCGACATTTCCGGGTTTCTGGTGTGTCGGCTGGTCGCCGGACAGATCCGCCAATGGCGCATGCCTGAGCCGGTCTCTGCCTTTATTCCGACCGAGCAGGGTGATGCACTGGTGACACTGGCCAGCGGCGTCTATCGTTTGGACCTGGACTCCGACAAGACTTCCTTGCTGCCGTTCTGCGTGGCAGACCCCACTCCCGGCAATCGCGCCAACGAAGCCCGCTGCGATGCACGCGGCCACCTTTGGCTTGGCAGCATGCAGAACAACATCGATGCCGAGGGCGGCGACGTGCCTCTGGTGCGTCGTTCAGGCGGGTTGTTCCGCGTTGAGCCTGATGCTCGCGTGACCCGTTTGCTGGACGGGCAGGGGATCGTCAACACCCTGTTGTGGAATGAAGAGGGTAGCGTGCTGTACAGCGCCGATACCCTGGACGACGTCATTTATCACTATCCGGTGCTCGCAGACGGTGCTTTGGGGCCACGCAAGGTATGGGCGGCAAAACACCATCGAGGCTCACCCGACGGCTCGGCGATGGATGCCGAAGGGTATGTCTGGAATGCGCGCTGGGGTGGCAATTGCCTGATCCGTTTTGCCCCGGATGGCAGCGTTGACCGGGTTGTCGAGTTACCAGTCAGCCATCCCACCAGTTGTGTATTCGGCGGTCCTGACCTGGAAACGCTGTACGTCACCAGTGCCGCACCTGCCGATGCAAAGGGTCGCTTCGACGGTGCGCTGCTGATGGCGCAGGTCGGCGTCAAGGGCACGCCGTGTCAGCGTTTCGCCGGTTGACAAGCGTGTCGCGCCGCCGTCTTTTTTGGCGGCAGCATGAGGGTAGATGCAGGGGTGACATTAGGTTACATAGCAGTCACCCGTTATATGGTATGACTATTTGACCGGTTTCGGACGCATTCGCGTTCTCGACCGCCACCTCGCTGAACGCTGTAGCTATTCAATAAAAATAAGGAGCTAGCTATGTTGAGTCGTCACGGGATTCGTTCCCTGTGCTGTGTCGCCGTCACTACCGCCATTCTGGGCATGAGTGGCATCACTTCCGCTGCCGAACAAGTCAAAATCGGCTTTCTGGTCAAACAGGCTGAAGAACCGTGGTTCCAGGCCGAATGGGCGGGTGCCGAAAAAGCCGGCAAGGAGCATGGCTTTACCGTCATCAAGATTGCCGTGCCAGACGGTGAAAAGACCCTGACCGCTATCGATAACCTCGCCGCCAACGGTGCCAAGGGTTTCGTGATCTGCCCGCCGGACGTGTCGCTCGGCCCTGCGATCGTGGCCAAGGCCAAAGCGCTGGGGTTGAAAGTCATGGCCGTGGATGATCGCTTTGTCGATGCCAAGGGCAACTTCATGGAGGACGTGCCGTACCTGGGCATGGCTGCCTTTGAAGTAGGCCAGAAGCAGGGTGTCGAAATGGCCAAGGAAGCGAAAAATCGCAAGTGGGACGAGGATGGCTGGAAGGGCACCTACGCGATCATCAACACTTATAACGAGCTGGATACCGGCAAGAAACGCACGGATGGTTCGGTGAAGTCGCTTGAGGAAGCCGGCTTGCCGAAAGACCATATTGTCTTCACCGCACAGAAAACCCTCGATGTGCCAGGCAGCATGGACGCCACCAACTCGGCGCTGCCAAAACTGCCAGGCGATGCCAAAAGGCTGATCATCGGCGGTATGAACGACAACACCGTATTGGGTGGGGTACGTGCGACTTCTACCAATGGGTTTGAAGCAGACAACGTGATCGGGATCGGTATCAACGGCACCGATGCGATCGACGAACTCAAGAAGAAAAAAAGCGGCTTCTTTGGCTCTATGTTGCCGAACCCTGGCAAAGAGGGTTATGACACCGCGTTGCATGTTTACGAGTGGGCCACCAAGGGCACAGAACCACCCAAGTACACCGCCCTGGACGACGTGACACTGATCAAGCGCACCAACTTCCAGGAAATACTGACCGAGCGTGGTCTGTGGAAGTGAGCTGAACGAGGGGCCTGGTGTTCAGGCCCCTCACACGTGCGAGGAGATTGGTTCATGCAACAGGCTATCGAGCAATACGCCACAGGCGGTGCCTTGCGCTTCAACGGCATCGGCAAGGTCTTCCCCGGCGTCAAGGCGCTTTCGGACATCAGTTTCGAAGCGCGCCCCGGCAGCGTCCATGCGTTGATGGGTGAAAACGGTGCCGGTAAATCCACGCTGCTGAAAATTCTCGGCGGCTCTTATCAGCCCAACAGCGGCGCCTTGCAGATCGGCGAGCAGAGCTATCAGTTCAAGTCCACCGCCGAGAGCATTGCGGCGGGCGTGGCGGTGATTCACCAGGAACTGCACCTGGTGCCGGAAATGACCGTTGCCGAGAACCTGTTGCTCGGGCACATGCCCAATCGCTTCGGCCTGATCAATCGCGGTGCGATGTATCGCCGCGCCGGCGAGCTGCTCAAAGGGCTGGCTGACGAGATTGACCCACGCACACGTCTGGGCGACCTCTCGCTGGGCCAGCGGCAACTGGTCGAGATCGCCAAGGCCATGTCGCGCAATGCCCACGTCATCGCCTTCGACGAGCCCACCAGCAGCCTGTCGGCGCGTGAGATCGACCGACTGATGGCAATCATCGTGCGCCTGCGCGACGAGGGCCGAGTGATTCTTTACGTGTCGCATCGCATGGAAGAAATCTTCCGTGTCTGTGACGCGGTGACGGTGTTCAAGGACGGACGCTTCGTCAAGACGTTCGAGCAGATGGCCGATCTCGACCATGACCGACTGGTGACCTGCATGGTCGGTCGCGATATCCAGAACATCTACAACTACCGTCCGCGCGAGCATCAGGGGCCAAGCCTGCGGGTTACCGGTCTGCTGGGGCCGGGCCTTCATGAGCCGGTCACTTTTGCCGTGCAGAAAGGCGAAGTGCTGGGCTTCTTCGGTCTGGTCGGCGCCGGTCGTACCGAGCTGTTTCGCCTGCTCTCGGGGCTTACCCGCAGCTCTGCAGGCACCCTGCAACTGGACGGCAAACCGCTGACACTGAAGTCACCGCGTGATGCCATCGAGGCCGGCATCCTGCTCTGCCCCGAGGACCGCAAGAAGGAAGGCATCGTGCCTTTGTCCAGCGTCGCGGAGAACATCAACATTGGTGCGCGTCCGCGGCATGTGAATCTCGGTTGCCTGATTCAGGGCCGCTGGGAGCGTGACAATGCGCGCAGCCAGATCAAGTCGATGAACGTCAAGACGCCATCGCCCGAGCAGCAGATCATGTACCTCTCGGGCGGTAATCAACAGAAAGCGATTCTTGGCCGCTGGCTGTCGATGCCCATGAAAGTCCTGCTGCTGGACGAGCCGACTCGCGGGATCGACGTCGGGGCCAAATCCGAGATTTACGAGATCATTCACAACCTGGCCGCGGACGGTATTGCGGTGATTGTGGTCTCCAGCGATCTGATGGAAGTGATGGGTATTTCAGACCGCATTCTGGTGATGAGCGAAGGCACAATCACCGGTGAACTCAATCGCGACGAGGCTGACGAGTCGCGACTCCTGCAATTGGCTCTGCCTCGCACGCGCGGCTGAAAATCGGTCCCTGACCATGAACAATAAAAAAGAGGTGCGTATGTCTACCGAATCCAGCCTGCAGGCTCCCCGTCAGGGCATGAACCTGCGTCGTTTTGCCGATGACTGGGTGATGCTCCTGGCGGCCGTGGGGATCTTCCTGCTGTGTGCCGTGTTCATCGATAACTTCATGTCGCCGCTGAACATGCGCGGCCTGGGCCTGGCGATTTCCACCGTGGGCATCGCCGCCTGCACCATGCTCTTCTGCCTGGCGTCCGGGCACTTCGACCTCTCGGTCGGTTCGGTGCTGGCCTGTTCCGGGGTGATCGCCGGTATCGTCATCCGCGACACCGACAGTGTGTTTCTTGGCGTCTCTGCAGCCCTGGCGCTCGGGCTGGTCGTGGGCCTTATCAACGGCATCGTGATCGCCAAGCTGCGCATCAATGCCCTGATCACGACTCTGGCAACGATGCAGATCGTGCGCGGCCTGGCGTACATTTTCTCCAACGGCAAGGCAGTCGGCGTTTCCAACGAGGATTTCTTCATCTTTGGCAATGGTCAGGTGTACGGCGTGCCAGTACCGATTCTGATCACCATCGCCTGCTTCATATTCTTCGGCTGGTTGCTCAACTACACCACTTACGGGCGCAACACCATGGCTATCGGCGGCAACCAGGAAGCCGCGCTGCTGGCGGGTGTCCACGTGGACCGTACGAAGATCATCATCTTCGCCGTCCACGGCCTGGTCGGTGCGCTGGCGGGTGTGGTGCTGGCTTCACGCATGACCTCGGGTCAGCCGATGATCGGGCAGGGCTTCGAGCTGACGATCATCTCTGCCTGCGTATTGGGCGGGGTTTCGCTGAGTGGCGGCATCGGCATGATCCGTCATGTGATCGCCGGGGTGCTGATTCTGGCGATTATCGAGAATGCGATGAACCTGAAGAACATCGACACCTTCTATCAGTATGTGATCCGCGGCACGATCCTGTTGCTGGCGGTGATCATTGACCGCATGAAAAGGCGCTGAGTCGTCCGGGCGCTGGCTCTCTTGAACCAGCTCCCGGCTTCATACCTGATTCAGTCTGTTACTGCGCTTCATCAACCGCCAAAAGTGTGGCTACTGCGACGCCAGCGCTGAGCTGCCCAGCCGGGTCAGTCCGTAAAGCGCAGCACCGACCGCCAGCATGATGCCCGCCCGCAGCCAGGTTTCCGGACCTTGCTGAGTGAGCAGCAACAGGCACGAAAGAATGCCCAGCAGCGGGATAACCCAGTGCACCTGAAAGTGCCCGGCTTCGACCTTGTCGCGCTTGAGCACCAGCACGGCGATGTTCACGCTGAGAAACACGAAGAGCAGCAACAGCACGACGGTTTCGGCGAGGATGGTCAGGGTGCTGGTGAAGGACAGGGCAATGGCTACCAGAGTGGTCGCCAGAATCGCCAGCCCCGGCGTGCGCCGCTTGGGCAGCACCGAACCCATCACCGCAGGTAAAAGGCCTTCGCGAGCCATGCCGAAGGTCAGTCGGCTGGCCATGATCATGGTCAACAGCGCGCCGTTGGCTACCGCAATCAGCGCAATGACTGCAAACCACGGCGCAGGTATGCCGAGCCCCGAGGCACTGACCACGTCCATCAGGGGGGCTTGCGAATCTTTCAATTGATCAACGGGCAGGACCATCGCCGCGCCCACGCCAACCAGCATGTACACCGCACCCGCCGCCAGCAGCGCGCCGAACAGGGCACGTGGATAGACCCTGCGCACGTCCTTGATCTCTTCGGCAAGATTGGCCGAGGTTTCAAACCCCACGAACGAATAGAACGCCAGCAGCGATGCGCCGAGAATCGCCGTGGCAGGTGAGGCGGTGTCCAGTTCGAACACCCGTTGCGGCACGCCTTGCCCTTGGCTGACGAACCACACTGCTGCTGCGATGACCATCAGCAAACCGCTCAGCTCGATGACCGTCATGACCAGGTTGGCTGAAAGCGATTCCTTGATACCGCGTGCGTTGAGCAGGCCGACGATGACCAGAAATGCCACACAGACCCATTGCGCAGGCCAGTCGACCAGTGCCTGGAAGTAGTCGCCGGCAAACGCAACGGCCAGCCCGGCAGCGCTGGTAACACCTGCCGCGACCATGGAAAAGCCAACCAGAAACGACAGCAGCGGCTTGCCGAAGGCTTTTTCGGCGTACACCGCGGCACCACCCGCACGCGGGTATTTGGTCACCAGTTCGGCGTAGGACGCTGCAGTCAACAAGGCAAAGCACAGGGCAATCAGCAAGGGCGCCCAGATGGCTCCGCCGACGCGTCCGGCGATCGTGCCGGCCAATGCGTAGACGCCAGCCCCGAGCACGTCGCCAAGGATGAACAGGGTCAGCATGGGCGCCGTGATTGCCCGGCGCAGCGATGAAGTCTCGGCAGTGGCCATGGTCAAGGATTCCTTTCTCTACAGATGCGGGTATCAACAGCAGAGCGTCGCGCGACAGGTAAATTCAAAACGATGGCGGCTGGCCTGGACCAGCGGCACTGTTTGCCGGCTTGATGCTGAAATGAACGCTGTTGGCAAAAAAGGCGGAGCATTGCGTCGGGGAGGGGTCTCAATGAGACATTTGACGGATCAGCCAAGAGGCGAACATGAGTCATAGCAGCCAGCAACAGTTCAGGTCAGTCTGGGCAACCCTGCAATCGTTACGCAAGCAAGTGGCTGATCTGCAGCTCAGTGAACTCGAGCGTGCAGAGAGCCTGCGCGGTCATCAGACAGTGGACGACAGGGAGGTCATTGAACAATCGTTCGTGGCACTTGAACAGGCTATCGATGATATGGAAGTAACGCTTGCCAGCATTGGTGAGGCCACTGGCGAGATCGGCAAGCTTTGAGCGCATGGCGGGGCGGTACCGTACTCAAGTGTGCAGCGTGAACCATGAGCGCTTTTTCGGGTCTTATTCGGGCTCTGACATGCATGCCACGCCTTTTCCTCTCCGAGTCCGTTCTCATGCCCGCACTGCCCCGTTGTTCCTGGCGTATCTGGTTGTACCTGGTCCCGTTGTTGCCCCTGTACGCGAGCCCTGTCAGTGCTGCCGAAGAGCAGCGACTGGTCCAGGCAATCAATGATTTTCGCGGCCAGCCGCAGCGTTGCGAAGCGCGTACGACAAACATCTCCAGAGCCCTGGCGCTCAATTCCAGCGTGGCATTGCCCATCGGTTTCAGTGGTAACTTACGTGACGCACTCAAGGCATCCGGCTATCAGGCGGTCATTGTGCGGACCTTGCGACTGGCCGGCGCGCAAAGCGCCGATGCAGCGTTCGAGATGCTCAGTAGCCGCTACTGCGGCGCGTTGCTCGACCCGCAATACGCTGACATCGGCATCACTCGGCAGGGTGGTGACTGGCGTGTAGTGCTGGCGAAGCCGTTGATCGACGAGAGCCTTGAAGACGCGCGCTCCGCTGGCCGGGCGCTGCTGGCGCAGGTCAATGCCGCGCGTGCCAAGCCACGCATGTGTGGCAAGCGGCCTTTTCCGTCGGCTCGGCCGTTGAGCTGGAATACCACGCTGGAAACCGCCGCGCAGGGGCACAGCCAGTCGATGGCCAGCGAGAATTACTTTACCCATCGCGGTTTTGATAATGACTCGCCGGCGGACCGCGCGCGTGCTGCCGGTTACGGCGGACGGCAGATCGGTGAAAACATTGCTGCAGGGCAGAGCACGGCCAGCAAGGCCATGGCGAGCTGGCTGGCCAGCCCGGGGCATTGCGCCAACCTGATGAACCCGATGTTTACCGAGGTCGGCGCGGCCTATGCGACGGCTACCAACGCTGATTACGGTGTGTACTGGACCATGCTGTTTGGTGCGCCCTGATCGGCAGCCAGCACCGCAGCGACTTGGAACACCTGGCAGTCAATCTGAATACCGTTTGTCGCCCGTTCGATGTTATTTGAAAACCCTCGCTGATGAGCAAGGGTCGGTTGTACCACAAGAGGCGCGCTTGAACGGTGTGTCCGGTGGCAACGTCAGCGAGGTGTAACAGACGTCATGAAACGAACCATTGATGCTGCAGAGCTGAATATCTGTTTCAGCGAGAACCTCGAAAAGGCCTTGTTCAAGTGGTTCGTTGCCAGCTTTCTGATGGGCAAGCGCATTCAGGCCGACATTGCCTGCGAGGCCTATCGCGTTATCGTCGAAAAACACCAGCGCGACACCCCGCGCAAGCTTGCTCACTGTACCCACCGAGAGCTGGTCGCCATGCTCGGGCAGGCTCATTACGTGCGCTACGACGAGTCAACGGCGTATAGATTGTCTGCGCTGTGCGCCAAGCTCAATGACGATTATGCGGGCAAGATAGGTCGAATCCGCGAGGTGAGTGAGGACCAGGCGCACTTCGAGAAGCGACTCTGCGAGTTCGCCGGTGTCGGCCCCAAGACCGTTGAAATCTTCATGCGTGAGGCCGGCAAGGTGCTGTATTGATGATGCCGGGACTTTATATCGGCTGTGCAGGCTGGAGCCTGGCGCGTGAGCACTGGCCCGACTTCCCTGACGAAGGCAGCCACTTGCAGCGCTATGCCTCGCGCTTCAACGCGGTCGAGATCAACAGCTCGTTCTATCGTCCACATCGTGCCGAGACCTACGCACGCTGGGCGCAGTCGGTGCCCGCCGGGTTTCGCTTCTCGGTCAAGATGCCGAAACTCATTACCCACGAACTCCGTCTGCGCGAGTGCGAGGCCGTTCTAGCTACGTTCCTTTCTCAATGCACTGCGCTGGATGACAAGCTGGGCTGTCTGCTGGTCCAGCTCCCGCCCTCTCTGGACTATGCACCACAGATAGCTGAAGGGTTTTTCAAAGCATTACGCAATCAGTACGCCGGGAGGGTGGTATTGGAACCGCGCCATCAATCCTGGCGGCAGGCTCAGGGGCTGCTGATCGAGCATCGCATTGCGCAGGTGGCTGCCGATCCTTCAGTGATCAGCGATGGGCACCTGCCCGTTGGGTGGCAGGGTGCTCACTACTGGCGCCTGCACGGTGCACCGAAAATTTATCACAGCGCCTATACCGTCGAGCATCTGGAAGGCTTGGCCGGGCGAGCGTCAGCGTCTGTAGCACAGGGAATCGAGACCTGGTGCATCTTTGACAACACGGCCAGCGGAGCCGCTGTGGGTGACGCGCTCGCGCTGCAGGCACTGGTTAAGTGCAATAGGGCTGAGTAACGGGCAAGAGCGGCTGCGGTGGTCAGACCTGAAGCAGCTCACTCAACGCTTCGCTCAGTTGCTCGGCACTGAACGGTTTGGCAACGCAACGTCGGTCGAGCCACGTGTCGGGGATCCCCAGCCGCCCGTAACCGGAACAAAACATGAAGGGTATGCCGCGATCGGCAATGGCGGCGGCTATCGGGAACGAGTTACCGCCGATAATGTTGATATCCAGGATGGCCAGGTCGTACTCGCCGTTACGTGCATATTCAATGCCTTCGTTCAGCGTGCTGGCGTGGTAAGCGGTCGCGAAACCCAGATCCTCAAGCAGCATTTCCATCAACATGGCGAGCATGGTCTCGTCTTCCACCAACAGCACTTTGGGGAGCGAGGTCTGGTCGTTCGATTCTGAGCTCATAAGTGGCTTTCCGGTTTGTCTGGCCAGGGAATCAGCATTGACCAGATGATCCCTGTACGGGCGAACTGAATGTCGGCCTGGCCTTTGAGTTCTCGCTCTATGCTGCGGCGTATCAAGCGCAAGCCAAAGCCTTTCACAGTGGTTGCGACGACCGGCGGTCCGCCTGTTTCCTTCCATTCGATCTTCAGCGTGGGCGGGGAGGGGGCGGCAGTCAGCGTCGAGCTCACTGCCACCTGACCTGCTGCTGAAGAAAGCGCACCGTGTTGCACTGCGTTGGCCATCAGTTCATGGAGCACCATGGAGAGCGTCAGTGAAAAACGCGGCTCCAGGGTCACCGGGTCGCCTTCGAAACAGATCCTGTGTGCCCCCGAGTTCACCTCCTGCAGCTGCTCTATCAGGTCGACCAGTTCGGTGGAAATCCATTCTGCACGCGCCAGTGCATCGTGCGCCTGGCTCAGGGCGAACAGGCGCGCACCGAAGCTCTTGTGAAAGGATTCCAGTGACGCAGAGCTGTTGACAGTAAGAGAAGCTATGGCCTGGACGGTTGCCAGGGTGTTTTTTACTCGATGGTTCAGTTCATTCAGCAACCCGGCGCGGGTCAGACGATCTTCCAGTTGCTGGCGTTCCAGTTTGCTGGAAATGGACTGCGCCAGCCGGTGAGTCGTACCGCTCTGCTTTAAAAATGTCGTTTCGCCAACGGTATCCAGCCCCTGATGCATGGGCAGGGTGAAAGAAAATACGCTTCCCGAATCCAGTGAGCTGTCAGCCCACAGACGCCCGCCGTGAGCCGTGACAATGCCCTGGCATATATACAGTCCCAGGCCATTGCCGCGTGGGTTGCCTTCCTTGACGGACCAGTAGCGCTGGAAAATGAAAGGCAGGTGTTCGACCGGAATACCGATCCCGTCATCACTCACCCTGAACAGCACTTCGTGCTGATCGGCGACCGCATCGATGTTGATCCGACCACCTTTCGGGGTGAACTTGATGGCGTTACCGACCAGGTTGGAAAGTACCTGAAAGATTCGTTCCGGGTCCGCATCGACCACCAGGCCTTGCGCTGCGGTGCAGTTGAGCTCGATGTTCTTTTCGGTGGTCAGCATCACCAGCAGGCTGCAGGCTTCTTCCAGCAGGCTGGTGACGCTCAGCGGCAGGCGCGACAGCTGATAACGGCCGGCTTCGATCTGCGCGGTATCGAGCAGGTCTTCCAGCAGGCTGTTCATGCGCGTCGTGGCTTTCTCGATGGTGCCCAGCGCACGGCGGATATTGCGATTTTCGAAGTGCGTGTCGCCCAACGCCCAGCGTTGCATCATGCCGCACTGCATAATGATGATCGACATTGGGTTGCGCAGGTCATGGGAGACCACGGCGACCAGTTCATCACGCAAACGAACCGCCTCCTGCTCGCGCTGCACCTGACGCTCCAGATCGCTTTCCAGAGCAGAGCGACGTATGTCTTCAGCGCCATAGAGATCTGCGCGCGACCACGGCCTGGCAATGCCGGTAACCTCTTGCTCCCAGACATCGAAAGACTGCCTTGGATGCAGACGATGACTCGCGGGACTCTCCGGACGGGTACTGACGTGGTGGGTCGGGTCGCCGCTCCAGTTCATCGTGGAGGAGAGTTGGGCACGAAACCACATGACAGCGTTATCAATCGGCTTGGGTAGCGTGAACGCGATGACGCCGCTGGCGACGTCTCTGTAAACGGCGCTGGCGGCAAGCTCCCTCTGCATGGAGTTGGTGTGGAAAACCCCCAGACCCTGCAAGCCCGTCGCCCGCTGTCTGGTGCGTTGATGCGCTAGGCCGGTGTCGCGTATCCAGGTGTACAGCTCACGCACTTGTTCGATTGCAGGGCAGGTGCCGAACAGATGAACCTGATCGTCAATCAACACAGCCGCACCGTCTGCCAGGGTCAGCGACATGAGAAGCTCGGGCCGGCTGACCAGTCCGTCGAGCACTTCATGATTGGCGCGACTCATGGCGTCTGCCAGTTGTCCGAGCAGGGCAACTTTCGCTTCCCGCTCGCGCTGCACATCGGTCGCGACAATGGCGGAAATTTTCACCGACAGTAACTGACCGATCATCGCGCAGGCATCGCGCAGCTCTCTGGACACCCGCAACGGTTCGGGGTGACCGCAGGCAACCAGGCCCCAGAGCTCGCCGCCATCGAGCAACGAGATACTCATTGACGAGCGCACGCCCATGTTCTTCAGGTATTCACAATGCACCGGGGACACGCTGCGCAACGTCGAGAAACCCAGGTCGAGCGGTAGCCCTATTGCCGGACGCAAGGTCGGTATCAGGGGCACGGGAACGTAGGTGGCGTCCGGAATCACACGAATCCAGTTCAGCCGATACAGTTCCCGCGCCTGGGCGGGAATGTCCGAACCGGGGAAGTTCAGGCCGCTATAGCTGGGCAATGGCCCGGTCAGCGCCTGGGCGACGACTTTGCCATGGCCCTCGGGCTCGAACCGGTAAATCATGACCCGGTCGTAGCCGGTAAGCGTCTGAATCTCGTGCACACTGATATCGAACAGCGTTTCCAGCGTTGTGGCGGCCTGCAGGTTGCGCAATACCCGGGCAAGGATTCTGGATTGCCCGTGATCGGTTTCTACGAAGTCCTCCAGCTCGATAATCAGGACATCGTCGATACGCTGCAGCGAGGCGCTGTAGTGGGCGGTTCCGAGCGTCAGTTTTATCGGGTCCAGGTTCGGGGCAGCGGGGTGGCTGTACGCATGGGCGATGAGGGCCGAATGTTCAGGCGACAGCAGCCATGACAGAGGCTTGCCCAGCAACTCGTCAGCGGTCATCCCGAGTGCTGTTGCGCAGTTGGCGCTGACCTGTTCAATGCAAAGGGGAGCGCCTGCAACGCTGAGCAAGATGCCGTGCGGCTGAATCGCGCCAGGAACACGAATCGGCTCTCGGGCACATTCGGCTAGCGCAGCCTCAAGCGCTGCGTCAGGCTTTGCATCCAGCATGTCCTTGATCAATTGCGTGAACTCCACAGGGTGTTTCAGCCGGGAACAGCCAGCCACTGCTTGGTACGACGTGCAGTCGTTCGACGCTAAACGCGATTCAGATGGATTTTTGTCGGCCGCAGCGGGAATTTGGGCGGCCAGCGGCCCGGATGGACAGCGCAAGAAAATGCGAGGTTGCCGCGAAAGTGCGGCGTGGAGACCTGGATGACGCGCTCTGCTGATACAAGCCAGAGATAGAAGGAAGTGGGTCACCATAACAGGTGCCCGTTGGACGCGTAGCTTTAACTGACTATGTCGGGGAAATGCCTGCAAGTTGGCAGGTGTGGGCCTTTGAGGCCCTGCCTGCCATTTTTTAGCGAATTACCGGCAAGTGCTGGGTTGCACAGGCCCGCTTGGGCAATCAGCCCTGGCCGTTCAACTTGCGCTCGAGCTCACGATTCTTTGCGCGAAGCGTTTCGGCATCCTGCTCTTTTTCCTTGATGGACGTCGGGGTGATGACCTTGTCCACGCCTTCGGTTTCGGGATTTTCCTGCGCAATGTCCTTGCGCACCACATCGACCGGCTTGCCGGACTGGTCTGTCGTTGGCGCGGACTGTTCAGGCGTTTGGCTGGAAGGCTTGTCAGTATGCTTGCTCATTGCAGTTCCTCTCAGTGTGTCGTCCTGGTTGGAGGAACGAACGACGCGAAGAGTTCGACATGTTTTCATGTCGGCAGGGTTTGCCTGCGCAACGGCGGGCAAAAAAAAGCCCCGCCAGACAAGATCTGGCGGGGCTTTGCTCAAGCTGTGAAAGCCTTAGAGCGCCATGTCACTGGCTGGATTGCTTTTCGCTGGCTGAGCAGCAGGTGCAGCAGTTGGAGCATTACCTGTCTTGTTCACCGGCGGTGGTGGAGTCAGTTGCAGGACTTCGGCGGTGTACGCCCATTCCTCGGCAACACGGTCCGGATTGTTGTTCAGCTTGGTGCCGTAGCTAGGCACGATCTGGTGCAGTTTTGCCTGCCATTCCGGAGTCGCTACCTTGTCCTTGAAGACTTTCTCAAGCACGCCCAGCATGATCGGCGCTGCAGTCGAGGCACCTGGCGAAGCACCCAGCAGGCCGGCAATGCTGCCGTCCTTGGAAGCAACGATTTCGGTACCCAGCTTCAGAACGCCGCCTTTCTCTTCGTCACGCTTGATGATCTGTACGCGCTGACCGGCTTGCATCAGGCGCCAGTCTTCTTTCTTGGCGTTCGGGAAGTACTCTTTCAGAGCCGCGAAGCGATCGTCGTCAGACATCATCACCTGACCGGCGAGGTATTCGATCAGCGGGTACTGTTCGATACCGACGCGAGTCATCGGCCACACGTTATGCGTGGTGGTGCTGGTCAGCAGGTCGAAGTAAGAACCGTTTTTCAGGAACTTGGTCGAGAAGGTCGCGAATGGGCCAAACAGGATCACGCGCTTGCCGTCCAGAACACGGGTGTCCAGGTGCGGAACCGACATGGGTGGCGCGCCAGTCGACGCGATACCGTAGGCCTTGCCCATGTGCTGCATGGCCAAGGTCTGGTTGTCAGTGACAAGCCACGAACCGCCGACCGGGAAGCCGCCGTATTCCTTGGCTTCAGGAATACCGGATTCCTGCAGCAGATGCAGAGCTGCACCGCCGGCACCGATGAACAGGAACTTGGTGTCGGTTTCGGTAACGGTGCCGTCTTTCAGGTTCTTGTACTTGACGCGCCAGGTGCCGTCGTCGTTGTGGTTGATGTCTTCGACTTCGCTCGACAACTGCAGATTGAAATTCTGCTTGGCTTTCAGATTGGAGACGAACTGGCGGGTGATCTCGCCGAAGTTGACGTCGGTGCCGATCGGGCTCCAGGTCACGGCCAGCTTCTGCGCCGGGTCACGACCTTCCATCATCAACGGGACCCACTTCTTGATCTGCTCGTGGTCTTCGGAGTACTGCATGCCGCTGAACAGCGGGCTGGCTTGCAATGCTGCGTAACGCTTGCGCAGGAACTGGATGTTGTTGTCGCCCCACACAAAGCTCATGTGCGGTGTGGAGTTGATGAACGAACGCGGGTCCTTCAGAACGCCGGTCTTGACCTGCCAGGACCAGAACTGACGGGAGATCTGGAACGCTTCGTTGATCTCGATGGCCTTGGAGATGTCGACGTTGCCGTTCTTGTCTTCGGGGGTGTAGTTCAGTTCGGCGAGCGCCGAGTGACCGGTACCGGCGTTGTTCCAGCCGTTGGAGCTTTCTTCGGCGACGCCGTCGAGACGCTCGACCATTTCCATCGACCAGCTTGGCTCCAGCTCGTTGAGCCAGACAGCGAGGGTTGCACTCATGATGCCGCCGCCGACGAGCAGTACGTCGACTTTCTTGGTTTCAGCCGCCTGCACGGGCATCAGGCCCATGGAAATGGCCAGACCCAGGAGGGCCGTGTTCACTTTCTTAAACATTCTGTCATCCATCTGATAAACGCCATCCGCCGACTACTCCTGGGGAAACGGCCTGTCACATGCAGCGAAGCCTGCGACAAACACTCGCACCCACGGGGACTAGAGGTGGACATACAAGGCCAATATAATACCGCTCGAGACCTCAATTTATGTCCTGCTGCGCTGACTTCTTATCATCATTGGATTCAGCGTCATGAGTGACATTTGCTCTGTTGGTGTGCTGCGATGCCCGAGGGCCTTGCCCTCTGAGCCACTTGCGAAGACACACCTGGTCAGCCTGTTCACGGAGTCTGAGACGCCGCGTCGGAGCATGGAGGCACGCTTGACGCGCAATTTTATGTACGCGTACTGCGACACACCCTCGGTGGCATACCGGCAAAGACGCGGTATTTTCGCATAATGTGCACCCCGGTTGCGAGGTGCCACCATCAAATTGGCCACGAATGCCTTGATTTAGACACTTCACAGCCTTCCACTGCCTATCTGTATCGGCATTTTCGCCCGGGTCTTTAGCCGTCAGACGGATATGGCCTTCGCTCGATCTGAACATCTCCCCGAACAGCGCGCTCATCCGGCTCTCGTGCATTCATGAGCCAGGCTCATAACGGCGTGCGACTTTGCCTGGCTAATCAGCGCTCCCACCTCCTGTTAGGGTCCGTATATGGCTGCCATGCCCGTGGACGCAATGTTCGGATACAGACGTCCGTCAAACAGTTGGAACTTTAGAAGCGCAGACCAGTTAAACACTTGTAACGGGTGATAGCGTTTTGGCTTTGATTACCCTTGGAAATAAAGGCAGCGCGTCAGTGGGCAGGAGTACGCCCGGGCCGCTGACCACACCATAACGCCCGTCGCTTTACAGCAGTGACGGCTATTACAGAGTGATCCTGATGACCGAACCCAAGAAGCACAAGGAAACTGCTGTCGACAGCAGCGCCGTGCAGCCCTCGCGCCGAAACTTTCTCAAGTTTGGTGCCTCCGGCATTGCTGCGGCCACGCTGTCTACCTGGATCCCGTCCGACGGCCTGCTGCAGGCTGCGCCTCTGGCACCTGCGGCCCCCGTGGTCGAAGACAGTGACGCGCCCGCAGCGGGTGAGCAACGCATCCAGTTGAAGGTCAACGGCCAGGTTCATACCCTGAACGTGCCAGCCAATGCCGTTCTGCTCGACGTGCTGCGTGACCGTCTGCAACTGACGGGCACCAAGAAGGGCTGCGACCACGGCCAGTGCGGCGCTTGCACGCTGCTGGTCAACGGCCTGGCAATCAACTCCTGTCTGTCGATCGCCGTTCAGCATCAGGGCGACAGCATTACCACCATCGAAGGGCTGGCCGAGAACGGCAAGCTGCACCCGGTACAGGAAGCGTTCTGGGAACACGACGCTTACCAATGCGGTTATTGCACCTCCGGACAGATCATGAGCGCAGTTGCGATTCTCAAAGACCCGAACATTGCGTCCGATGACGCCAGCGTCAGAGAGGCCATGAGCGGCAATATCTGCCGTTGCGGTGCCTACAAGAACATTCTGTCTGCCGTGCAATCTGCGCGCTCGAAAATGGGAGGTGCTGCCTGATGCGAACTTTCGACTACGCTCGCGCCGCTTCGCCCGCGCAGGCTTTCAGCACAGCGTCCGGTGAAGGGCAACGCTTTTATCTGGCCGGTGGCACCACACTGCTGGACCTGGTCAAGCTCGACGTGATGCAACCGCAGCAACTGGTGGACATCAACCATCTGGCGTTTAAGCAGGTCGAGTCGCTGCCTGATGGCCGCCTGCGCATCGGCGCGCTGGTCAGCAACACCGACCTGGCCAGCCACCCGCTGGTGCAGCAGCGCTACCCGGTGTTGTCCGAAGCGATTCTTGCCGGTGCTTCGACCCAATTGCGCAACAAGGCGACCACCGCCGGCAATCTTATGCAGCGTGTGCGCTGCCCGTATTTTCGCGATGGTATTTCAGCCTGTAACAAGCGCCAACCGGGCTCCGGTTGTGCAGCCATTGGCGGGATGAACCGTAGTGTGCACGCAGTGCTGGGCACCAGCGAGCATTGTATTGCCACGCATCCGTCAGACATGTGTGTCGGCATGGCGGCGATCGGCGGGCAGGTTACCGTTCAGGGCGCCAATGGCTCGCGGGATATCCCGTTCGCTGACTTTCATTTGCTGCCTGGTGATACGCCAGAGCGCGAACATGCGCTGGCGCCACACGAGCTCATCACCCATGTGACCCTCGACGCGCCGCTGTCAGGCAGCCGCTCGTCTTACCTGAAGCTGCGCGACCGCACTTCTTACCAGTTCGCCCTGGCGTCCAGCGCGGTGATTCTGGTGATGGACGGCAAACGTATTACCGATGCGCGCATTGCACTGGGCGGTGTGGGCACCAAGCCGTGGCGTGCGCTGGACGCCGAACGTGCGCTGATCGGTCAGCGTGCCGATCTGGACACCTTTGCGCAGGTCGCAGCGCTGGCGATGAAAGGCTCGCGGGCCTATGAACACAACGCCTTCAAGATCCCGCTGGGTCAGCAGGTCATCGTCCGCAACCTTCGTGACCTCACGGCCTAGGAATTTCTCATGAGCGAAAACATCATTGGTGTGCCGCAGCGTCGTATCGACGGCGGCAAGAAAGTCAGTGGTCAGGCGCGCTATGCCGCAGACCATCCGATGGGCAAGATGCTTTACGCCTATGGCGTCTACAGCACCATCGCCAACGGGCGCGTGGTAGCCATAAAGGATCAGCAGGCCAAGGCGATGCCTGGCGTGGTCGATATCTTTCACCACGACAACTTCCCCTCGCTGCACCGTACTCCTAATACCAAACTGAGCTTTGCCAAGATGCTCTCGGCCAGCAAGGCGGACGAGCATCGCCTGCCGTTCGAGGATGACCGCGTCTATTATCCTGGCCAGTTCGTGGCCCTTGTGGTGGCTGAGAGCTTCGAGCAGGCGAGGGCCGCGGCCTATCGCGTGACGGTTGAGTATGACCAGCGTCCGGCGGTCAAGGACCTTGCCGAAGGCATGCGCGTCAATGGCGCCCGCGATGGCGGTGCAGGGCACAATCGCGGCAATCCGGACAGCGCCTTCGAGGGCGCAAAAGTGAAGGTCGATCAGACTTACACCACGCCGGTAGAAGTGCATAACCCGATGGAAATGCACGCCAGCACCGCCTGGTGGCAGGACGGCAAGCTGTTTGTCTATGAAAGCACTCAGGGCGTGGTCAATCACCGCAACCTACTGGCCAACGTCTTTGACCTTTCCCCCGACCAGGTGGAAGTGCGTGCGCCCTTCATAGGCTCGGGCTTTGGCGGCAAGCTGTGGCCGTGGCCGCATTCGGTCGCCGCGTGCGCCGCTGCTAAAGTCACCGGGCGCCCGGTGCAACTGGTGTTGCCGCGTGCGCAGATGTTCACCACCGTAGGCCACCGTCCGGAAACTCGCCAGCGCCTGCGTCTGGCCACCGATGCGAGCGGCAAGCTGGTGTCGATTCGTCACGAGTCGTTCAACAACACCTCGATGCTCGATGACTACACCGAAAACTGCGGCGGCGTGACCAAAAGCCTGTATGCCTGCGATAACGTGCTGGTCAGCCACAAGATCAGCCCCATCAATCGCGGTACGCCGACCTCCATGCGCTCGCCGGGCGCGGCCCCGGGCCTGTTTGCACTGGAGTCGGCCATTGATGAAATGGCCCTGGCCAGTGGCATGGACCCTCTGGCATTCCGCAAGCTGAACCTCTCTGACAAGGATCAGAGCGCAGGGCTGCCGTGGTCCAGTAACCACCTGCCCGAAGCCATCGACAAGGCCGCCGAACGGTTTGGCTGGCACGCGCGCAAGGCTGAAGTCGGTTCAATGCGCGAAGGCGATGAAATCATTGGTTACGGCATGGGCGCCTGCAATTGGGAAGCCTATCAGGTGCCTACCGATGCGCGGGTCATTCTGCGTTCCGACGGCACGGCGCTGGCTCAGTGTGGCTTGCAGGACATCGGCACCGGCACGTACACCATCGTCGCGCAGACCGTCAGCCAGTTGACCGGCATTCCCATGGAGCGCGTCGAAGTGGAACTGGGCAGCTCGTCGTTCCCGGCAGGCCCGGTGTCCGGCGGCTCATGGGTGACCGCCAGCGTGATGCCGGCAATTGCCGGCGCCACCCGCGAAGCGTTGCATAAGCTGCGCCAGTACGCCGTCAGCAAGGATGCAGTGTTCGCCGGGCAGGACGCCGAAGCGATCAAGGTCGAGAACGGTCAACTGGTCATGGGTGAGCAACGGGCGAGCTTCGTCGATGTCCTGAACGGCCAGCGTTTATCGCGTGCCGAGGGCACTTTTCAAAGCGGCATGCCCGAGGCGGGCAAGTACTCATTCCGCTCGTTCGGTGTGCATTTTGTCGAGGTGCGCTGGGACCCGGGTATTTCCAGCCTGCGCGTCTCGCGGGTGGTCAGCGCCATTGACGTGGGCAAAGTGGTCAACCCGCTGGCGGCACGCAATCAGGTGGAAGGCGCGATTGTGATGGGCATCGGCATGGCCTTGTTCGAGGCCGGTGAATACGATCCGCGCAGCGGCATGCCGGTCAATAACAACTATGCCGAGTACGTGGTACCGGTGCATGCGGATCAACCGGACATCGACGTCTTGCTGCTTGATTATCCGGACTACAACCTGGGTGAATTCGGCGCACGAGGCATCGGCGAGATCGGTGTGACCGGGCTGGCCGCAGCAGTGGCCAATGCGGTGTATCACGCGACGGGCAAACGGGTGCGCAGCCTGCCGATCAGCAAGGAAAAACTGATGGCAGGGTTGTAACGATGAAACAGCTTGACTTGCAGGTTGTACAACAGGCACGGGACTGGCTGGCCAGCGGCAAGGCCGTTTGGTTGTGTACGGTTCTTTCCACATTCGGTTCGGCCCCGCGCGGGCCGGGTGCGATGCTGGTGGCGCTGGGCAGCGGCGAGCATCGTGGCTCTCTGTCGGGTGGTTGCGTGGAAGAGGACTTTCTCGAGCGCGTTGCCGTGGGGCAGTTCGAGCCGGTCAATCAGGTGGTTCGCTACGGCGACGGCGGTTTTGCGCCGACGCGGGCCTTGCCGTGCGGCGGTGTGCTGGATGTGCTGATCGAGTTCATCGCGCCAGGGCCTGAAGCCGATGCACATCTGGCGGCCATCGAGCAGGCGCTCGCCGGACGCGAGTTGGTCAGCAGGCAGGTGCAACTGGGCGGCGTGCAGAGATCGATTGGGCCTGCGACGATGGGCGAGTCGCGTGTGCAGGTCGATGGCGAAAGCATCAGTATCCGCATGGGCGCGGTGTATCGCGTGCTGCTCGCCGGTCTGTCGCCGGTGGCAGAGTTCTGCGCCAGTTTTGCCGTTGCCATGGGTTATGAGGTGATCGTCTGTGACCCTCGTGTCGAGGTCACATCGGGGTTTTCAATGCCGGGTGTCGAGGTGCGCGGCGTGCTGCCTGCGGTGTTTATTGCCGAGGGCGGCTGCCACAGTTCGACGGCCGTACTGGCGCTGACGCACGATCCGAAGCTTGATGATCTGAGCATGCTCGAGGCGGTACGTACCGAGGCGTTCTACATCGGCGCGATGGGCTCGATGCGCACCAGCAGCAAACGTCTGGAGCGTCTGGGGCGGATTGGCGGGCTTGACGCTCAGGTCCTGGACCGGATCCACGCGCCCATCGGCCTGAACCTGGGCAGCAAGACACCTTCCGAGATCGCCATTGCGGTGATGGCTGACATCCTGCGGGTGGCCAACGGTGTCAGTCGTGCCGAAGTGTAAGGTGTTGCCGGCAGGCTTGTGCCAGCGCTGACGGGGTGTCGGCATCGCGCAGGATGCCAGGATCATCGCAATGCAGTAGGTCACACGCCTCGGGGTTGTTGATGATCAGGGCCTTCGCGCCCTGGTCGCCTTCCAGCTTGAGCAGCGCTGGCCAGAACCGGCGGCCGATGATCACCGGATGGCCGCGTTGGCCCTCGTGCATGGGCAGGACGATGCGCTGGGGATCGGCCATTCTGGCCAGGTCATGCAATGTCTGCGGCTGTATCCAGGGCATGTCAGCAAGAACAATGGCAACCGCATCGGCAGAGGAGTCCATCACTGCCGCAACCGCGCTTGCCAGGCTGTGGCCCATCCCCAGTTGGGCGTTTTCGCTGCGGATGATCGTGACGTTCGAGGCAATCCCCAGCGCATCCGCCTGGTCGTCAGGGCGCAATACCACCGCCGTTTTGCCGAATGCATTTTGCGCGTTTTCCAGGCTTGCCGTGAGCAGTGTTCGACCGCTCGGCAGAAGCGCCTGTCGTTTGTCACCAGCAAAGCGCCTGCTGCGGCCCGCTGCGAGGACCAGGGCGAACACTTCGGGGATCTGGCTGTCTATGCTGCTCAATCCGAAACCTTATGAGTGGGTGAAAGGAGAGGGCGCGCGCGGCTTACCCGTCGCACCCTGCAGTTCTGCTGATGCACGCACAATGCCTTATTTCGCTGCCTTGCCGGTAGCGGCAAGAATCATGTTTTCGAGGGTTTCAAGTGGACAATCATATTCGTCCTGTCGAGCTGGAAAAAGCCTACCGTTTGCTCAACCACGGGCCGACCGTGCTGGTCTCATCCAGCCACGAGGGCACGCATAATGTCATGGCTGCGGCCTGGGCCTGTGCGCTGGACTTCTCGCCCCCCAAGGTGACGCTGGTCATCGACAAGATGACCAAGACCCGTGAGCTGGTGGAGAAGAGTGGCTACTTTGCCCTGCAGGTGCCCAACCTGGATCAATTGCAGATGACCTTCGACGTCGGCACCCAGAGCAAGGTCTTCACCCCGGACAAGCTGGACAAGGCCAATGTGGATCTGTTCCGCATCGACGGTCACGACTCGCCGCTGGTCGCAGGCTGCTCGGCGTGGCTGATCTGTCAGGTCATTCCCGAGCCGCACAATCAGCAGACTTACGACCTGTTCATTGGCGAAGTGGTGGGCGCATGGGCTGATACCCGTGTGTTCAAAGACGGGCACTGGGAATTTGAAAAAGCCGATCCGAAATGGCGCAGCCTGCATTACATCGCGGGCGGGCATTTCTACACGATTGGTGAGCCTGCGGTGGTAGAAACAGGCGACGAGTAATCGCGATGTCTGGCTCTGACGACTCTCGCCGACCGTAAGGGCCTCTTCGTGAGCAAGCTCCCACACAAGCACACTCATCGCTCCCAAAGATGACCCCGTGGGAGCTTGCTCGCGAAGGCGGATTGATTGATCAGCAAATTACTCAGCGGCTGCATCAGTCTCTTCGTGAGCAAGCTCACTCCCACACAAGCACACTCATCGCTCCCACAGATGGCTCCCGTGGGAGCGAGCTTGCTCGCGAAGGGGGACTGACTGATCAGCAAATACTCAGCGGCTACACCTGCTCCTTGGTGAGCAACGCGGATCGCCATACCAGCCAGTCCCGCAAGGGCTTTGTATCTTCTGCACCCTCACTGACGATCCCGCCATACGGTCTGCGCATTGCAGAACTCGCGTACACCGAAGTGCGACAGCTCACGACCAAAGCCGCTTTTCTTCACGCCGCCGAAGCTCACGCGCGGGTCTGAAGCGCTGTAGCCGTTGATGAACACACCGCCGGTTTCCAGTTCCTCGGTCATGCGCTCGGCCTGTTTCAGGTCGCGGGTATAAATCGTCGCGGTCAGGCCGAAGTCGCTGTTATTGGCCAGCTCCAGGGCGTGCTGTGCGTCACGCGCGGTGATGATCGACGCTACAGGGCCGAACAGCTCTTGCCGGAACGAAGTCATCTTATCGGTGACGTCACCGAGCACGGTAGGCTGATAATAATTGCCCTGGCCTTCGGCCTTTTTGCCGCCCAGCAACAGCGTGGCGCCTTCGGTGAGCGTGTCCTGTACCTGGGCATCCAGCTCGTCGCGCAGATCGAAGCGCGCCATGGGGCCAATGTAGGTTTCGCTGGAAAGAGGATCGCCCGTTACCAGTTGACGCGTTTGCTCGACGAACCTGCGGGTGAACTCCTCGACCACGCCTTGCTCGATGATCAGACGCTTGGCCGCTGCACAGACCTGCCCGGTGTTCTGGAAGCGGCCAATCACCGCCGCCTTCACAGCCTGATCCAGGTCCGCGTCATTTAGCACGATGAACGGGTCGGAACCGCCGAGTTCCAGCACGCACTTCTTCAGTGCCGCACCGGCCTGGGCGCCGATGGCTTGGCCAGCACGCACGCTGCCGGTCAGGGTGACCGCTGCGATGCGTGGGTCGGCAATGGCGCTTGAAACGCCTTCCGGGCTCACGTTGATGACTTCGAACACACCCTCCGGAAAACCGGCACGCTTGAACGCCTCAAGCATCAGGTAAGCGCAGCCCATTACGTTGGGCGCGTGCTTGAGCACGTACGTATTACCGGCCAGCAGGGTCGGAATCGCACCGCGCAGCACTTGCCAGATCGGGAAATTCCACGGCATTACCGCGAGAATCGGGCCCAGTGGACGGTATTCGATCCGCGCCTTGTCATGCTCGACCTGAGTCGCTTCGGCCACCAGCATCGCCGGGCCTTGCGCCGCGTACCAGTCGCACAACTGCGCGCATTTCTCTACCTCGCCTTTGGCCTGGGCAACGGGCTTGCCCATTTCCTGGCTGATCATGCGTGCGATGTTGTCGACGTCATCGCGCAGGGCCTGACCCATGGCGACGATCAATTGCGCACGTTGCTGAACCGGCGTGCGCTTCCAGCCGGCAAACCCGGCAGCCGCCCGCGACAGGCTTTGATCCAGCGCGGCGGCGGATTCAAAGGCGTAGTGGCTGATTTGCTCGCCGGTGGCAGGATTGATCGAGATTGCATGGGTGTTGCCGGTGACAGTAGTCATTGCGCCATCCTGTTGAGGTGGAAGTGGGACCAGAATATAGGCGTGCAATGCTTTCTAAAACTGAATAATAATGAGCATAATGTTCATTTTTGGAGAATGATATGGATCTGGTTCAGCTGGAGATCTTCAAGGCGGTGGCTGAACACGGCAGCATCAGCGCCGCCGCGCAGCACATCCACCGGGTGCCCTCGAACCTGACCACGCGCATCAAGCAGCTGGAGCAGGATCTGGGCGTCGACCTGTTCATTCGCGAGAAGCACCGCTTGCGCCTGTCTCCCGCAGGCTGGAATTTTCTCGACTACACGCGACGCATCCTGGATCTGGTGCAGGAAGCGCGCTCCGCCGTTTCCGGGGAGGAGCCACAGGGGCCTTTTGCACTGGGGTCGCTGGAAAGCACGGCTGCGGTCAGGATTCCTGCGCTGCTGGCCGCCTACAACCAGCAGAACGCCAAGGTCGAGCTGGACCTGTCCACCGGCCCGTCCGGAACCATGATCGACGGCGTGCTGGCCGGTCGACTGGTCGCTGCGTTCGTCGACGGGCCGGTGCAGCATCCATCGCTTGACGGCGTGCCGGTCTTCGAAGAGGAAATGGTCATCATCGCGCCGCTCAATCATGCACCGGTCAAGCGCGGGCGGGATGTCAGCGGAGAGAGTATCTATGCGTTTCGTGCCAACTGCTCGTACCGCCATCACTTTGAACGCTGGTTCACCGATGACGCGGCAGTGCCGGGCAAGATCCACGAAATGGAGTCCTACCACGGCATGCTCGCCTGCGTCAGCGCCGGTGCCGGGCTGGCGCTGATGCCGCGCAGCATGCTGGAAAGTATGCCCGGCTGCGCCACGGTCAGTATCTGGCCGCTGTCCGAGAAGTTTCGCTACCTGCACACCTGGCTGATCTGGCGCCGCGGCACGGTGTCACGCAGCCTGACCCGCTTCGTCGAGTTGCTGGAACAGCGCAGCGAGCCAGAAAACGTTTAACGGGCTGCAGAAACCCGCTCGGCAATCGCCGCACCGACTTGCTGAGTCGAAAGCGTGCCGCCCAGATCCGGCGTGACGTCGCCGTTGGCGATCACTTGCTCGATGGCGGTGATGATTTCGTCATGGGCCGCGGTGAAGCGTTGGTCGCCCTGGCCGAGGAATTCGAGCATGAGCGCACCCGACCAGATCATCGCGATCGGGTTGGCGATGTTCTGGCCGAAGATGTCCGGGGCCGAGCCGTGAACCGGTTCGAACAGCGACGGGAAGTGACGCTCGGGGTTGAGGTTGGCTGACGGCGCAATGCCGATGGTGCCCGCGCAGGCCGGGCCGAGGTCGCTGAGGATGTCGCCGAACAGGTTGGACGCCACCACCACGTCGAAGCGCTCGGGTTGCAGCACGAAACGGGCGCAGAGAATGTCGATGTGTTGCTTGTCCCAGCTGATGCCGGGGTACTGGCTGGCCATCGCTTCGGTGCGTTTGTCCCAGTACGGCATGCTGATGGCCATGCCATTGGATTTGGTCGCCGAGGTCACGTGCTTGCGCTCGCGTTTGCTGGCCATCTCGAAGGCGAATTTGAGAATGCGGTCGACGCCGCGACGGGTGAACACCGATTCCTGCAACACGAATTCGTTGTCGGTGTTTTCGAACATGATCCCGCCCAGCGACGAGTATTCACCTTCGGTGTTTTCCCGGACCACGACAAAGTCGATGTCGCCCGGTTTGCGATTGGCCAGCGGGCAGGGCACGCCGGGAAACAGCCGCACCGGACGGATATTCGCGTACTGGTCGAATTCGCGGCGGAACTTGAGCAGCGAGCCCCACAGCGAGATGTGATCCGGGACCTTTTCCGGCCAGCCGACGGCGCCGAAGAAGATCGAGTCAAAGCCTTTGAGCTGTTCGAACCAGTCGTCCGGCATCATCTTGCCGTGCTTCAGGTAGTAATCGCAGCTGGCCCATTCGAAGTACTCGAACTCCAGGTCCAGCCCGTGCCGTGCGGCAGCGGCCTGCACCACACGTACGCCTTCGGGCAGCACTTCCAGGCCGATGCCGTCACCGGCGATGGCAGCAATACGCAGTTTCTTGTTGTTCATGGCGGCGCTCTCTCTGAATCGATCCATTACGGGTGTGCGATGAATGAGTTGCACAGGCCATCCATGCTATAAGCGCACGATATAAAGATAATCAGCTGATTAATGCACTGAGAAAACACGAATCGTGAATAAACACCCCAGCCTCGATGATTTGAATGTGTTCGTTCATGTGGCCCGGCGCTCGAGCTTCGTCGGGGCTGCGGATGAGCTGGGCATGTCCGCTGCTTATGTCAGCAAGCGTATTCGTTTGCTGGAGCAGGGCATGGGTGTGGTGTTGCTGCACCGCTCGACCCGGCAGGTGTCGATTACCGAGGATGGAGAGCGCGTCTACGAGTGGGCCAGGGGTATGCTCGACTCAGTGCAGCAGATGGGCGAAGAGGTGGCTGCATTGCATGGCGAGCCGAGTGGCTTGTTGCGGGTCGTCAGCAGTCAGGGCTTCGGCCGGCGTTTCGTCGCGCCGGCGTTGTCGGAACTGGCGTCGCGTTATCCGAAGCTGGATATCCGTCTGGACATTCAGGACCGGCTGGTCGATCTGATCGAGGAGGGCGTCGATCTGGATATCCGTGTCGGCAACGAAATCGCCCCGCACCTGCGCGCCAGGCATCTGGCCAGCAACTGGAGGGTTCTGTGCGCGAGCCCCGGCTACCTCAACCTTCACGGCACACCGCTCAATCTTGGCGAACTGGCCAATCACGATTGCCTGGTGATCAAGGAGCGCGACCGGCCATTCGGCATCTGGCACCTCAACGGGCCGCAGGGTGCCGAAACCGTCAAGGTGACCGGCAGCCTGTCTACCAACCACGGCGAAATCGCCCGTCAGTGGTGCCTGGACGGGCGCGGGGTGTTGCTGCGTTCGCTGTGGGATGTGCGCACTGACCTGGCCGAGGGCCGGCTGGTTCAGGTGTTGCCGGATTACCGCCAGGATGCAGACATCTGGGCGGTGCACACCTCGCCGCTGATGAGTTCGGCCAAGGTGCGCGTCACGGTGGAGTTTCTGCGCGACTACCTTGCCCTGCATCCTTCGCCCGTCAACCACTGAGGCACGCCACGCAGCGTCAGTGCGTGCCGGCCGCCTTGTTCAGGTCGCTGTCGGTCCACTCGGTGTAGATGCACGCGTCTGCGGCTGCCCAACGCACGCGCACCGGGTCGCCCGTCTTGAGTGACATGCCGTTCGCGGAAAGCGCCTTGACGGTCATGGCAGTGCCTCCGGCAGTGACCACCGAGCACGTCTGGCTCTCGCCGAGGAAAAGCACTTCAGTGACCGTGGCGTTCACCTCATTCCAGCCTGCTTCGAGCGGCATGGCGGCTGCCTGGGACACGCTCAGCGCCTGGGCTTTCTCCGGGCGCACCATCAGCAGCACGTCCTGATCGGTCTTCAGCCCTGCGGTCAGGCGAATCGCCAGTGTGCTGCCTTCGAAGGTCGCCACGGCATTGCCCTGGGCCTTGAGCCTGAGGAAGTTCGAGTTGCCGAGAAACGAGGCGACGAAGGCATTCGGCGGATCCTGGTACAGGTCATAGCCCGAGCCCAGACCGACGATCTTGCCATGGCTGAAGATGGCGATGCGCTGTGACAGGCGCATGGCTTCTTCCTGATCATGGGTCACGTAAACGATGGTGATGCCCAGCCGGCGATGCAACTGACGCAGTTCGTCCTGCAGGTCTTCGCGCAGTTTCTTGTCCAGTGCGCCCAGAGGCTCGTCCATCAGCAGGATGCGCGGCTCGTAAACCAGCGCCCGGGCGATGGCGACCCGCTGCTGCTGGCCGCCTGACAGTTGCGAAGGGCGACGATGAGCGAAGGCTTCCAGCTGAACCAGCTTGAGCATCGCATCGACTTTCTTCTCGCGCTCGGCCGCAGGCAACTTGCGGATTGCCAGCGGAAAGGCAATGTTGTCGCGTACCGACAGGTGCGGGAACAGCGAGTAGCGCTGGAACACCATGCCGATGTCACGCCTGTGCGGCGGCACATTCACCAGCGATTTGCCGCCCACCAGAATCTCGCCCGAGCTGGGCGTTTCGAAGCCGGCGAGCATCGACAGCGTGGTGCTTTTTCCCGAGCCGCTGGAGCCCAGGAAGGTCAGGAATTCACCGTCCTGGATGTCCAGAGAAATGTCGTCGACAGCGGCGAAATTTCCGTAGTGCTTGTTCAGATTACACAGGCTGACCAGTGTGTTCTGGTGCTGATGGGCGGGGTCTTTGATCACGGCACTCATGAAGTACTCCTGGCTTCGTTGCGGCGACGCAGGGTCGCGGCGATGAACATGATCAGCACCGACAGGGCGATCAGCAGCGTTGAGGCGACGGCGATGACCGGCGTCAGGTCCTGACGCAGGGTGGTCCACATTTTCACGGGAAGGGTTTGCAGGGTCGGGCTGGCCATCATCACGCTCAACACCACCTCGTCCCACGACACCAGGAACGCGAACAGCGCACCGGCCATCATGCCCGGCCGGATGCCGGGAAAGGTCACCTTGTAGATGGCCTGCAAGCGTGAAGCGCCGCAGATGACCGCGGCATCCTCGATGGACTGGTCGAACAGCTTCAGCGAATTGATGATCGAGATGATGGTGAACGGCAAGGCAACGATCACATGGCTGACGACGAAGGAAAACAGCGTGCCGGTGTAACCGAGCTTGAGAAACAGCGCGTAGACCGCGACAGCGATGATCACCAGCGGCACGATCATCGGCAGTGTGAAGACGCCGTACAGAAGGTCACGCCCCGGAAACCGGCCACGCACCAGCGCGAACGCAGTGGGCAGGCCCAACGCCACCGAGGCGAAAGTGGTCAGGATCGCGACCTTGAAGCTGGACATGGCCGCGGCCATCCAGTCCGGATTGGAAAAAAACTGCTGATACCATTTCAGCGTCCAGCCGGGCGGCGGAAACACCAGCCACTGCGATGAACCGAACGACAGCAGGACGATGAACAGGATCGGCAGCAACAGGAACAGCGCGATCAGGGCGGTGGTCAGGTACAGGCCCGTACGCAAGCCGGGGCTCATGGCATTGGGTGTCAGGAGCATGGCGGTTTACCTCGCGTTGCTGGCGCCGACCGGTGATTCCGGCTGGAGCTTCAGGTAGAAGTAGAACAGCACCAGCGTGATCAGCACCAGCAACGCAGCGGCGGCACTGGCCAGCCCCCAGTTGAGGAACGATTGCACCTGCTGGACGATGAATTCGGGCAGCATCATGTTCTGCGCGCCGCCGAGCAGCGCCGGGGTGACGTAGTAACCGAGCGACATGACAAACACCATCAGGCCTCCGGAAAACAGCCCCGGACGGCACAGTGGCAGAAACACTCTGAAAAAATTGCTCCACGGGCTGGCCCCGCAGATCGAACCCGCCTGCAGCACCATCGGATCGATGGCCTGCATGGTCGCCTGCAACGGCAGGACGATGAACGGAATCATGATGTAGCTCATGCCGATCACCACACCGGTCAGGTTGTGCACCATTTCCAGCGGTTGATCGATGATGCCCATGACCATCAAGGCCTTGTTGACGACCCCGGAGGCCTGCAACAGCACCAGCCACGAATAAGTGCGGGCCAGCAAGCTGGTCCACATCGACAACAGCACGATATTCAGAATCCAGCGTCCCCAGCCGCGTGGCACCAGGGTGATCACCCAAGCGAGCGGGAAGCCCAGCAGCAGGCTGAACAGCGTCACCAGGCCCGCTACGGAAAAGGTATTGAGCAGCACCCGCGAGTAGGCCGAGTTGGCAAACAGTTGCTCATAGTTGCCAAGGCCCGGCACCGGTTCAAGCACGCCCCGCAGCAGCAGGGCGATCAGTGGGGCGAAGAAGAACAGCCCGAGGAAGATCAACGCCGGAAGCAGATTGCGGCTGCCGCGCCAGCGCTGCGCGAGGGAAGGGGATGGCAGCATGCCCGACGCCTTCTGGCTGGCCGCGCCAGCGGTGCTGGAAGCACCCCCGGCCGGCATGGATTGACGAGGAGCAACCGCTGTCATTTTTACTTGACCAGCCATTCGTTCCACCGTGTCGCGATATCAGCGCCATTCTTGGCCCAGTATGCGAAGTCGAGAGTGATTTGATCGGCAACGTGCGCGGTCGGCAGGTTAGGTGCCAGCGTAGAGTCCAGGCGCGCAATGCTCTGGGTATTGACCGGGGCATAGGCACTGAGGTTGGAGAAGTCCGCCTGGCCTTTGGCGCTGGTCGCATTGGCGATGAACTTCATCGCGGCGTCCTTGTTTTTTGCGCCCTTGGGGACGACCAGAAAGTCCGCCATGACCAGGTTCTGCTTCCAGCTCACCCCCACCGGGGCGCCATCCTGTTGCAGGGCGTAGACCCGCCCGTTCCACATCTGCCCCATCGACACTTCACCGGAGGCCAGCAGTTGCTGGGACTGCGCACCGCCGCCCCACCAGACGATGTCCTTCTTGATGGTGTCGAGTTTCTTGAAGGCGCGGTCGAGGTCCAGCGGGTAAAGCTTGTCGGGGGCTACACCATCGGCCAGCAGGGCCAGTTCCAGCACGCCGGGGCTTGGCCACTTGTACAGCGCGCGCTTGCCAGGGTAGGTCTTGGTGTCGAACATCGCGGCCCAGTCACCAGGCGCCTTGCCGCCGACTTTGCTTTCGTTGTAGCCGAGCACGAAGGAGAAGAAGAACGAACCGGTGCCGTGGTCAGTCACGAAGCGTTTGTCGATCTCGTCGCGTTTGATGGTGGTGAAGTCCAGAGGCTCCAGCAGGCCTTCGCTGGCGGCGCGCAGGGCGAAGTCGGCTTCAACATCGACAACGTCCCACTGCACGTTGCCGCTTTCGACCATGGCCTTGAGTTTGCCGTAGTCAGTAGGACCGTCCTGCACGACGGTGATGCCACTGGCCTTGCTGAATGGAGCCGCCCAGGCCTCCTTCTGGAAGTCCTGCGTGGAGCCGCCCCAGCTCACGAAGTTGACGCTCTCGGCGGCAATAGCGGCGACACTCGAGAAAGCCAGCACGCCTGCGGCCAGGACTGCTGTTGCACGTTTGTTCAACACCATTTTTACGCCCTCATTTGTTGTGTTTTGAGCGGGCTTTACTTGCCCGCGTAATCGGGAGCAGTAGGTCCAATGGGCCTTGAAACCTTGTACGGGTCAGGTGCTGTTATTAGTGCTGTCCCTTGCCGGGCGCGTCTGACCAGATCTTATACTTATGGAATGTCATATTATGGTATTCCAAACTTTCTGCAAGCGTTTTGCCCTGTCAAAACGCCTTCACGGTGGGTTTTCTGATCAGTGCCTGTGGTTGCAGGCGGCGGATTATCGGGCTCGCGTGCCAGGCGTTTACGTGGTCAGCCGGGAAACGGAATACTTTCAATCACTTCCAGATCGTAGCCGGTCAACCCGGCGTATTTCAGGGGTGGACCAAGGTGGCGCAGCTTGCCGACGCCCAGGTCCTGCAAGATCTGTGCGCCCGTGCCGACCTCGGAATAAATGCGTGATTGCGAGCGGGTGTATTGGCGGGGCGGCTGGGTGAGCTGCGGAATGCGCTCCAGCAGCGCTTGAGACGATTCGTGATTGGCCAGCACCACTACCACACCGTGACCTTCTTGCGCGACACGTTGCAGGGCGGCCCAGAGTGTCCAGTTGGCAGGGCCGTTGTATTCGGCACCCACCAGGTCACGCAGCGGGTCGACAACATGCACGCGCACCAGTGTGGTGGCGTCGCGACGGATGTCGCCCATCACCATGGCCATGTGCACGCCACCTTCGATGCGGTCTTCGTAGCTGAACAGACGGAAGGTGCCGTGCACGGTCGGCAGTTCGCGCTCGCCAATCCTGACGATGGTGTGTTCGGTGCTCAGGCGGTAATGGATCAGGTCGGCGATGGTGCCGATGCGGATGCCGTGCTTTTTGGCGAACACTTCCAGGTCAGGTCTTCTGGCCATGCTGCCGTCATCATTCATGACTTCAACGATGACCGACGCTGGCGTGAAACCGGCCAGGCGGGCCAGGTCGCAGCCCGCTTCGGTATGTCCGGCGCGGGTCAGCACGCCGCCGTCACGCGCGCGCAATGGAAAGATATGCCCTGGCTGCACCAGGTCTTCCGGTACTGCGTGCGGGTTGACGGCGGCCTGAACGGTACGCGCACGATCTGCCGCGCTGATACCGGTGGTCACCCCCGTGGTGGCTTCGATGGACACTGTGAACGCCGTGGCGAATACGCTGCCGTTGCTGGGCACCATCTGCTCCAGGCCCAAACGCTGGCAGTGTTCGTCGGTCAGCGTCAGGCAGATCAGACCGCGCGCCTCGCGGGCCATGAAACTGATTGCCTGCGGCGAACAGCAATCGGCGGCGAGCAGTAGATCGCCTTCGTTTTCCCGATCCTCATCGTCGACCAGCAACACCATCTTGCCCTGGCGGTAGTCTTCAATGATGTCTTCGATGCGATCGAACGCCATAGTCAGTTTCCCGGTTTTATGGGTGAATGAATCGTGGTATACCATAAGACAGAATATTTCACAGATTGCCTATCAATGAAACAGTGAGATCGCGATGAAAGCCTATTGGATTGCACACGTTGATGTGACCGACCCCCAGCAGTACAGCGAATACACCCAGCGCGCGCCCGCGGCTTTCGAGCTGTTTGGTGGCAGGTTCCTTGCGCGCGGCGGGCGTTCCGAGGCGCTCGAAGGGCGTGATACGCCGCAGCGCACGGTGATTATCGAATTTGAATCCTACGAGAAAGCGGTGGCCTGTTATCGGTCGCCCGAGTACCAGCATGCGATGAGCCACAGGCAGGGCGCTTCAAAGGCCGAGATCGTGATCGTCGAGGGGCAGTTTTAAGCGTTCAGTTGCGAGCTGAAAGCTTCAGGCGTTCATCGGATGAAGTGCACTTTGCCGGTGTCGTCGTTACCGATATAAATGCCGTAGACACCCGCCTGACGTTCTTCGATATAGCGTTCCAGTATCTGGCGAATGGCGGGGTAATAGATGCTGTCCCACGGGATGTCTTCGGGGGCGAAGAATCTGTAGTCCAGGGTTTCCGGGCCGAACCGGCCGGTTACCTCCAGCGCGATGGCACGGAACACGATGTAGACTTCGCTGATGCGCGGCACGCTGAAAATAGAGTAGGGCGAAAGGATCTCGGCGCGTACACCGGTTTCTTCCCAGACTTCGCGCAGCGCCGCCTGCTCGGTGGTTTCGCCGCTTTCCATGAAGCCGGCAGGCAGTGTCCAGGTGCCGGGGCGCGGCGGGATGGCACGCTGGCAGAGCAGGTACTTGCCTTCCTGCTCGATGATGCAACCCGCGATGATCTTCGGGTTGACGTAGTGAATGTACTGACAGCCACCACAGACCAGCCGCACGTGTGTATCGCCCGACGGCACACGCTTAGCCAGATCAGCGCTACCGCACTGGGGACAGAAGCGCGGTGTGGCCATTTCAGCGACCTATGCGAGGTTCTTTCAGCGCGACGGGGGCGACGATGTCGCGGACTTTGCTGTCTTCGTCCTGCTTGGATTTGAGGTATTCCAGCGCCACGCGCGCGGCGTTGCGTACGTGATCGACCGACGCCTGATGCGCTGCCAGTGGGTCGCCGCTCTTGATCGCTTCGACCATGAGTTCCATTTCCTTGTTGCTGGCTCCGCGGCGGTTTTCCTGGGATACCGAGGTGGCGCGCAGGTAGCTGATGCGCGCCTGCAATTGGCGTAGCTGGGTCGCGGCCACATGGTTGCCCGAGCCTTCCAGCAATACATCGTAGAAACCCTGGACCGAGTCGATCACCTGCTGCAGTTCGCCTTCCTTGAGCGCCTGGCGATTTTCCTCCAGGGCCTTTTCAAGTGCACGGATGTCCTTGGGCTTGGCGCGCAGGGTAAACAACTGAACGATCAGGCCTTCCAGCACGCAACGCAGTTCGTAGATATCGCATGCATCAGCCAGCGTGATAATTGCAACACGCGGGCCTTTGGCATCGGCGAACTCGACCAGACCTTCGGATTCCAGGTGGCGCAGTGCTTCGCGCACCGAGGTGCGGCTCACACCGAGGCGGTCACACAGATCACGCTCGACCAGACGATCACCCGGCAGCAGCTGAAAGTTCATGATTGCGCTGCGCAGCTTGTCCAGCACGATCTCGCGCAGCGTGACGGGGTTGCGGTTGACCTTGAAGGTGTCGTCGAGAGGCAGGCGTTTCATCGGGTGTGCTCGGAATGGGGCTGTCAAAGTAAAAACGTGACTGGAAATAAAGTCTCGCTCATGTCGGCAACCTGCACACTGCGCGGGCTGCTGCATGGCCCGGACGGATGAACCCGGGTCGCGGCCGAGTTTATCACGCCCATGCCTGCAACCACCAAAACCGCCCTGAGCCGCCTCAGACGATGGCTGGCAGTGCACCCATCTTGCCCCGGTGATAGACCATCGGTGTGACCGGTGTCGCCGGCAGGATCAGGTTTTTCACCTGACCGACAATGATCGCGTGATCGCCGCCGTCGTATTCGCGCCACAGCTCACACTCGATAATCGCCGTGGCGTTGCTGAGCAACGGGTTGCCCAGCTCGCTCAACTGCCACTCGATGCCCTTGGTCTTGTCCTTGCCCTTGCTGGCGAAGGCATAGGCTTCTGTCTGTTGATCGGCAGACAGCAGGTGAATCGCGAATTTCTTGCTGTCGCGCAACACCGGGTAAGTGTCCGATTCGTAGTTGGGGCAGAACAGCACCAGTGCCGGGTCGATGGACAGCGCACTGAATGCGCTGGCAGTAATACCGAACAGGTTGCCCTCTGGGTCCAGGGTGGTGACGATGGTCACGCCCGAAGGGAATGACGCCATGACTTCTTTGTAAATACCGGGTTCTATCATCGCAGCGGCCTCTTTAACGCATGACAAATGGATCAGGCATGGGCGCCTGCGAAAGGTTGATCCACACCGTTTTCAGTTCGGTGTAGGCCAGCACGGAGTCTATCCCGCTCTCGCGACCGTAGCCGCTATTTTTGAAACCACCGATAGGCGCCATGGCCGACACGGCTCGATACGTATTCACCCAGATGATACCTGAGCGAATATCCCGCGCCAGACGGTGCGCGCGTCCCAGGTCGCGGGTCCAGATTCCGGCGGCGAGGCCGAACTGGGAGTCGTTGGCGATGGCCAGCGCTTCGGCTTCGTCCTTGAAACGAATCACCGATGCCACCGGGCCGAACACTTCTTCCTGCATGATCTTCATCGAATTGTGATCGCACTCGAACAGTGTAGGTTCATAGAACCAGCCTTTGCTGTCCAGCGTCGGTCGCTTGCCGCCCAGGCGCAGGCGTGCACCTTCGGCCAGCGCGTCGGCCACCAGGCCTTCTACCACAGCCAGTTGCTGGGCAGTGGCCATCGGGCCCATTTCAGTGTCTTCATCCTGCGGATTGCCTATGCGAATCCGGCTGGCGCGCTCGGCCAGGCGTTCGACGAACTCGTTGTAGATTTCGTCCTGCACCAGCAGTCGCGAGCCAGAAACACAGCTTTGTCCAGACGCCGCGTAGATGCCGGCGACGGCGCCATTGATGGCGCTGTCCAGGTCGGCGTCGGCGAAGATGATATTGGGTGATTTTCCGCCCAGCTCCAGTGACAGTTTGGCAAAGTTCTCCGCGCTGCTGCGCACCACATGTCGCGCAGTAGCCGCGCCACCGGTGAAGGCTATCTTGCGCACCAGCGGGTGCCGGGTGAGGGTCGCGCCAGTGGTCGGGCCGTAACCGGTGATGACGTTGACCACGCCAGGCGGAATGCCGGCTTCAAGTGCCAGACGCGCCAGTTCAAGCACGGTGGCGGAGGCGTGTTCCGAAGGTTTGAGGACGATGGTGTTGCCAGCAGCCAGTGCTGGTGCCAGCTTGATGGCGGTCAGGTACAGCGGGCTGTTCCAGGGGATGATCCCGGCCACCACGCCCATCGGTTCGTGCACGGTGTAGGCGAACAGATCCGGCTTGTCGAGGGGCAGGGTGCCGCCTTCGAGCTTGTCAGCCAGCCCTGCGGTGTAATGAAAGAACTCCGGCAGGTAGCCGACCTGCCCGCGGGTCTCGCGAATCAGTTTGCCGTTGTCGCGGCTTTCCAGCTGCGCCAGTTGCTCCTTGTTATCGGTGATCAGGTCGCCCAGCTTGCGCAGCAGCTTGCCGCGTGCCGTGGCCGTCAGGCCGCGCCAGGCCTGACCCTCGAAGGCTTTCTGGGCGGCCTGAACGGCCCGCTCGACATCGGCTTCGTCAGCATCCGGCAGTTGCGCCCAGGGTTCGGCCAGCGCCGGGTCGAGGCTCTCGAAGGTGTTGCCGGACAGCGCGTCGACCCACTGGCCGTCGATGCACATCTGAAAGCGGGTAAGGCTCATGCAACAATCCCCTTGATCGAATGGTGAGCGGAAGCCGGTTTGTCGAGGCCGATCTTTTCGAAGAAACCGAGCAGCACCTGGTTGACCAGACGTGGCGATTCAACCGGCATCATATGGCGTTGATCGGGCAATATAGCGACGTCGGCACCGGGGATACGCGCGGCCAGTTCGCGGGCCATTTGCGGCGTCGATCCCGGGTCAAGTTCGCCCGTGGCGATCAACGTCGGTGCGCGAATATCGCCCAGATCCTCGGCGCGGTACATATCCTGAGTGGCGAACAGCTTGTACGTGGTCAGGTAACCCTGCGGATCGTTGCTGGCCAGGTTGTGCCGAATGGCCGCAATCTGCGCCGGGCTGGCTGCCTGATACTCACGGCTGAACCAGCGTGAAAGCGCCTCGCCCGCATTGGCGTCCGGGCCATGCTCGGCAGCCTGGCTGGTGCGCGCAATGACGCTGGCACGTTGTTCCGCGCTGCGATTGAACACGCTGTTGAGCACCACCAGCCCCGACAGGTGCTGAGGGAACTCCAGCGCGAACGCACGCGCCACCAGACCGCCCATCGAGAAACCGACGACCGCCGCCTGCGGCAGCTGCAAATGCGTCAGCAACTCGTGCAGTTGTTCGGCGTAGCCCGGCAGGCCCGTCTCCGGGTCGGGGCGGGGGCTGGCACCGTGGCCGAGCATGTCATAGGCGATGACCTTGTAATGCGTGGCCAGACCGACGATCTGGCCGCCCCACATTTCCTTGTTCAGGCCCACCCCGTGAATCAACACCACGGGGTGACCTTGGCCGGTAGCCAGATAGCTGGTACCCGCCGGGGTGTGTTCAGCGGTGAGCTGAATCATGGATCGCTCCTGCGCAGAGGTTAAAGATGATCGGGCCACGAGCCCTTCATGAGTTACTGGGCTTTTTCGGCCGCCAGCTCTTCCAGGTCGATATAGCGATTGCCGATTCGCGGGTGCAGGCGTCCGCCATTGGCGGCGCCAAGGACTACGATGATTTCGTCGGCACGCGGCGAATCCTCGATGTGCATTTCCAGGGTGATGTAGTGCGAGCGCAGCCCTTCATCGTCCTTGTGCATCATCGGTATCTGGATCGACGTACCCGGGCCGCCGCGTTTGTTAGTGAAGCTCAGGTAGCTCTTGGCCTTGACGGCATCACGGTAATGATTGCCAAAGCGCAGGGTATGAATCACGGCTGATGCGTGTTCGATTTCGCCTTCCGCACCGACCACGGCAGCCTTGCCGTAGGCCTCGATCTTCTCTGCACCGCCAATCGCGTCGGTGAGGCGTTTGACCATCAACTCGCCCAGTGCGGAGCAGTTGGCGCGAATCTCCGGTTTCAGGTCTTCGACGAAACCACGGCCCAGCCAGGGGTTTTTGATCACCGCGGCCAGCCCGATCATGGTGACCGGCTTGTCGGTGGCCTTGCCGCCCTCGATGAAGGTTTCTTCGGTGTACTTGACGATCTTGCGAATTTCAAAGCTCATGAACGACTCCCGGAGCAGATGTCTTTGTATTTCGTCTGATGGTATACCATAAGACTGTGCATGCAAATCCTTTATTTGCGGCGGCTACCGGGCTTGTCGTTCACCTCATTTTCCTCGATCCATACTCGCGCACAGCTCTAGCTCGCACTCATCAATGACCATTCGTCAGGTGCGAAGGCAATCGCTTTGAACAGGCGTCTTCTGGTTGTGACAGATATTCGGTGAGCCCTAAAAAGCCCCATCGAATTTTTCACTAAGGAGACTCCGAACATGAAAGCCATCGTCTATGGCGGTCCGCGTGACGTCAGTGTCAAAAACGTACCGGATGCGAAGATTCAGAAGCCAACAGATGCTCTTGTCAGAGTGACCTCCACCAATATCTGTGGCTCGGACCTGCACATGTATGAAGGCCGCACGTCTTTCGAGACCGGGCGCATTTTCGGCCATGAGAACCTCGGCCAGGTGATTGAAGTCGGCGCCGGCGTCGACCGTATCAAGGTGGGCGACTGGGTGTGCCTGCCGTTCAATATTGGCTGCGGCTTTTGCGAAAACTGTGAGAAGGGCCTGACCGGTTATTGTCTGACCGCCAACCCCGGCAGCGCGGGTGCGGCTTACGGCTTTGCCGACATGGGCGATCATGAAGGTGGCCAGGCCGAGCTGTTGCGTGTGCCGTATGCCGACTTCAACTGCCTGCTGTTGCCCGAAGATGCCGCCGAGCGTGAAGAGGATTACGTCATGCTCTCGGACATCTTTCCGACCGGTTGGCATGCCACCGAGCTGGCCGGGCTGCTGCCTGGCGAAAGCGTTGCCATCTATGGCGCCGGTCCGGTCGGTCTGATGGCCGCCCACTCGGCAATGATCAAGGGCGCCTCGCAGGTGTTCGTGGTCGACAACCATCCAGATCGTCTGGCACTCGCGGCGAAGATGGGCGCGACGCCGATCAACTCGCTGGAGCAGGGCGCAGTGGATCAGATCCTCAATCTGACCGACGGTAAAGGTACTGACCGAGGCTGTGAGTGCGTCGGTTATCAGTGCTGCGACCGTCACGGTCACGAGGCCAACCACGTCACCATGAACAACCTCGTTGCCTCGACCAAGGCGACGGGTGGAATCGGTGTCGTGGGCGTTTTCGTGCCGCAGGATCCGGGTGCCAAAAACGACCTCGCGAAGGAAGGCAAGATGGCCTTCGACTTCGGTTCGTTCTGGTTCAAGGGCCAACATATACGCACCGGTCAGGCCAACGTCAAGGCTTACAACCGTCGCCTCGCCGAGCTGATTCACCACGGACGCGCCAAGCCTTCGCAGATCATTTCCCATCGTCTGAAGCTTGAAGAAGGCCCTGACGCCTACAAGCACTTCGATGCACGTGATGAAGGCTGGACCAAGGTGGTGCTCAAGCCAGGTGCGTGATAAGCGCAGTTGACCAGGCTTGGCTTGAGAGCCCTTGTCGTATCTGCCACAGGTGATCGACAAGGGCATCAGCGCTTCAGTCACAACGTTTTATTCAGAGAGATTTTTTCAAATGAACGAAGAATACCCAAAGCCGCCATTTGCCAGTCAGCCACAGGACGTTCCAGGCCTGCAGGGCAAGATGGACCCCTATCCCGATTGCGGTGAAAAGAGCTACAAGGGCTCCGGACGCCTGCAGGGCAAGATCGCGCTGATCACCGGCGCGGACAGCGGCATCGGTCGTGCAGTCGCGATCGCCTTTGCACGTGAAGGCGCGCAGGTCGCGATCTCCTACTTGAACGAGCATGAGGACGCGCAAGAAACCAAGCGCTGGGTCGAAGAGGCGGGCCGTAAATGCCTGCTGTTGCCAGGCGACCTGGCACAGAAGCAGCAGTGCGAAGACATCGTGAGCAAGACCGTTGCAGAGTTTGGTCGCATTGATGTACTGGTCAACAACGCTGCGTTCCAGATGACGCATGAAACGCTGGACGAAATCTCCGACGAAGAGTGGGTCAAGACCTTCGATATCAACATCACCGCGATGTTTCGCATCTGCAAGGCTGCGGTCCCGCATATGCCGCGGGGCGGCTCGATCATCAATACCAGTTCGGTGAATTCGGACATGCCCAAGCCGACGCTGCTGGCCTACGCGACCACCAAGGGCGCGATTGCCAACTTCACTGGCGGTCTGGCGCAGTTGCTGGGCGAGAAGGGCATCCGCGTGAACAGCGTTGCTCCCGGCCCGATCTGGACGCCACTGATCCCGGCGACCATGACTGACGAAGACGTGAAAAGCTTCGGTAGCGAGACACCGCTGGGACGCCCGGGGCAGCCTGTGGAAGTTTCGCCGATCTATGTGCTGCTGGCCTCGGACGAAGCCAGTTACATTTCCGGCTCGCGCTATGCAGTGACGGGCGGCAAGCCGATTCTGTAATTACCCCGACAACGCCTTTTTTGTTGAAACGGTGCCCGAACAGGCGCCGTTTTTTCAGGCGTCAATGACACTCTGTATCTGCCCAAGCGGGCTGCCACTGATCAGTCTAATTTCCAGACTGATTCATTCTTTTTTTCGCATATCGGGCAGGTTTTCCGGTCGCCATGACGAACGAAGGCAGCGTATCGGCATTCATCAGCAATAATGAAGTCCGGGTCGTTGTGTTGCTCAAGAACTCTTGTTTTCGTTGTGCTGGTGTGTGCGCATTCACGCTCAACGCCTGCATGGCGGCTATATAGTCGGCAGGATCAAATTTTTCTTCGTTGGGGCCATGCTTAGAGATTTTTCTTAATGACTTTCTGAACTCGCCGGACCACGCCTTGACCTGTGAGGTATCCGCTCCATCGGCGAGGAGCCTATCAGTACCCGTCAGATAATAAAACGCATCCACTGTATTCAGGCGAACATGGGAGGCCTCGTGAATAAGGGTTTGTGCAACTTCCAGCACATCGTAGTTGGCAAGAAGAGAGGCGGACACCCCGATCCGTTCGACCGCTTCGTGAAACTCGCCATGAAAATCAGTCGAAGCGAGAGTGTGCTCGGGTCCATCAAAAAGGAACAGAGTCAGATCAGATTCTGGACCGCCGATGGACTCAATGAGCTCCTGCATCTGCCGTAACGAATCCTCCACGTCGATACTCGTAGCGGCGCGAGCACTCGGGGCCAGCGCGCCAAAAGTTGCGTCGAAAGCCTTGTTTACGTCTCGCCTCGGTGATGCTTTTAGCAGCTCGGAACGCGTGAACCCCAATAACGAAACGGCAGCATCCCTGGCGTCATACATTTTGGATAGCTGCTCAGGCGAGAACTCGGAAAGGTCCTTTGCAACGACAACGGTAACGGGCACGTCGTAGGGAGCAGCTCCTTGTTGATCAGCAAACCGCAAAGGCGAATTCCTGACAAAACGATACAGATTCATCCCGTCCACTGTGCCCGCCGGATCCGGATTGATCCATCGCTGCAACCACGGCGCGTAATAGCGCAGGCCGTAGTAGTACAGCCCCGTCGCATCGCGTTCCTTGCCGGAATAACGAATGGTTTTATAGCTGGCTTCAACCGTACTGCGTCCTGCCCACCACGAGGTACCACCAAACGGGTAGTAACTTTCCTGGCTGATGATGTGCGCATTTTTGTCCAGCTCCAGGGCGCCGGACCCCAGATGATCGGCGAAGCTGTAGCGAACCTGATCGTTTTCAAGTCCTTCGGGTTGACCCGCCTGCCAGTGCAGCACCCGTACCTCGTTGCGCCCGGCCTGGGTAACGATAACGTGCAAAGTCTCGGCTGCGGCGCTGTTGCTGTGCACCTCCAGGCCTGGTAAGTAGCGCACTTCGGCATTGTGGACAACGGCTTTCGCCTTGGTCGTATGGATTTTGCGCAGGCGTTGCCCACTGGCGTCGTAGACATAGCGCTCTTTGTCGTCGTCACCCGCTTCCCGAACCACAGGCCGCACTTGCTGCAACTGATTGCGCCAGTCCCAGCTCATCGCTTGCCCGGCTTGCAACTCATTCAGATTGCCATTGGCGTCGAACGCGGCAGCGATGGCCGCTTCATCCGGCGGTCGATCGTTGATAACCGGCAGGCTGCGATTGCTGGTTTGCGAAGTGACCAGGGTGCGCGAGTGGGACTGGGTGCCCGTGTGGGTCAGTTGCAGCAGATTGCCGCTCGCATCATAGCGGTAGGTTTGCGTGTAATTGGCCATTTGCGTCGGATCGAGGGGAGTCTGGAAGGATGGAAAAACAGGGCCTTGGTTGACTTTCTTGGCCTCCCTGCCGGTAGCCTGGATCAACTGATAAAGCGTGTCGTATTGATAAGTCGACACCGGCTCGATGCGCTGACCGGCACAACACCGTGTCGGCTGGGCGCGATCATTAATACGCAGGACATTGCCCAGCGGGTCGTAGTCATACAGCAGATGTTGCAGCAGTTGGCCATCTGCCCGTGTGCCTTTGAGTTCGATCAGACGGCCATTTGCGGCGTCGTGCAGCGCCTTGGTTACAACGCCGTTGCCAGCAGTTTCCGAGGTTACGTAGCCTTGAGCGTCGTAATCGATACTGTGAACCAGAACTTGCTCTGTCTGTCCGGGGAGGCCAAGTGAAATGGCCTCAACATGACCTGCCACAGTATGGGCAAAGGTCTGGACGTTACGCTGGGCGTCCGTCTGCGAGATGACATCGCCAAGCGGACTGTGTGCCCAGCGCGTAGTCGCGCCTGGACCAGGTTCGAGCAGGGCGTCACGTTCTGCCAGCGGTTCTGGCCAGTCGACATTTTCAGGATTGAAGAGAAAATGCCGCGTCTGTTCAAGCACGCCACCTGCCAGGGCGAACTCGTCATCCATTCGCGAACCAGCCGGGTCATCATGGCGTATACATTGGCCGCACTGGTTATGGCCCTTGGTATCCGGCCCGCCGTATTGCCGCCGCTCGACGCAGCGTCCGTTTTCAATGATGGCGACGGGTCTGAGCAGGGCGTCATACTGCACGCTCCGCTCAGTCCCACGGCCATCCCAGCCAGCCACGACCGCGCCGCTGTCACCGGCCAACATCAGCCGCCAACCGGCATCGACACTGTCGCTCAGAAGCGCCTGACCACTCAGGGAAAACACAGTAGCAAGATTGACCGCAGCCTGGCTTTCCCAGAGCCTTGCATCCCAGCAGTTGACCGGATGCCCGGCAGCATCATGAGCCACGCGGTTTACAAGTCGTTGCGGCGTATCCGTGGCCTGGTTGCGCCAAAATTCAATCGCGCGAATCTCCAGACCGCGTGGATCAACGACATTCAGGCGGGGCGTATGATGATGCAGTGCGGCAGACTGTACGTTCATGATCACGTCATCCCTGACTGGTGACTTGAGCCCAGGCTATGTAAGTAAAGTATCGTCGTGAGTGCAGCATAGCGCAGGCCAATGAGACCATCGGCCCTAAACGTCTTGTTAGCTTGTCGACGCGCGTCACGACGCGTCGCAAAATCGACGAGCCGTAGCACTTGGCATTTTTGCCGATGGCCGGTGCTGATCAGCGAGTCTGATCCATCGGCAACACCGTTCCTTTCAGCGACTTATGGAGAAATTGTTCATGTATCCAGACGTACGGCTTTATATCGATGGTCAGTGGCGCGCGAGCCGCGACAACCGCACGCTGTCAGTCATCAACCCGGCGACGGGCGAGGCGCTGGGCACTGTGGCGCATGCCGGTATCGCCGATCTTGACGAAGCCCTGGCGGCGGCCGAGCGTGGCTTTGCCACCTGGCGCGCGACCTCGGCTTATGATCGCTACAAGCTGATGCAGAAAGCGGCGAACCTGATTCGCGAGCGTGCAGACAGCATCGCCCGAATCATGACGCAGGAGCAGGGCAAGCCGCTGGCCGAAGCGCGCATGGAAACCCTGTCGGCGGCGGACATCATCGACTGGCTGGCCGAAGAAGGGCGTCGCAGTTATGGCCGTCTCGTGCCATCGCGGGGCGTGTCCATCGAACAGAAAGTCATCAAGGAGCCGGTCGGTCCGGTCGCTGCGTTCACACCCTGGAATTTCCCGATCAACCAAGTGGTGCGCAAGTTGTCCTCGGCATTGGCTGCGGGCTGCTCGATCATCGTCAAGGCCCCGGAAGAAACGCCGGCGTCGCCTGCCGAACTGATTCGCGCCTTCGCTGATGCCGGTGTGCCGGCCGGCGTCATTGGTCTGGTTTACGGTGATCCGGCAGAAATCTCCGGTTACCTGATCCCGCATCCGGTCATCCGCAAGGTCACGTTTACCGGTTCCACGCCGGTCGGCAAACAATTGGCCGCATTGGCTGGCAAACACATGAAACGGGCGACCATGGAGCTGGGCGGTCATGCACCGGCGCTGGTGTTCGATGATGCGGATATCGACCTCGCCGCTCGCGTGCTGGCCACGGCCAAGTTCCGTAACGCCGGACAGGTCTGCGTGTCGCCCACGCGGATTCTGGTGCAGCGCAAGGTGCTCGATGCGTTTACCGAGAAGTTCGTCGGCCTGACTCGCGAAATCAAGGTCGGTAACGGTCTGGAGGCAGGCACCACCATGGGGCCGGTGGCCAATGATCGACGTATTCCTGCGCTGGTCGATCTGGTCGACGACGCGGTGCTTGGTGGGGCGACGTTGTCTGCCGGTGGCAAGGCTGTCGAAGGACCTGGCTATTTCTTCGAGCCGACCGTGTTGAGTGGCCTGAAGCCGCACATGCGCATCATGAATGAGGAGCCTTTCGGCCCTGTCGCGCTACTGGTGCCGTTCGACACGCTGGAGGAGGCCATCGCCGAGTCCAACCGCGTGCCGTTCGGGCTGGCATCCTATGCCTTCACCACGTCAATGAAGACTGCCCAGGCGCTGAGCACCTATATCGAAGCGGGCATGCTGTCGATCAACCATCAGGGTATTGGTTTGCCGGAAGTGCCGTTCGGCGGGATCAAGGATTCCGGTTACGGTTCCGAAGGTGGCACCGAGGCCATTGAGGCCTACCTGAATACCAAGCTGGTCACTCAATACAACTGAGTGCTGTCGGGTAAATAAAAACGGTCGCGATGTGCAAGCATCGCGACCGTTTTTCGTTGCCTGTGTGACTCAGTCTCTGGCTTGAATACCGGTCTGTCTCATGACCAGATTCTTGTCCTTCTTGTACTGCAGGGCCACTTCGGGGGCCGGGCCGCTCTGGCCGGTTTCCATCCACTTGCGTATGCGGCCGGCGTCGGCGAAGTGTGTGTACTTGCCGAACGCATCAAGAATCACCACTGAAACCGGGCGGTTGGCCATGCTGGTCAGCAGCACCAGGCAGTGACCGGCCTGATTGGTAAAGCCGGTCTTGGTCAGCTTGATGTCCCAGTTGTCCTTGCGCACCAGATGATCGGTGTTGCTGAAACCGAGGGTGTAGGTCGGTTTGCGGAAGGTCACGGTCTTCTGCTCGGTGGTGCTCAGTTCACTGAGCAGAGGGTATTTGCGCGCCGCCATCACCAGCTTGGTGAGGTCGCGCGCGGTCGACACGTTGTACACCGACAGACCGGTGGGTTCGACGTAGGCCGTGTGTTTCATGCCCAGCGCCTTGGCCTTGGCGTTCATCGCCAGAATGAACGCCGGATAGCCACCCGGATAGCTGTGCGCCAGGCTGGCCGCCGCGCGGTTTTCCGAGGACATCAGGGTAATCAGCAACATGTCCCGACGGTTCATTTCACTGCCGAGTTTGACGCGGGAGAAGACGCCTTTCATTTCCGGGGTCTGGGAAATGTTCACCGGAATGACTTCGTCCATCGGCTGCTTGGCATCCAGCACGACCATCGCGGTCATCAGCTTGGTGACCGAGGCAATCGGCACGATCACATCCGGGTTGCTGGAATACAGCACCTTGTCGGTCTGCAGGTCGATGACCATTGCGCTGCCCGAGGCAAGGTGCAGGTTTGAAGGATCACGGCTCAGGACGGCAGGTTCGTTTGCCAGCGTAGGGGTGGAAAGCACGGGGCCGGTAAGTACAAATAATAGGCCCAAAAGAGACAGACGGATTTTCAAGAGCAAGGCTCACTTGATAAAAGGTGGTAAATGGAAGGGATCGCGTCAAAACGCTGCATTTTATGAGCAGACTTTGCGGTATGTCGATGGGCTGGGGTGGACGTTTGCGCAATAATTGACGCAATCGGTCGTTCATTAAGTTGCTGTTAAGTCGCTTTCTGTTCTGCAACCTGCCAAAAACCGCCTCTCAATTGAATATTCGTGGTGCGCAAGGCCCGCACCGATTAGCATTCCATGCCATTCAGGTCACCGATTCAGGAGTCATGCAATGCTCAAGGGGTTTGTCAGCAAGGATTACGCAGTACTGGTGATCATCGCGTCATTGATCGTCATTCTGCTGCTGGGTGTCGGCTTTACCTCACGTCCAAGCGACTGGGCGGGCTGGATGCAGGCGATCGGCCTGATTGTCGGGCTGATGGCGGCCGTTGCAGTACCGGCCATCCAGCGCAAGCAGGAAGCGCAACTGGCGCACAAGCAGATACGTGACCGGGAAGTGGGCTACGCGCGGCGCATGCAGTACCTGTGCGGCGAGCTGAGCGAACTGCAGGGTCGCATCAGCCTCAACCTGACCCATCTGCGCGCCAGTGACCGGCACAGCCTGAAATACACGTTACAGGATTACCTGCATCGCCTGTTCGAGTCACATAAACAGGATCTTAACGATGACCGCGTGGTGCTGGCTTATGAATTGCGTCAGGTCGCCAATGACCTGATCGATGAACTCGACAGCGGCCGTACCGATCGCGTGGTGTTCATGGCGTTGGAGAAACGCCTGCAGAAACTCACCCATCGCTGTCAGGTCAATGCGGCCATGGCCGAGCGCGGCTGAGTCTGATCACCGGCTTTTTCCGTGGCAAAAAAAAGCCCGCCATCAAAGAGGCGGGCAAGGGATGTGCGGAGCAACGCACGAGGTTTGCAGAAGAAGTCAGCTGTTGAGGGGCTGGCACTGCATTTGCCGGGACAGGGCCTCTGCAACAGGCAATGACGCGAGCGGGCCGCTGACGGGTTCGCCATCCTGAATCAGGTACCAGCAAGCCAACAGGCCGCGCTCTCTGAGCGGGGCTGGAACTGCGCTACCGACGACGGACATGATGTGTACCTTGGTCATAAGTGCCTCCTCAATCCATGGCGCTACTGTAGAGGGCAGGCGGGCAAGTCAGAAATCGACGCTCTCAATAGTGGTCATTGATAACAACGAGGGTTTGGCGCATTGCATTGGCAGCCCATAGTGTGAGCACAGCAACGAAAAACCCGCCTGAAAAGGCGGGTTTTTTGTTCTGTTACCAGCGGCCGCGTGGCGGGCCGTAGTAATAGCCGGGGCCTGGTGGTGGCCCGTAATAATGATGGTAGTAGCCAGGCGGTGGAGGCGGTGGGTAGCGCTCAACAACCTGATAGACCGGGGCCGGCTGGTAATAGACCGGTGGCGGCGCGTAGTAGACCGGCCGCTGCTGCACATACACTGGCTCGCGTTCGACGTACACCGTTCTGTCGCGACCTGAAGATACCGCCGCCCCGACAACGGCAGCGCCAACGATAGCACCTACCACGGCAGGGCCACCCCAGCCACGGTCAGCATTCGCCTGGCCAGCAAGGGCCAGGGCACCTACAAACAAGGCGATCTTGGGGATTTGACGAATCATGACTGTTCCTCGCTCTCAACCCGTTGTCGCGCGCCTGCATCACTCTCAAGCACTGCCACGGGATAACACTATGACACCGAAATTGTAAGAATCTGCGAAAGTGCTGAGTAAATTTTATGTAAGGTGCGCCGCGTATGTCCTCGCGTTCACTGGCGCGTAGCATACGCTTCTACCGAAGATTCAAGCCATTACCGTCTGGAGGAAACACCGATGCCCGTCACTGCTAACAGGGAGACATTATTGTGCATGTCCATGGCCGCCCGTCCTGGCAACTTTGGTGTGCGTTTCCATAATCATCTTTACCAGCAACTGGGCTTGAACTTCTATTACAAGACCTTCGCTCCCAATGACCTTGCCGCCGCCGTGGCCGGCATACGCTCGCTGGGGATTCGCGGCAGCGCAGTTTCGATGCCCTTCAAGGAGGCCTGTATCCAGCTGGTCGACGAGCTGGACGCCTCGGCCGCCGCTATCCAGTCGATCAATACCATCGTCAACACCGACGGACATCTCAAGGCGTTCAACACCGATTACATCGCCGTCGCTCAGCTGATGGAGAGCCATGCGGTGCCGCGCAGCGCTTTTGCCCTGCGCGGAAGCGGGGGGATGGCCAAGGCAGTTGCGTTCGCGCTGCGTGACGCGGGTTTCACCGAGGGTCTGATCGTGGCCCGCAACGAGCAGGCTGGACGGCGCCTGGCAGAGGCGTGCGGCTTTCGCTGGCAGGCGGAGCTGGGCAGCGCGCGGCCACCGTTGCTGGTCAATGTCACTCCATTAGGAATGCAGGGCGCGCAAGCTGACGAGTTGTCGTTTGACCTGCAAGCCATCGAAGCCGCTGAAACGGTTTTCGATGTGGTGGCTACCCCCGCCGACACGCCGCTGATCCAGGCGGCACGTCGCTTGGGTAAACGTGTGGTAAGTGGTGATGAAGTGGCGGCGATCCAGGCATTGGAGCAGTTTGTGCTCTATACCGGGGTGCGTCCGACCGACGAGCAGTATCAGCAGGCTGCAGCCTTCGCCAGAGCCGGGTAGTCGGCAGGCCGGACAGGGCACATTACTCCTCGGTGTGTTCCAGTCTGGCCAGGCGTTCTTCAAGGGCCGCGACCCGTGCCTCCAGCTCATCGATACGCGAGTTGGCCGCCGGGCTTGCCGAATGTCGCTCCGGTGCCTGTTGGCGAGCGGCAAGCAGCTCCTGCAGCGATTCAGGGTCACCGAGCAGATGCATATAACGGTCTTCGCGCTGGCCTGATTGGCGCGGCACGAGCATCGCCAGACCTCTGGCAATCAGACGTTCCAGCTGGTGGACGACCTGCTCGCTGTCCTCGAAGTCGTGCATGCGGCTACTGCGGGTCAGCAACTCGTTGACGGTCTGCGGCCCGCGCAGCAGCAACAGACCCGTGAGTATCACCTGCGCCGGGACCAGCTCGAGCCCCTTGTCGACCCTGTGCTCCCAGCGATCGGCGCGACTGCCCATGACCAGCCGCGTCAGGCCGCGGCCTTCCAGGGCTCGAAGGCTCTGGCCGACCTGACCCTGGGTGAGGTTCATGACCGGGTCACGACTGGTCTTCTGGTTGCAGGCAGTCATCAGAGCATTGAGGGTCAGCGGGTAGGTTTCCGGGTTGGTCGCCTGTTTTTCGATCAGGCAGCCCAGAATGCGCACTTCAGTGCCGTTGAGTTGTAACGCCTCGGCATTCGGGGAGGATTCGGTGGAGGACGATTCGATGGACATGACGCTTCCCTGAGTGATGGCGGTGGATCAGCGTAGGGCGTGGCGGAAATTATTGCCAGTGTCTGCTGCACGGATCTGCAGGGGCGCTGAAAAGTGTCACGGCGTTTGGCGTCATGTAGGTCTATAATTGCGCCTTTCTCAATCAGGATATGTCATGTCTATTTCCCTGTACGCCGCTTCCATTCCTGTCTTTCAGCAAATGCTTAACGCGCTGAGCGACGTTCTGACCAAAGCCGAAGCCTACGCGACCGAGAAGAAAATTCAGCCGCCAGCCTTGCTGCAGGCGCGACTGTACCCGGACATGCTGCCGTTCACCCGTCAGGTGCAGATCGCCGTCGATTTTGCCAAGGGTGCCTCGGCTCGCCTGGCAGGCGTCGAGATCCCGCAATACGATGACACCGAAACCACCTTTGCCGAATTGCAGGCACTGCTTGCCAAGACACTCGCATTCATCGGCAGCATCACCCCGGATCAGGTCGACGGCAAGGAAGGCATCGAAATCGTCCTGCGTCCCGGCACGGAAAAGGAAAAACGCCTGAACGGTCAGGCTTATCTGCTTAGCTACGCCTTGCCACAGTTCTTCTTTCACGTCACGACTGCCTACGATCTGCTGCGCCATAACGGCGTTGAAATCGGCAAGCGTGATTTCATGGGCAAGTTCTAAACAGTGGAGGGCTGAAGCCTCGTTGATGTTCTCGGCCCTCAACGATATACACAAAGCCAACTGACTCTCGTGCCAATGCTCCGAGTTGGTATGCATTGGGTGACGCAGAGCGTCACGAAATGCATTACCGCGCGGAGCGTGGGAGCGAGAATTACCGGAGTGTTCCCCCACCCCCTCGTTTTTCGGGCTCAGTCTCACTAACTGCATGCCAGTGCGGAGCATTGGCGTGACAGTCACCTTCAAGCTATTTAATCCCCCTCCCGCAGGCCGCGCTGTTGCAGCGGGCTCTGTTGTTGTTCAGGAGTATTCATGTTGTTGCCCATCCTTCTGCTGTCAGCTGCCGGGTTTACCGTGCTGACCACAGAATTCGTCATCGTCGGTCTTTTGCCAGCCGTTGCCCGCGACCTGAATGTCACGGTCTCGCAGGCAGGGCTGCTGGTGACGCTGTTTGCGTTCACCGTCGCCGCCTTTGGTCCTTTTCTGACCGCCTATTTTTCGCGCTTCGAGCGCAAGCGCCTGTTTGTCAGCATCCTGGTGCTGTTCGGTTTTGCAAATGTCCTGGCGGCGCTGGCGCCCAATATCGCCGTGATGGGTATCGCCCGGCTGATTCCGGCGTTGGGGTTGCCGGTGTTCTGGGCGCTGGCCAGCGAGACTGCCGTGGACATTGTCGGTCCGCAGTTTGCAGGCCGGGCGATTGCCAGGATCGGTTTCGGTATCGTTTGCGCCACGGTGTTTGGCATTCCCATCGGCACCCTGATCTCCGACGCATTCGGCTGGCGCACGGCCTTTCTGGTGCTGGCCGTTCTGGCGTTTGCCAAGGCACTGTTGCTGACGGTCTATCTGCCGAAGACGCCTGCCAAGTTGAACCCGGTATCAATCCTTAAACAGTTCGGCATCTTGCGCAGCCGGATGATGCAGGGGCACGTGCTGCTCTCGGTGCTGGTGTTCAGCGGCATGTTCACGGCATATACCTACCTGGCGGACATGCTCGAGCGCCTTGCCGGTTTCGACGGCGCTCTGGTGGGCTGGTGCCTGATGGGCTTTGGCGCTGTCGGCTTGCTGGGCAACTCGCTGGGCGGGCGCATGGTCGACCGCCACCCGTTGATTGCCAGCCTGGTGTTTTGCGCCTTCATGGTGGTCGGCATGGTCGCGGTGGTGCCGAGTATCCATTCGGTGGTGGCCTTGCCACTCGCGCTGGCGGTCTGGGGCATCACCCAGGCGGCCTTGTTTCTGATCAGTCATGTGCGGTTGATCAAGGCCGCGCCGCAGGCACCTGCGTTCGCGGCGTCACTGAACATCGCCGGTGCCAACCTTGGCATAGGCATCGGCGCGATGATTGGCGGCAGGGTCATTGATCACCTGGGGCTGGGCAACGTCGGTTTTGCCGCTGCGGGCATCATCGTGCTGGCGATTGTGCTGGCGCTGTTGTTGATCAAGCGTGATCCGGGGCCGCTCCCTGCTTAGCCTGCATCGGTGAACAGTTGGTTTCGAGCACTTTCGGCAATGGCGACAACGCCGGGGTGCTTGACCTTGCGTTCCACGGTAATGGCATAGAACGATTCGGTCACCGCGTCAGTATGGCCAATCACTTGTACGCCATACTGGTCCTCCACTTCGTCGGCGATCACGCTGGGCGCCACGAACACGCCGCTGCCGGATTTGCCAAACGCCTTCATCAGCGCGCTGTCATCGAATTCACCAATGATGCGCGGCTGGATGGCCTGTTCGGCAAACCAGCGCATCAGTCTGCCGCGAACCACGGTTTCCTGACCCGGAATCAGCAGGGGGGCACCGTGCATGCACTGCGGAAAATCGGTCCCGATGCGCTCCGCCATTTCACGCGTGGCGAAAAAACTGACCCCGCATTCTCCCAGCTTCTGGCTATAGCCCTTGATGTCCAGGTGCGGCGGCATGGGGCTGTCGGAAATCACCAGGTCGAGACGCTGGATGGCCAGATCTGCCAGCAATCGTTCCAGCTTGTCCTCGCGACAGGTGATGCGGATGGACTCATCCAGCGTCATGGTCGGAGCGATCAGGCGGTAGACAATGGACTTGGGCACAACGTCTGCTACGCCAATGCGCAACAACAATTGCTGTTCATCCGGCTGCGAGCGCAGCAGGTTTTCCAGGTCATTGCCTAGCTGGAACATTTGTTCGGCGTAGGGCAGGGCGAGGCGACCTGCTTCGGTCATTTCCAGCTGCCGACCGACGCGCTGGAACAGATCGACGCCCAGTGACGCCTCCAGCAGGCTGATCTGCCCGCTGACGGTCTGCGCGGTCAGATTCAGTTGTTCACAGGCGCGCACGATGCTGCCGGTCTTGGCTACGACCCAGAAGTAGTGAAGTTGGCGGTAATTGAGCATATTTTCTGCCGATTCGGTAAAACCGAAGTATATGCCTTATAAAATCGAATTTTCCTTATGTTTCAAGATGTCTAGAATCCGCTCCAACGCCGGGCTGAACAGGCCGTCCGGTTTCACTGATTGAGGAGCCCATGAACAAAGTCCTTTACGCTGTATTACTGAGCGGTTCACTGCTGGTAGTAGCAGGATGCGATCAGCTAGAGTCCTCCACCAAGCATGTGGTGAACGCCGCCGCTGACAGTGCAAAACAGGTGGTCGATGACACCCATAAAGCCGCAACCCAGGCACTGGACGAGGCCAGGCAGGAACTTTCGTTGCAGGAATCACCACCAAACTCGGCTGAAACCGAAAACACGTCTGATAAAGAAATCTGACTTACAACTATTGGCGCAGGCAGGGCAGTGATCTATGGAATACCTATTGGAACTCGCGACAAGTCCGGCAGCCTGGATCGCGCTGGCGACACTGGTGGTGATGGAAGTCGTACTGGGCATCGATAACCTGATTTTCATCTCGATTCTCACCAACAAGCTGCCTGAACATCAGCGCGAGAAGGCTCGCAAGCTGGGTATCGGCATGGCGCTGGTGATGCGCCTGGGCCTGCTCAGTACCGTTGCGTACATCGTGCAACTGACAGAGCCGGTTTTCGAGGTGTTCGGTCAGGCGTTCTCATGGAAGGACATGATCCTGATCGCCGGTGGCCTGTTCCTGGTCTGGAAGGCAACCACGGAAATTCACCACAGCATGGACATCAAGACCGAGGAAGAGAAAGCCCTGGGTTCGGTGGTGATGTTGAGCATGAGCGCGGCGATCGTACAGATCCTGATGCTGGACCTGGTGTTCTCCATCGACAGTATCATCACTGCCGTGGGCATGACCGAACACCTGCCGATCATGGTCATCGCGGTCATCTCTGCGGTCGTGGTGATGCTTGTCGCAGCCAACCCGCTGGCGAAATTCATCAACGACAACCCGACGGTGGTCATGCTGGCTCTGGGCTTCCTGATCATGATCGGTATGACGCTGATCGCCGAAGGCTTTGGCGCCCACGTACCCAAGGGTTACATCTACGCGGCCATGGCCTTCTCGGCAGCCGTTGAAGCCTTGAACATGCTGGTACGCAGGGCAAGACGCAAGAAAGCGGTTAACCAGGTGTCCACGCACTGATAACTGGCGAAGCTGTAAAAAAGGTCGACCTTGGCAACAGGGTCGACCTTTTGCATTCAAGGTGCGGGCAAATACGCTGACGCAGGCAGATCAGCTAAGCGCTGCGCATACCCCTGTAAATCAGCTGGCTGTTACAGCGGGGGCCTTGATGTGTTTTGCAAGTACAGCCGGTTGTACCGCACGCGGTTCGACGCTGCGCGGCTGATGACGGCGACGGGATACACGCATCACCCCCCACAGCATCGCGCTGGCGACGGCAAGCCACGAAGCGATCAGCATCACTATTGTCAATTCCAGGCTCATAAGTGCCTCCACATTCCTGCTTTTTGTTGCGGTCTTGATAACTGACAGTCTAGTACGGGGCATGTTTCGGTTAATTGACCAGTGGCATCGGGCTATGAATTATTTTCGTCACTCTACTGACCGAGGTGCCACGCGCGGCTATCCCCGGAACCCTGTCGGCTCTATCATCGGTGTTCAGGTCGGGTCGCGGGTTGCCCGACAACAGTTGAAGTGAGTGAACATGCTGTCGGTTTCTTTCTTTACCGGTACTCCCGGTGCGCTGCGTTCATGGCTGATTGCGGCCTTGCTGATAGGCCTTGCCGGTTGTTCGTCAATGGTTACGCCGGAGATGAAACGTCTTCCGGACCGGGTCGAGCTGACGTCGATTCCGTTCTTTCGGGGCAATGCCTATCAAAGCGGCCCGATGGTGCTGGCTAGCATGCTGGCCAACCAGCAGGTGCAGACGACGCCCGGTTTGCTCGACAAGCCGTTGCAATTGCCGGGTGCCGAGGACCGGCTCGAGCAGAACATGCAGAAGGTCGCGCGTGAGTACGGTTTCATGGTGTACCCGCTTGATGGCCAGTTGCAGGACCTGCTGACCCAGGTCTCGGCGGGGTACCCGGTGATGCTGCGTTTCGCCCAGGGCTCTGTGCTTTGGAAAGGGCCGCGTTATGCGGTGTTGATCGGCTACAACCGCGTCAAAGAGACCGTGCTGCTCAACGCAGGCATGGATCGTCGCTATTCAATGAGTTTCAGCAGCTTCACGTCGGCATGGAAAGACGCGGGCAGTTGGGCGGTGCTGATTCAGTCGCCTCGGCAGTTGCCGGCCAATGTCGATGCGCAGCGCTGGCTGCAGGCGGCTGAAGCGTTATCCACATCAGGACAGGAGCAGGCGGCGGGCGAGGCGAAAAGAACGCTGGCACGCGGCGTTAAATGAAATCAACGCGGCAGGAACAAAAACGGCACCGAGAAGGTGCCGTTTTACGTTCAGCGAACCTAGAAACCGAGTCGGTCACGCAGGCTGTAATACCACGCGCCCAGCGCAGTCAGCGGGGTGCGCAGCATCTGTCCGCCGGGGAACGGATAGTGTGGCAGGTCGGCGAACGCATCGAAGCGCTCTGCCTGACCGCGCAGCGCCTCGGCCAACACCTTGCCGGCCAGGTGGGTGTAGGTCACACCGTGTCCGCTGCAGCCCTGCGAGTAATAGATGTTGTCGCCCAATCGTCCAACCTGGGGCAAACGAGACAGGGTCAGCAGGAAGTTGCCGGTCCACGCGTAGTCGATCTTCACGTTCTTGAGCTGCGGGAATGCCTTAAGCATTTTCGGCCGGATAATGGCTTCGATATTGGCGGGATCTCTGGCGCCGTATACCACACCGCCGCCGAAGATCAGGCGCTTGTCGGCGCTGAGGCGGTAGTAATCCAGCAGGTAATTACAGTCTTCGACGCAGTAATCCTGCGGCAGAAGTGTCTTGGCCAGTTCATCGTTCAACGGCTCGGTGGTGATGACCTGAGTGCCGCACGGCATCGATTTGGCCGCCAGCTCCGGGACCAGATTGCCCAGGTAGGCATTGCCGGCCACGATAATGAACTTGGCCCGGACCCTGCCTTGCGCCGTATGCACCACAGGGTTTGCCCCGCGCTCGATACGAATCGCCGCCGACTGCTCGTAAATGGTTCCGCCCAGCGTTTCAACGGCCGCGGCTTCACCCAGTGCGAGGTTAAGTGGATGAATATGCCCGCCGGTCATGTCCAGCAAGCCGCCGATGTATTGATCACAGGCCACGACTTCATTGATCCGGCGCTTGTCCATCAGCTCGAGGCCGGTATGCCCGTAGCGCTCCCAGAGCCGCTGCTGGGCCTCGAGATGCGCCAGTTGCTTGCTGGTCAGCGCTGCGAATACACCGCCATCTTTCAGGTCGCACTGAATGCCATAACGGGAAACCCGATCGCGAATGATGGACGCGCCTTCGAAGGCCATCTGCCCGAGCAATTGCGCCTGGCGTGGCCCCACGGTTCGCTCGATGACATCGATGTCGCGGCTGTAGCTGTTGACGATCTGCCCGCCATTGCGCCCCGATGCGCCGAAGCCGACTTTCGCCGCTTCCAGTACCGTGACCCGAAATCCGTTTTCCAGCAGGAACAGCGCGCTGGACAAGCCTGTGTAACCGGCTCCGATGACACACACGTCAGTTTCGACTTCGCCCTGCAGCACGGGACGTTCCGGGGCGGCATTGGCTGAAGCCGCATAGTAGGACTGCGGGTAGGGCGTGTTTGCCATCCTGAGACTCCGTTTAATATTCTTGACGATGGCCGCAATCGTACCCGAGATACAGAAGCTCTGCCAGCAGCGGGCAAAAAGAGCCGTTGGCTGTTGATTGGCAAAAAACGCTGTATTTCATAGGGTTAGCAAAAAAAAACAGATTGACAGGTATTCGCATATCCGTAGAATAACGACCCACAGCAGGCACGTAGCTCAGTTGGTTAGAGCACCACCTTGACATGGTGGGGGTCGTTGGTTCGAGTCCAATCGCGCCTACCAGACAAAATCCGCTCTGCTGGGCGGTAAGAAAAGGGTCAGCCGAGAGGCTGGCCCTTTTTTGTTTTGCTGTCAGGTGCCAATGATCGAGTAGACGCGCGTGTTGCGCAATCCTCCCTGAATGCTCATGCGATCATGTCTAAGCGTGCCTTCGTACTCAAATCCGACCCGCTCGGCGAGTCTCTGGCTCGCCAGGTTTCTTTCATCCATTGCCAGAAACACGCGATTAGCCATCAAGTTGTCCAGCGCATAGCTGACCAATGCTGCAACGCCCTCACTTATCAGGCCGGCGCCAAGGTATTGAGTTCTGCCCCAATAGCCTACTTCAAAGCTTCGCAACTGCCAGTTGGCATTATGCAAGCCGCTGCTTCCTACTAATGCGCCGTTGTTTTTCAGAAAGAGAAGAGCCCTGAGATCCTCATTCAGGAGGAACCGGGCGTAGGCATCGCGGCAGATCAGTTCGGACTGATCGATACCAGGAGTCGGCGTTGCCCAGGCCAACCATTTCTGCAAATGCTCGGCCGATTCGGCAACAGCCTGATTGAACACGATGACGTCACCTGGCTTTGCGACGCGAATCAACAAACGCTCTGTCTGGATTGCTGCAGGCAGTAGATTGGATTCTGTCATCGACAATGGCCACGATGCGTTTGACTGCCGGCAGGCTTTTGACGACGCCGGCTAGCCAGGAAATCAAAGATCTCATCAGTGGCCTGTCAGTACTTCGAGCCCACCTTTGTATCTGCCTTGCATAGTTTCCAGTCAGGCGTCGGGGGCGGGCCCGGGATGTTTTGAATGATAATGACGATCCCGTCACTTCCCACTCTTGCATAGCGATTCGTGATAGCGGCCCTGTCTGCGGAGGCAGCGTTGCTTTCATTGTTGCTCTGAACCGAGCCTGAGCCGTTATCAACCACTATTGCGGCCACGTCATCGTCCATGATTTTTCTCCTGCTTAACGTGTAGTTCGACGCCTATGACGCTAGCAAGGTTATTGGGACTGGGTGATGAGTGATACTAGTAAACGTGCTAGGTAAGGTTTCGAAAAGGGCGTGAACACAGAGAGGTCGCTCGATCAGGGCTCTGGAAGGACGGGCGGAATTTCTGATGCTGCGCGATCATTGACATGGGCCTTAAAAAATTCACGTATTCAGAGAGTTACTGCAAAAAAGCGTTTGACAGGCATTCGAATATCCGTAGAATGCCGACCCACAGCAGGCACGTAGCTCAGTTGGTTAGAGCACCACCTTGACATGGTGGGGGTCGTTGGTTCGAGTCCAATCGCGCCTACCAAACAAAATCCGCTCTGCTGGGCGGTAAAAAAAGGGTCAACCGAGAGGTTGACCCTTTTTTGTTGTGCTCGCTTTACCCGTAGCCAGTGCCGGCTCTCGTGCCAACGCGAGCATTGGCACGAGAGGGCAAGTTGCCTCAGGGAATCAGGCGGTCACGACGCAGCTTTTCAAACACGTCGAAGAACGCATCGTCACTGGCCTGAAACGCCGTGAAGCCAAGCTTGCGGCTCTTCGACATGTCAGTGACAACTTCAATCGGACGGCCGAGATCGGCATCGCTGTGCCATGGTGAAATCAGGCGGTTGATGTCACTTTCCTTGAGCTGATGCTCGCGAACGATGTTATCCCAGACCGCCTGATCGTTGGCCATCTGCGTTTCCAGCGGGGCAGGCTCGCTCGGGAAATCGGCTGGCTGCAAGCCGAAGTATTTGGCGATCTGTCCCCACATCCAGCTCCAGCGAAACACATCGCCGTTGGTGATGTTGAACGCCTGATTGGCGGCTGCAGGTGTGGTCGCGGCCCACAGTTGCTGGCGGGCCAACTGCCGCGCATCGGTCATGTCGGTCAGGCTGTCCCACTGTACGCGTGAGCCCGGGAACACGAAAGGTCGGCCCGTGGCTTTACAGATCGAGGCGTAGACGGCCAGGGTCGTCGCCATGTTCATCGCGTTGCCGACGGCGACACCGGTCACGGTGTGCGGGCGATGGACGCTCCAGGTAAAGCCATCCTTCTCGGCGGCAGCGAAGACTTCGTCTTCCTGGGCGTAGTAGAAGTTCTCGATATCCAGGCGCGCCTGTGACTCTCTGAACGGCGTTTGCGGCAGGGTGCCTTTGCCATAAGCTTCGAACGGGCCAAGGTAATGCTTGAGGCCGGTCACCAGCGCAACATGCTGAACACTGCCAGCGGGCCGCACAGCGTCCAGCACGTTACGCACCATCGCGGCATTGACGCGGATGTTTTCTGCTTCAGTGGCCTGACGCGACCATGTAGTGATGAAAATGTGGGTGGGCTTCACATCAGCCAGAGCCGCATGCACGGACTCCGGGTTCTGCAGGTCTGCAGCTACCGGTATCACGCCGGGCCGCGCTGACGGGCTACGGGAGAGGGCGGCAACCTGCCAATCGTTTTCCAGTAACAACTGCGTGATTGCGCTGCCGACAATGCCACTTGCGCCAACAACCAGGGCGGTCTGAGTCATGGGGGTCTCCTGAGACGGGGAAGAAAGTAATGAACCGTCTGCTGTCTCAGAACAGCATCAGGCCATACCGTTCAACCCGATTGTCCCGATTACCCTGTAACGTGGCTCCGGGTACCGGGACCGCCTTCGGACTCGGTTGCATATGACTTGACGATGGTTTTGGTCGCACTGCTGGCTTTCAAGTCACCAAGTTTTTGCGGCGCAAGCCATTTGCAGGCGGCAATTTCGTTCTGCGGCGATGGCTCGCTGGAGGCTGGGACCTGGGCGGTGAAAACGTAATGGGCCACTTGATCCTTCTCGTACACATCAAGGTACAGAAGATCAAGGTCAGCGAGCCCGGTTTCCTCGCACAGTTCACGTACTGCGGCCTGAAAGGGCGTTTCACCCGCTTCTATCTTGCCACCAGGTAACGCCCAGCGCGATTTCGGTTTGCGCACATAGAGGACCTGGCCGTCACGTTTGCAGATGACTGTCGCGCGTTGTTTCATAATCCGTTGGCCTGTTAAACGTCCGTTGACATGAGTATCTGCAAGGACTGCGTGAACTTGAGACTCAAAGACTGTCAGTAATAGTCACAAAAATGTAATTAATAGTTCATTTTTTAGTGCGGGCCGCTCAGGCCGTAAAGGGAAACGGCCAAAGCGGATCGCGCAGCAGGTGGGATGCCGATGCCTGCAATCAGAGTCCTGCAACTAGAGTATGGACATCAGTGGGCGATTGGCGGCGATCGGTTCACCGGGGGCGACGTACGGCATGTCAAATCGCAGCCGTCCATGGCTGCCAGGTGCGCATCAGGCAGCGTTCGAGTCGGCAGCCGCTTCCTGCTTGAGGCTGTCCATGTCGATGACGAAGCGATACTTGACGTCGCCCTTGAGCATCCGCTCGTAAGCCTCGTTGATGTCCTGCATGTTGATCATTTCGATGTCGGAAACGATGCCGTGCTCGGCGCAGAAGTCCAGCATTTCCTGGGTTTCCTGAATGCCCCCGATCAACGAGCCAGCCAGGCTGCGACGCTTGAAGATCAGGTTGAACACCGCGGGCGACGGATGCGGCTCTGCCGGCGCGCCGACCAGTGTCATGGTGCCGTCGCGCTTGAGAAGAGACAGAAAGGCGTCCAGATCATGCGGCGCTGCCACTGTGTTGAGGATAAAGTCCAGACTGTTCGCCTGAGCGGCCATTTGTGCCGCGTCTTTGGATACGACCACTTCGTCGGCGCCCAGACGCAAGCCATCTTCGCGCTTGTTGGGGGAGGTCGTGAACAGCACCACATGGGCACCCATGGCGTGGGCGATCTTGACGCCCATGTGGCCGAGACCGCCAAGCCCGACAATGCCGACTTTCTTGCCCGGGCCGACCTTCCAGTGGCGCAACGGGGAATAGGTGGTGATACCTGCGCACAACAGCGGCGCGACGGCAGCCAGGTTGGCATCATGAGAGATGCGCAGGACGAACTTTTCCTTGACCACGATCTTGTCGGAGTAGCCGCCAAATGTATTCTCGCCGCCAAACACCGGGCCATTGTAGGTGCCGGTGAAGCCACTCTCACAGTACTGCTCGTCACCTTCGGCGCACGATGTACATTGCTGGCAACTGTCGACCATGCAACCGACGCCAGCCAGGTCGCCGACCTTGAATTGCTTGACGTCGGAGCCGACCGCCGTGACCCGGCCGACGATTTCGTGACCCGGAACAGAAGGATAGAGTGTGTTGTGCCACTCATTGCGCGCAGTATGCAGATCGGAGTGGCACACGCCGCAGTAAAGGATGTCGATCTGAACATCGTCAGCGCCGGGCGAGCGACGTTCGAATTGATGGGGCTTGAGTGTGTCCTGAGCCGATTGAGCTGCGTAGCTGTATGTCTTGACCATTACTGTCACCTGTTCAATGGGGATAAGTGTAACGCCGTACGACAGCATAGCCGAGCCTCGCTCATTGACCTCGCTGTCTGGCGATGCACATGAATCTGACCCATGGGGCAGCCATGTAGTGCCCCGCGTCACACAAGCGTCATCGGTACGCCGAAGGGTCTGCCAAAAAGGTATGAACTTTGCAACAATGCGTTTTTACGCTTGTAATCTTTGGTCATGGTTTAAAGGATGACCGCCGTTGGCTCATGCATCTGGTGTTTCCATGACAGTCTCACTTCTGGCCACGGGCCTCTGCTCAAGCGTAGCTCGCACCTCAATTGCTCCCTGCAGCGCGTTGCCAGCCAACCGCGACCGATTCTCCTGTCAGGCCTCTATCGAAGCCCTCATAAGCGTGGCAAGGGAGCAGACAGGAGCCATTGCCTGGGCTGCCTACGCCGCGGGTGAACTGAAATGCCTGCTCGGGCAGGGCGACGACACCGTTGTCTGGCCTGCACACATCGCCGCTGAAGACTTCGAGACGTATTGCACTCAATTGCAGCTGCATTGCCGGGTCGCAGGGCAGGGCGAGGGCGTGCTGGGTTGGGTGTTGGCACCGATGGCTGAAAAAGACCATCCCTTGCTGTTGGATCTGGCTGTCAGGCTGGGCTCGCTGTTGCAGACCGCGGCGTTGATCCGCGCGCAGAACACGCAGCGTGTTCTGTATGAAATCAGCCTGCTGGCCAGCACTACGCTGGACCGCAGCGCTTTTCTGCAAGGCATTCATGAGCAACTCGGGACTCTGATCGATGCCGAGAACTTCTACGTTGCGCTGTATGACCGGCAAAGCGGCAAGATCACCTATCCTTATTACATTGACCGATTCGATGGCGAGGCAATGGCACACGAGACGTTCGAGTTTATCGACGCTGACCGGATGTCGCTCACCGGGTATGTCTTGAGCAGCGGGCAGCCTTTGTTTCTCGATGCTGCCTGCATCGAACAGGCCAAAGCCGACAACCGGTTTTACAGCGTTGGACGTCTACCCGAGTTCTGGATGGGCGCGCCCTTGAAAAACGCATCGGACGAAGTCTTTGGCATGGTCGCGATGCAGGTTTATGACGTGTCTCGTGTCTACAGTGCCCAGGATCGTGCATTGTTCGCCGTGGTGTCGCGCCACGTGGCCATGGCACTGGACCGGCAGTTGCATCGCACTGACCTGGAGCAGGTAGTGGCTCTGCGCACGCAACAGCTTTCTGCAGCCAACGACGCGTTACGTCAGGAGGTCAGGGACCGCGAGCGCGCCGAGCATCTGCAGAATGCCCTGTTCCAGATTGCCGAGCTTTCCAGCCAGCCCGGTGACATGAACGAGCTTTTTCGCAGCCTGCACATGATCGTCGGCGAGTTGCTGGTGGCGCTCAATTTCTACATCGCGCTTTACGACAGTGCGACGGGCGAAGTGACCTTTCCGTACTACATTGACGAGTTCAAGCCCGCGCCGCCGCGCTCACGGCGCGGGCAGCGGGGGTTTACCGAGTATGTGATAGGCCAGCGGCGACCGTGCCTGATCGATTACGAGGAAGCTCGCAGGCTGGAAGGCCTTGGCGAGATCGAGGTACAGCGACAATCCGGTCGTTGCTCTTCATGGCTGGGCATTCCGCTGTTCGAAGGTGGGCAGGTGCGCGGCGTGCTGGTGGTGCAGAGTTATTCCAAGGATGTGAGCTATACCTTGCGCGATCAGGAGCTGCTCACCTTTGTTTCTCGTCACATCGATACGGCACTGTCCCGGCGCAGCGCGGCAGAAGCGATCCATACCGCCAATGTTCTGCTTGAAGCCAGGGTTCGAGACCGGACCCGTGAGCTGGACCAGGCAAACGCCAGGCTGCAGCACGAAAACTCCCATGACTCACTCACCGGGCTGCCCAATCGTAGCCATCTCCAACATCGTCTGAGGCAGGCATGGCAGGACTTCTGCAGCAATGGCCAGCAAGTGATCGTAATGTTCATCGATCTGGATCGCTTCAAGATGATCAATGACAGCCTGGGTCATCACTGCGGCGACATCCTTCTGGTGCAGGCCGCTGAGCGCCTGCGCAGTTGCATGCGCGAACGCGACCTGCTGGCGCGGCTGGGCGGTGACGAGTTCGCCGTGTTGAGCATCGACACGCCGCTGCAGACCGGGACGGAGATCGCTCAGCGAATACTGACTGCGTTAGAGCAGCCGTTCGTGATCGATGATCACACGGTGTTCTCTTCCTGCAGTATCGGTGTGGTGGGTGCCGACAGTCGCTTCCATCAGGAACCGGCTGACCTGCTGCGCGATGCCGATACCGCCATGTACCGGGTCAAGAACGGCGGGCGGGACAGCTTCGCGGTGTTCAATCAGGCGTTACGCCGCGAGGTGTCTGATCAGGTCGAGCAGGAAGGTGCGCTGCGCACGGCGCTGAAACGTACGGACCAGTTGATTCCCTATTTTCAGCCGGTGATCTGCGTCAATAGCGGAAAGTTGCTGGCGTTCGAGGCGTTGATCCGCTGGCGTATGCCGGATGGGCGGATCGTCGGACCAGAGAGCTTTCTGCCTGCGCTCGAGGGACTGCGCCTGATTGGCCGTCTGGACCTTTATATGCTCAAACGTGTGATTTCCATCCTGGCGCAACCCGAGAATAGTCATTGGCCACCCGTACATGTGAACTGTTCGAGTTACAGCATCACCCGCCCGGCGTTCGCCGCGGAAGTACTGGCACTGCTTGCCGAGCAGAATGTCGCGCCTGAACGTCTGTGCCTGGAACTCACCGAAGGCGCACTGGTGGTCGATCCCGAGCAGGCACGCCTGTCAATGAAGCTCCTGGCCGAGCAAGGCATGTCGGTCATGCTCGACGATTTCGGCGCAGGCTTCTCTTCGCTCAGCTACGTGCATCAGTACCACTTCAGCGGATTGAAAATCGACAAGTCGTTTATCTTCGGGCTGACCTCCAGTGTGCGTAGCCGCGCTATCGTGCGTGCCATTGTGCGCATGGCCGAATCCCTCGATCTGACCGTAGTGGCCGAAGGCGTCGAAGACCTTGAAACGCTCGAGCTGCTGCGCGAAATCGGCGCCACACAGGCGCAGGGCTACTACTTTTCCGAGCCGTTGCCGATTGAGCTGCTGGATATCAATACCGGCCCTGCGGCAGGCTGACACTTGGCCGGAGTTTGCCGCAGACGGCAGGCTGTATCCGTTCTTTGACGCGCTCGATTTGCCTGTTTTTTATTTAAGCTTTTAAAATCAACAGGTTATTGGTTTTCAAGACAGTTGGCACTGGACTTGCTTTTGAACCTGCGCAACAGGTTCATCAGGAGGTGAGAGATGATTATTGGCACGAGTGCGCTTGAGCAGCTTGTTTCCCGGGCTGTTGTCGGGCGCAAGACCGTAGATGAGGTGTCCCAGGACGCCTTCAGCTCGGTCGCTGCCGCTGGCCTGACATCAGGTTCGGCACCGGTTACCGCGCAGACCAGCAGTTCGACATCGCAAGACAGCAAGCAGGAAAACAGCGGTTACAACGAATCCTTTGCACGGATGATGATCAACCTGAAGTCCGCCGGTGATACGTCACTGTCGGAAAAGACGGCTGACCGTGACAACGGTGTCATCGGTTCAGTGGCTGGCAGCACCAGTATCACTGACACGGCATCGACAGATTCGGTGCAACAGAAATTCATGGACTCTCTGAAGCAGACAGCCGAAGAGAAAGTGCGCGAAAAGCTGACGGGTATTACCCAGAAAGACTATGACGCCATGGCACCTCAGGACCAACTGGCGATTGACCAGAAGGTTCAGGACGCGCTCAAGGACAAGCAGAACGACGTTGCGGATGACATCAACACCCGCATCAGAGGTATCAAGGCCGGTATGGTGGCTTGATGTTTGTTCGGCGACTTTGATGGCCTTTTCGTGAGCTTGCTCACGAAGACTACCGTCCATACACCGCAGTTGATGCGGGTGTATGGAGGTAGCGTTTAAGCCTTCTCACCCCAATTGATGCCTGTACGGCAAGTCCGGCCCGACCTTTGTGCAGGTCAGCGCGGCCGCGCCGACGGCGAAATTCAGCATCTCGTCCAGTGTTTCCCGTGACAGCGTTGACAAGCCTTGTGGCGTGTCGAGCTGGCGTTCGCTGAGGAAGGTCAGCAGTGCGGCCTGAAAAGTATCTCCAGCCCCGACGGTATCGGCGGTGACCACGGTTCTTGCCGGCACCGACCAGGTGCCGTGCTGGCGGGTGAAGACGCTGGCACCTTGTGTGCCGCGAGTGATGATGACCAGTTGCGTACGCTTGCCGAGCCAGCCTTCGGCGATCTTTTGTGGATCGCTGTCCGGGTACAGCAGGTGCAGGTCTTCGTCGCTGACCTTGATCAGGTGCGCATGCTCGGCGAACGCTGCGACCTGGCTGCGCCAGCGCTGAATGTCCGGTTCCGGGTTGAGGCGCACGTTGGGGTCGAGCGAGATCAGCCGTGTGCCGCTTTCACGGGCGACCAGCGCCAACAGCGTGTCGGCAATCGGCTGCACCACCAGTGAAAACGAGCCGACGTGAATGCCGCGTACCTGCCCGTCGAGTTCCGGCAGGTGTTCCAGACGCAACTGGCGGTCCGCGCAGCCCTCGCCTCGAAAGCTGTAAGTCGGCGATCCATCGCTGCCCACGGCGACCATGGCCAGCGTGGTGGGCGCGTCGAAGTCGATCAGGTGGTCGGTATTGACCGTTTCCTTTTCCAGCACGGCACGCAGACGGCGACCCAGATAGTCGGTGGACAGCCCGGCAAGGAAGCTTGCGTCCACGCCCAGACGGCGCAGGCCAATCGCAACGTTGAACGGAGAGCCGCCGGCAATCGCATCGAACCCCAATCTGTTCAGGGAACCGCTGTCATCCGCGCGGGTGAAAATATCGAACAGTGCTTCGCCACAAACCAGAAACATAAGTGCTCCATGAAAAAACGCTTCAAACCTTGCGCAATTGCGCCTGATAACGCTGATAGACCTGCTGATAGGCGGCCACATTATGCACCACAGGATGCGTCTCACTGCCTTGGTCGAGACTCACGCAGCGTTCGCAGAGTTGCTGCAGGTCCTGAGCCTTGCCGTTGGCGCGCGACCAGCACCAGGCCGCTTGAATGGCGGCGCCCAGTGCGGCGGCCTCCGAGTGGTCGGTGCAGATCACCGGTGTGTTCATGATGTCGGCCACGATCTGCCGCCACACTGCACTTTTGGAGCCACCGCCGATCAGACGGATCTTTTCGCTTTTTATGCCGCTGTCGCGCAACAGGTCCAGCCCGTAGCGAAGGCCGAAGGTAGTGCCTTCGACCACCGCACGAGACAGGTTGGCCTGGGTCAGATTGGTGCTGTCCAGCCCGACGATGCTGCCGGTCGCATCGGGCAGGGCGGGCACGCGTTCGCCGTTCAGAAAGGGCAGCATCAGTACGCCTTCGGCACCGATCGGCGCCCGGGCGACTGCCTGATTGAAGCCGGCGATGTCGAGGGCGAACAACTCGCGAATGGCGGTCGTCGCGTTGGTCAGATTCATCGTGCAGATCAGCGGCAACCAGCCGCCGGAGGATGAGCAGAAAGTCGCGACCGACTCATGCTCGCTGACCCGCGCCTCCTCGGCGTAGGCATACACCGTGCCCGAAGAGCCGAGGCTCATGGTGATCAACCCCGGCTGGATATTGCCTGTGCCGATCGCGCCCATCATGTTGTCGCCGCCGCCACTGGAGACCAGCGCGTCAGGGTTCAGGCCCAGCAATCTGGCGACTTCAGGACGCAGTACGCCCACCGATTCGTGGGCTTGCAACAGCTGTGGAAGTGCCTTGCCCAGACGACCGCTCGGGTCGATGTGCGCGAGCAATGGCAGGTCCCACTCGCGAGTGCGCACGTTGAAATAGCCGGTGCCCGACGCGTCGCCAAACTCGGTGCAGCAGCGGCCGGTCAGCCAATAGTTGAGGTAGTCGTGGGGCAGCAGCACCTTGTCGATCCGCTCGAACAGGTCCGGGTATTGCTCCTTGGTCCATAACAGCTTGGACACGGTATAACCTGGGGCGATAACCAGGCCAAGGCGTTGCAGCGACCCCTGCGCGCCGCCCAGGTAGTCCAGCAGGCGCTGGTTCTCCGGTGCCGACTCGGTGTCACACCACAGCTTGGCCGGGCGCAGTACCTGGCCCTGGGCATCGAGCAGCACCAGGCCATGTTGCTGGCCCGAGACGCCGATGCCCTGAATCTGCTGGCCGGAAATGCCCGCCGCTGCGAGTGCATCGCGGGTCGCCTGTTGCAGCGCGTCCAGCCATTGCTGTACGTCTTGTTCACGGCGGCCATTATGGTCGCTGATCAGGCTGTGCGGCGCCGAGCCTTCGCCCAGTACGGTGCCGCTTTCGGTATCGAGCACCAACACCTTGGTGCCCTGGGTCCCGCAATCGATTCCAAGAAACATGGGAAGTCCCTCAGGCATTGGCAACCAAAAGTTTTTCCAGTGTGCCACTCACACCCAGTGTGCGCAGATCATCGAGGTTCTGCTCGAAGGCCGCCACGAATGCTGCGGATTGCGGAATGGCCGAGCCAAAGATTTCTTCCACTGCCAACAAGCGCTGAGTAATAAGCGCGTCATCAGCCACCAGCGCCTGACAGAACTCGGCTCGCGGGTCAGGGATTTTGTAGATCGCGCCGTTCTCGTCGACACCTTTCAGGTAGAGCGCCCACGCGGCGACCACCAGTGAAGCGCGCGCAAGGTTGCCTTCGTCCAGAATCAGACGATTGATCGTCGGAATGGTGAACTTGGGAAATTTCGACGATCCGTCCGAGCAGACCCGTTCCAGCTGATCGGCAATCGCCTGGTTGGAGAAGCGCTCGATCAGCGTGTCCTTGTAACCTTCTAGGTCGATACCTGGCACCGACGCCAGTTGCGGGGTCACGTCCAGGTCCATGTAGGTGCGGATATAGCTCACGAACAGCGGGTCATTCATGGTTTCGTGTACAAAACGATAACCCTTGAGGAAGCCCAGGTAGGTCAGTGCAAGATGACTGCCGTTGAGCAGTTTGATCTTCATCTCTTCATAGGGCGTCACGTCATCGGTGAACTGCACGCCGACTTTTTCCCACTCCGGGCGACCATTGACGAACTTGTCTTCCAGCACCCACTGCACGAATGGTTCGCAGACCACCGGCCAGGCGTCGTCGATGTGTTTGTCATCCGCCAGTTGCAGCCGGTGGGCTGCGCTGGTCATTGGCGTGATGCGATCCACCATCGCGTTGGGAAAGCTGACGTTTTCCTTGATCCAGTCATGCAGATCGGCATCGCGCAATGTGGCGAATGCCAGCAATGCCTTGCGTGTCACTGCGCCGTTGTGTGGCAGGTTATCGCAGGACATCAGGGTGAAGGCCGGTGTGCCTTGCGCGCGGCGTCGAGCCAGTGCGGCGCAAAGAAAGCCGAATACCGTTTTTGGCTGATCGGGGTTCGCCAGGTCGTGCTGGATCTGCGGCAGATGGGCCATGAACTGACCGTTGCTGTCGTCGATGCAATAACCGCCTTCGGTGATGGTCAGCGAGACGATGCGGATGTCCGGGCTGGCCAGTTTGTCGATCAGCGCCTGCGGGTTGTCGTCGGCCAGCAGCATGCCGCTGATCGAGGCGATGATACGGGTTTGGGTGTCGGGCGTGTCGCCCAGTTCATAGAGCGTGTACAGGTAGTCCTGTTGCGCCAGTGCATCGCGCACGGCCTTGTCTTCAGGACGCAAGCCCACACCGCAGATGCTCCATTCAAAGCCTTCGCCGCTGTTCATCAGCGCATCGGTGTAAAACGCCTGATGCGCCCGGTGAAAGCCGCCGACGCCGATGTGGGCAATGCCCTGGCGAGTATTGTCGACGGTGTAGGCGGGCAGGGCGATATCGGCGTCCAGTTGGGACAGATTGTTTTTGTTCAGTTTCATGAAGGGCTCTCCGGAACTCAGGCTGCGGCGGTCTGCAAGGTTTTGGCAATCACCAGACCTTGAGCGTCGAACAGGTGGCATTGGGCACTGTCGAGATGCAGGTTCAGCGTCTCGCCGTACTGGCTGGCCAGGTCACCACGAATACGCATGGTCAGCGCCTCGCCCGAATGGGTGCGCACGTGACAGTAGGTGTCACTGCCAAGACGTTCGCTGACGTCGGCAATCACCTGCAACTGGCAATCGTCGCCCTGGGCAAGGTTCAGGTGTTCCGGGCGGATGCCCAGCGTTACCGCAGCGCCGATGCTTTGTCCTGCGCCATTGACCGGCAGGCTGATACGCGTGCCGGCATCCAGCTCGACTTCGCAGCTGGTGTTGTCCGCCCGGCTGATTCTGCCCTTGAGGAAGCCCATTTTCGGCGTGCCGAGAAAGCCGGCAACGAACAGGTTGGCCGGGTGATGGTACAACTCGAGCGGCGAGCCGACTTGCTCGACCTTGCCGCCGTTGAGGACGACTACCTTGTCGGCCAGGGTCATGGCTTCCACCTGATCGTGCGTCACGTAGATCATGGTGGCCTGCAGTTCTTTATGCAGGCGCGACAATTCCAGGCGGGTCTGCACGCGCAGCGCGGCGTCGAGGTTGGACAGCGGCTCGTCGAACAGGAAAATCTTCGGGTTGCGCACGATGGCCCGGCCAATCGCGACACGCTGGCGCTGCCCGCCGGACAGCTGCTTTGGCTTGCGCTCCAACAGCGGCCCGAGCTCCAGAATGCGTGCGGCTTCATCAACCTTCTTCTTGATCTCGGCCTTGTCACCGCCCGCCAGATCCAGTGCAAACGACAGGTTCTTGCCGACGGTCATGTGTGGATACAGCGCATAGGTCTGGAACACCATGGCCAGGTCGCGCTTGGCCGGGGTGACCTGCGTGATGTCCCGGCCATCGAGTTCGATGGTTCCCGACGTCACTTCTTCAAGCCCGGCGATCAGCCGCAGCAGGGTGGATTTGCCGCAGCCCGAAGGCCCGACGAAGACCACGAACTCGCGGTCTTTCACATCCAGGTCGATACCCTTGATGATCTGGTGACCGTCAAAGCCTTTTTGCAGATTGCGGATGCTCAGGTTAGCCATGTTGGATTCCTTCTTGTTCTTTGGGCCGGGCTATTTGACAGCGCCGAACGACAGGCCGCGAACCAGTTGTTTCTGACTGATCCAGCCGAAAATCAGAATGGGCGCACACGCCAGGGTCGAGACCGCTGACAGCTTGGCCCAGAACAACCCTTCAGGGCTGGAGTAGGAAGCGATCAAGGCAGTCAACGGCGCTGCGGCGGACGAGGTGAGGTTCAGCGACCAGAATGCTTCGTTCCAGCACAGGATCAGCGACAGCAACGCGGTGGAAGCCAGGCCGCCCTTGCAGATCGGCATCAGCACGCGAAAGATCTCCTGGCGGGTGCTGGCCCCGTCCAGCCGCGAGGCCTCAAGGATCTCGCCGGGGATATCCTTGAAGTAGGTGTAAATCATCCAGACCACGATCGGCAGGTTGATCAGCGTATAGATGATGATCAGCGCCAGCCGCGAATCGAGCAGGCCAAAGGTCTTGGCCAGCAGATAGATCGGCATCAGCACGCCCACCGGCGGCAGCATCTTGGTCGAGAGCATCCACAGCAGTGTGCTCTTGGTGCGCTTGGTCTCGAAAAACGCCATGGAGTACGCCGCAGGAATCGCGATCAGCATGGCCAGCACCGTGGCGCTGAAGGAAATCAGCACCGAGTTCCAGGCAAAATGGAAGTAATCGCTGCGCTCCTGAATATGCAGGTAGTTTTCCAGCGTCGGGGTGAAGAACAGCTGTGGCGGTGTCGCGAATGCATCGATCTCGGTCTTGAAGCTGGTCAGGACCATCCAGAAGATCGGAAAGAACACCAGCGCAGCGATGATCCAGGACAGGGCCCCGAGCAGCAGGCTTTGCAGACGGCGTGATTGTTTGAGGGTCATCATGGCAAGGTCCTCATGACTTGTCGGTGAGGTTTTTGCCGATCATCCGGATCAGGATGATCGCCGCGATGTTGGCTATGACCACGGCAATCAGCCCGCCCGCCGAGGCCATGCCGACGTCGAACTGCAGCAGCGCCTGGATGTAGATCAGGTAAGCCAGGTTGGTCGAGGCAAAGCCCGGCCCGCCGTTGGTCGTGGTGAAGATTTCGGCAAATACCGAAAGCAGGAAGATCGTTTCGATCATCACCACCACGGCGATCGGACGCGCCAGATGCGGCAGGGTCAGGTGCCAGAAGATCGCCAAGGGACCTGCGCCGTCCAGCCGCGCTGCTTCCTTCTGCTCCTGGTCGAGTGACTGCATGGCGGTCATCAGGATCAGAATGGCGAAGGGCAGCCATTGCCACGACACGATGATGATGATCGACAGCATCGGGTAATGGGCGAACCAGTCAATCGGTTCGGCGCCGAAGAACTTCCAGACCGCCGCAAGTACGCCGGACACCGGATGAAAGATCAGGTTTTTCCAGATCAGCGCGCTGACCGTGGGCATGATGAAGAACGGCGAGATCAACAGCACACGGACGATGCCGCGACCGAAAAACTCACTGGCCTCCAGCAGTGCCGAAATCAGCACGCCGAGGATCACACTGATCGCCAGCACACTGCCGACCAGCAGTAATGTATTGCCGGCACCCGGCAAGAAGCCGCTGTCGGTCACGAAATACTGGAAGTTCTCCAGGCCGACGAATTCGTTTTCGCCGGGGGAGAGCAGGTTGTAGCGGATCAGCGAGAAGTAAATGGTCATGCCCAGCGGCACGATCATCCACACCAGCAGAAGCGCCACGGAAGGACTGACCAGAAACCAGCCCGGCTTGAATCGACGGCTTTTGAGCGGTTGCTGTTCGCCGGACAGGTCCGTGCGTTCAGGGGAGGCTGAGGTATTCATGGGGAGCTCCGAACCGGATTGCACCAGAGTTGTTGCGCAGTTGAGCGGCAGGGCGAAAGCATCGGCTTTCGCCCTGGTGCGTGACGGTTACTTTTTCGGGTAACCCGCTCGTTTCATGTCGCGCGCGGTAGCGGTTTGCGCATTCTGCAAGGCCTGATCCACAGTGGACTGACCTATGAGTGCTGCGGAAAACTGCTGACCGACGCTGGTGCCGATGGCCTGGAACTCGGGAATGGTGACCAGTTGAATGCCGACATAAGGCACGGGTTTGAGGGTTGGCGACTTGGGATCAGCCTTCTTCAACGATTCAAGCGTGATGTTGGCAAACGGTGCAGCCTTTTTGTACTCGTCGGTGTAGGTCGAGGCGCGGGTGCCCGGCGGTACGTTGGACACGCCGTCGGTATCGGCAACCAGTTTGGCGTACTCTTTCGAGGTGGCCCACTGGGTGAACTCGGCAGCGTCCTTGGTGTTCTTGGCGCTGGTCGGGATCGCCAGCGACCACGAGTACAGCCACGACGAGCCCTTGTCGGTCACTTCGTGAGGGGCGTAGGTGAAGCCGACGCTGTCGGCCACTTTGCTCTGCTTCTTGTCGGTCACGAACGAACCGGCCACGCTGGCGTCGACCCAGATAGCGCACTTGCCGCTGTTGAACAGCGCAAGGTTCTCGTTGAAACCATTGCTGGAGGCGCCCGGCGGGCCGGACTGCTTCATGGTGTTGACGTAGAAGTTCAGCGCGTTCTTCCACTCTGGCTGATCGAACTGTGGCGTCCACTGCTCGTCGAACCAGCGTCCGCCATAGGCGTTGGCCAGCGTCGTGATCAGCGCCATGTTCTCGCCCCAGCCAGCCTTGCCGCGCAGGCAGAGGCCGTACTGCTCCTTGGACTTGTCGGTCAGTTTGCCGGCGAATTCGGCAATCTGGGTCCAGGTAGGGCGCTCGGGCATGGTCAGGCCCGCGGCCTTGAACAGGTCGGTGCGGTAGTAGGTGATCGAGGCTTCAGCATAGAACGGCAGGGCGAACAGTTTGCCGTCTACCGACAGGCCGTCGCGCACGGAAGGGAACACATCGTCCAGCGCGTAACTGGCAGGCAGGTCTTTCATTTCCTGCAACCAGCCTTTCTGACCCCAGAGTGAGGCTTCGTACATGCCGATGGTCAGCACGTCGAACTGGCCGCCCTTGGTGGCGATGTCGGTGGTCAGGCGTTGACGCAGGACGTTCTCTTCCAGCACGACCCAGTTGAGCTTGATATCGGGGTGCTGTTCTTCGAAGGTTTTGGAGAGGCGTTGCATGCGAATCATGTCGCTGTTGTTGACCGTGGCGATGGTCACGGTCCCCGCTGTGGCACTGCCACTGAACACGAAACAGGTGCTGAGGACGGAACTGGCGAGCAGAAGTTTTGCTGAGTTCTTCATTGATCACTCCTCTTCCACGCCCAAAGGACTGTAGAAGGATGGTTATTGTTTTTTTCTCTTCCGGAGGTGAGGAAGATGTGGACTGATTACACCGGCGTTCGGTCTGAAAGACAAATCCTGCGCCGCACTCTGACTGATACTTTTTTGCACTCGGATGTGAAAAGGCAACAGCGTCGAATCGCCCATAGGGCGGCTTCGGCGCAACTCGAGCGTAGACGATGAGGGCGAGGGCGGGGCAAATCAGTACAGGTTTTGTTCGGTCAGACGCTGAACGGCGAGGCGGCGGTAGTGCGACGGGGTCATGCCCTTGAGTTGCTGGAAGCGCCGATTGAAGTTGGAAATATTGTTGAATCCGGACTCGAAGCACACATCGGTGACCGGTTTGTCGCCGTCGGCGAGCAGTTCGCATGATTTGCTGATGCGCAGCCGATTGACGAACTCCACGAAGCAGCGTCCCGTAGCCTGTTTGAACACCCTGGAAAAATAGGTCGGCTTCATGCCCAGATACTCGGCGACTTCCTCCAGCGGTAGCTCGCGGCCATAGTGGGCGAAGATATAATCCACCGCCCGGTTGGTGCGATCCACGCTGTGCTCGTCCGCCGTATGGGCAACCGCTGTGCCCGACAGCAACTGGTAATCTTCACTGGCGGCCAGCAGTTCGAGCAGGATGAAGAAGTGGCCCAGGCGAGTAATGCCTCGCGAGTCGGCGATTTTCTGCATTTGCTTCATCGCCTGACGAATCGTGCGTTTGCAGCGAAATTCGATGCCGTAGCGGGCGCGCTCCAGTAACGGCGTCAGGGTCTTGAGTTCGGCAAACACCTGATTGCCGCTTTCCAGCAGCTCATCGGTAAAGTTGACCAGCATGTCGCGCTTGGGCACCACTTCACCGTCGTCGATCTGGCTGATCCAGTTATGCGGCAGGTTGGGGCCGGTGAGAAACAGGCTGGCAGGATTGAAGTTGCCGATGTAATCACCGACAAATACCTTGCCGGAGCTGGCGACGATCAGGTGCAGTTCATATTCCTTGTGGAAATGCCAGCGCACCAGCGGGCAGGGGAAACCATGCTCGCGGTAGATGATCGACAGACCGTTGTGGTCGTCCATCAATTCGTAGGAAGGGTCGGCAATTCTTGTTGTTTTATTCATTGGCGATGTCATGTTCATCCGTTGCCAGAAGAGTAATGTGCCTGATTTTTCAGTTCAATGCCCGGTCATTGGCAAAAATCGCCTACGATCGGGCCTCTGCCAGTGGAGGCGTTGACCGATGAAACAGATCCTGCTGATCGGCATGGGGGCCGGGGATCCCGAGCAGATCACCCTGCAGGCCGTTGCGGCCCTGAACCGTGCAGAGGTGATCTTCATCCTCGACAAGGGCTATGTCGACGATCAGTTGCTGAGGCTGCGCAAAGAGCTCTGTCAGCGCTTTATCACTCATGAACGCTACCGTCTGGTGCAAGTTCAGGATCCTCGGCGTGAAGATGATCCGCAGGCCTACGAGCGCGGCATCGAAGGGTGGCACGAACAGCGCGCGATACTCTTCGAGCGGTTGTTGACTGATGAGCTTGGCGTGGATCAGGTCGGCGCGTTTCTGGTCTGGGGCGACCCGTCGCTTTATGACAGCACGATGCGCATCCTTGATCAGGTTCTGGCGCGGGGTAAGGAGGTATTCGAATATCAGGTGATTCCCGGTATCACCAGCGTCCAGAGCCTGGTCGCGCGACACCGGATCCCGCTCAATCGCATCGGCGAGTCGATTCTTGTCACCACCGGCCGACGCATGGCGACAGCTCCGCTGCAGCAGCCCGGCAACGTCGTGGTGATGCTCGACGCGCACTGCACATTCGAGCGTTATGTGGGGCAGGGGCTGGACATCTATTGGGGCGCGTACCTGGGCACGCCGGACGAGATACTGATGGCCGGCCGGCTCGATGATGTCTGCGAGCAGATCAAGCGGCTGCGCAGCGAGGCACGCGAGCGCAAGGGGTGGATCATGGATACCTATTTGCTGCGCAAACCGGCATAGGCTCTGCGGGAAAAGTGGCTGCGCTCGGTGATGCTGCGTTAAAAACAGGCTCGTGCGCGAGTCCGATCGGAATGCTCATTTACAAACCGTAGAGTCGAACGCGACCCCGGCCGTTCCTCGCCTGTTTTTGCCTTGCCTGACCTTCGCTCGCCGACTTTTCTCATTGAGCTTAAGCCGGCTTTTCATCCTTGTTGCGATTCTTCGCTTCGATCCACTGCGCCATGTATTTGGTGCTCTTGTGGTGATGGTGCCGCAGCATGGCGCCGGTGAAGTTCGCCAGGCGATGCTCCGCGAGTTCGTTGCGAAGGGTTTCGATGCGTTCGATCAGGCTCGCGCAGTGCTGCCGATGCTGGAAGCGTGCCTGCAGCAACGCCTGACCTGCTTGTTGCGCGTCAAGCCAAAGGTTCTGGTCCTGATACAGCCTCACCGCAGCGTCAGCGATGTCGGCAGGGTTATCGGCAATGATGCCGGGCCACGGCAGCCCGCCGCTCATGGCCTCCGCACCCACCGGCGTCGTGACTGACGGCGTTCCGCAGAGCATCGCGTCCATCAGCTTGCCCTTGATGCCGGCGCCGAAGCGCAATGGCGCGAGGCACACCCGCGCATTGGACATGACCTCCAGCGCATCCTCGGCCCAGTGCTTCACATGAAAGCCCTGCGAGGCATTGTGCAGCGCCGATGCCTTGGGTGGCGTATAGGCACCGTAGATGTGCAACTGAGCGTCAGGCAGTTGCTGACGAATCAGCGGCCAGATAGCGGTTTTCATCCACAGCACCGCATCCCAGTTGGGCGCATGGCGGAAGTTGCCGATGCTGAGGAAGTGCGCACGCTCTGCAAAAGGCCGGAAGCTGTCGGGCATGGCGTCGATCATCAGCGGACACCAGTGCAGCAGCGCGGCGGGCAGGCCGAAAGAGCCGCTCAACAGAGCGATTTCGACATCGGACGTCATCAGGTTGAGGTCGCAGCGATACAACGAAGCAATTTCGCGCTGCGCCAGATCACTGGATGCGATCTGCCGGAAAAGCTGCGGCGCTGAAACGTCGGCGCTGCACGGTCCGGCCTCGGCGCAATCGCTATTCAGCGAATCCTTCAACAACTGATGGCGTGCGTGGCGCAGGCTCTGGAAATCCGACGTTTCCAGAATGCGTAGTGCGTCGGGACACTGCTGCTCGACGCGCCAGCCGAACTGTTCCTCGATCATGAACTGATCGAAGAGCACGACGTCAGGCTGCAATCCGCTGACAAATACGTCAAAACTGCTGTCGTTGAGCGCGATATGCACTTCGCGGATGCCCAGACCGAGCAGATCGGCGCGGTGCTCGCCTTCGGTGGCAGGGCTGGCAAAGGTGATCTGCCAGTCCTGCTCCAGAAAGCATTGAATCAATTGCATCATGTGCCCGCTGGCAGCCGAGGAACGCGGCTCTGGCCATACGTAGCCAATGATCAATAAGCGGGTACTGGAAGGCTTTTCAGTGCTGTTGAGGGCAGCGTCGATGTCAGTCAAGGCTGTTTCCAAGAATGCTTTTTACCTTGTCACGCAACTGGTCGATGGAGAACGGCTTGCCGATCAAGTGCATGCCTGGCGGCACGTCGATATTTTCCGAGTAACCGCTGGCGAACAGCACCGGCAATTGCGGGCGAAGTTCGATGACCTTATTGGCCAGTGCGGTGCCTTTCATGCCAGGCAGTCCCTGGTCAGTCATCAGCAGGTCGATGTGAATGGAATCGTCTGCAACAAAGGTCAGTGCCGACTTAGCGTCCTCGGCTTCCAGTACCCTGTATTCCAGCTCTTCGAGCACGTCGACAATCAGCATGCGCACAATGGCGTCGTCTTCGACCACGAGAATGGTGCGGGCTGTGTCGGGCATGGTTGACTCCTTAAACCTGAATAATGGTGATAGCGCAGAAAGTGCGGAATTTTGCGCATCCTTTCCCGTCGACTCAGGGTAACCGAGCGAGGGCCTGTCGGCTGTTGATACAGTCCCTGTATCAGTAAATAAAAACCGGGTGGAAGTTCAATTGAGGCACAAATACCGTAAATCGCGAGGGCGAATCACGGGTTGGCGTCATTAATGAATACAGGCGTGAGCTTATCGCCCATTTATGTGTGAAATTTCAATCCTCTATGTCGGAAATAAGAGTGTTTTTCGTAGGTTTACGGCAAACTCTACGGTTTTGATCCACTCGTCAGGGATATTTCATGAATCGGACGTCTGTTGTCGATGAACAACGCTTTCGAAAATTGCTGGGTCGTAACGTTGGCTTGCCATTGGGTGTCGGTGTACTGAGCGCAGTTTTCTTCATTCTGCTGATCAGTTATCTGCTCACTGCAATACAGTGGGTCGAACACACTGACCGGGTGATCAACAACACCAACCGCTCAATGAAACTGTCGATAGACATGGAAACCGGCATGCGCGGTTTTCTGCTGACGGGTGATCAGCATTTTCTCGACCCCTATGAGGTCGCCAAGCCGCTGTTGCTCGCCGAGCTGCAGGGGCTGGAGAAACTGGTAGACGACAACCCTACGCAGCTGGATCGGTTCAGACGTCTGTCCACGCTGCAGCAGGAGTGGAATGCGTTCGCCCAGGAGATGATCACGTTACGGCGCACCAACGGCGATTATCAGACGCCGGTGCTGGCCGGACGTGGCAAACGCATCACCGACCAGATCCGTACCGAATATGATCAGGCCGTGGAGATGGAGCAACAACTTCGACTGAACCGCAATGCTGAAGTCACGCGCAGTACCATTCTTTCCGTCACTCTTTATCTGATATTCGTGGTGATCGTCAGCGCAATTCTTGCCTATATCGGCCGCAGGGATCTGTTGTCGCTGTCGAATACTTACAGCGAAAACCTCAGGCTGCAGGAAATCAATTCCGAGCGTCTGCAGAAAGTGGCCTGGCTGCGCAATGGCCAGAGCGAGCTGGCTGAGCAGGTTCTGGGGCAACTGACGCTGAGCATGCTGGGCCGCAATATCCTCCAGTTCCTGACCCAATACCTGGGCGCGTCGGTGGCGGCGGTTTACATTCGCCAAGACCACGGCGGCCTGACGCGCGCAGCCTCGTATGGCTTCTCCCGCGAACAGGAGCAGCAAGATCAGACCATTCACAGTGATGAAGGCATTGTCGGGCAGGCCGCCCAGCAGGACCGCATCATTACGCTGGATGAACTGCCGGATAATTACTTCAAGGTTGCTTCCGGCCTGGGCGACGGTTCACCGCGCAGCGTGGTGGTGGTGCCAACCAGCAATGACGATCAGGTCAACGGCGTGATCGAACTGGGCTTTTTGCGCGCCCTGACCGAGCGGGACATCGAGTTCCTTGAGCTGGTGGCGGACAACGTCGGCACGTCCATCGAAGCCGCCCGTTATCGCCAGCGTCTGCAGGAGGTGCTGGCCGAGACCCAGCAGCTCAACGAAGAGCTGCAGGTGCAGCAGGAAGAACTGCGCACCGCCAACGAAGAGCTGGAGGAGCAATCGCGCATCCTCAAGGAATCCCAGGCTCATCTGGAGACCCAGCAGGCCGAACTTGAGCAGACCAACGAGCAGTTGGCCGACCAGAGTCAAGCGCTGGCCGAGCAGCGCGATGCGCTGGATCGCAACAACGAAGAACTGAATATCGCCCAGGCCGAGTTGCAGGCGCGGGCGGACGAGCTGCAGCGTGCCAGCAAGTACAAGTCCGAGTTCCTCGCCAACATGTCCCACGAGCTGCGCACGCCGCTCAACAGCTCGCTGATCCTCGCCAAACTACTGGCCGAGAACCCGGGCGAAAATCTCACCGCCGAACAGGTCAAGTTTGCCGAGTCGATTTATTCGGCGGGTAATGACCTGCTGAATCTGATCAACGACATTCTGGATATTTCCAAGGTCGAGGCCGGCAAGCTGGAAGTGCGCCCGGAAAACAGCAGCGTTCCCCGACTGGTCGAAGGTCTGCGGACGCTCTTCCAACCGCTGGCCGCCGAGAAGAAGCTGGCGTTTACCGTCGACATCCAGACCGGCGCGCCCACCATGCTGTTCACCGATCGCCAGCGTCTTGAGCAGATCCTCAAGAACCTGCTGTCCAACGCGATCAAGTTCACCGAGGCCGGCTCGGTCAGCATGGTCGTTTCGCGTCAGCCGGGCGCAGGTATCGCCTTCATCGTGCGTGATTCGGGCATCGGCATCGCCGAGGAGCACCAGCAGGGTATCTTCGAAGCGTTCCGTCAGGCAGATGGCACCACCAACCGGCGTTACGGCGGTACCGGACTGGGGCTGTCGATTTCACGAGATCTGGCGGCATTGCTGGGCGGGTCGATCAGTGTGACCAGCGCACCGGGGCAGGGCAGTATTTTCAGCCTGGTGCTGCCGGAGCATTACGTCGAGCAAGACGATCGCGAGCCGGGCAGCGATCTGCCAATCGTGCCAGCGCCTGCTGCGCTGCAGCCTTATGCTCCTGTGCTTCCGGTCATTGCGCAGCCTGTTCCGGCACCCGTGCCGATGGATACGCCGGTGCCGGTATTTGCCGACGACCGCGACAAGGCACCTTTCCAGCGACGCTGCATTTTGGTGATCGAAGACGAGGTGCGATTCGCCCAGATTCTCTACGATCTCGCCCACGAACTGGGCTACGACTGTCTGGTGGCGCATGCTGCCGACGATGGCTTCAATCTGGCATCACGCTATACGCCGGATGCGATCCTGCTGGACATGCGCCTGCCGGACCATTCGGGCCTGACCGTGCTGCAGCGTCTCAAGGAGCTGGCGCCCACCCGGCACATTCCGGTGCACGTGATCTCGGTCGAAGATCGCCAGGAAGCCGCCTTGCATATGGGCGCGATTGGCTACGCGGTCAAGCCGACCACGCGTGAAGAGCTCAAGGACGTGTTCGCCAAGCTGGAAGCCAAGCTGACGCAGAAGGTCAAACGTATCCTGCTGGTCGAGGATGACGCGCTGCAGCGTGACAGCATCGCGCGCCTGATCGGTGACGATGATATTGAAATCACCGCGGTAGGCTTCGCCCAGGAGGCGCTGGACCTGCTGCGCGATCATGTCTACGACTGCATGATCATCGACCTGAAGCTGCCGGACATGCTCGGCAATGAGTTGCTCAAACGCATGTCGATGGAAGACATCTGTGCCTTCCCGCCGGTGATCGTCTATACCGGCCGCAATATGACCCGCGATGAAGAAGCCGAGCTGATGAAGTATTCGCGCTCGATCATCATCAAGGGTGCGCGTTCGCCTGAGCGGCTGCTCGATGAAGTCACGCTGTTCCTGCACAAGGTCGAATCGCAACTGTCCAACGAGCGGCAAAAGATGCTCAAGACCGCGCGTAGCCGTGACAAGGTCTTCGAGGCGCGCAAGATCCTCGTGGTCGACGACGATGTGCGTAACATTTTCGCCCTGACCAGTGCCCTTGAACATAAAGGCGCGGTGGTGGAAATCGCCCGCAACGGTCTGGAGGCGATTGCCAAGCTCAATGAAGTGGAAGACATCGATCTGGTCCTGATGGACGTGATGATGCCTGAAATGGACGGTTTTGAAGCGACCATCGAGATTCGCAAGGACCCGCGCTGGCGCAAGTTGCCGATCATTGCCGTCACGGCCAAGGCCATGAAGGATGATCAGGAGCGCTGCCTGCAGGCGGGTTCCAACGATTACCTGGCCAAGCCCATCGATCTGGACCGACTGTTTTCGCTGATCCGCGTCTGGCTGCCGAAGATGGAGCGTATCTGAATGATGCTTGAATGGAGGGGCGTCTGCGATGCCAGCCCCGGGCGGTACCATGCCCATTGATCGAAGCATGGACATCGAACTGCGCCTGCTGATCGAAGCGATTTATCTTCAGTACAGCTACGACTTTCGTGACTACTCCGGCGCTTCTGTGAAGCGCCGCGTGATCCATGCGTTGCGTCAGTTCGATTGTGCAACCATCTCCGCCTTGCAGGAGCGTGTGCTCCACGATCCTGCAGCGTTCATGCAACTGCTGCAGATTCTCACGATTCCGGTCAGTGAGATGTTTCGTGACCCGTCGCACTTTCTGGCGATCCGCAACGAAGTTGTGCCGGTGCTGCGCACTTACCCGTCACTCAAGGTATGGATCGCCGGTTGCAGCACGGGCGAAGAGGTCTATTCCACGGCTATTCTGTTGCGCGAGGAGGGGTTGCTGGAGCGGACCATCATCTATGCGACCGATATCAACCCCAGCTCGCTGGAAAAGGCCAAGCAGGGCATCTTCTCCATGGACAACGTGCGGGCCTATGCCGAGAACTATCGAAAGGCGGGAGGGCAGCGCGATTTTGCCGAGTACTACACGTCTGCCTATGACTATGCGATCTTCGACAAGACGCTGTGCGAGAACGTCACGTTTGCCGATCACAGTCTGGCCACAGATAGTGTATTCTCCGAAACGCAATTTATTTCTTGCCGTAACGTACTGATTTATTTCAACAAAAAGCTTCAGGATCGAGCATTCGGGTTGTTTCATGATTCGTTGTGTCATCGTGGCTTTCTGGCGCTGGGCAGCAAGGAAACGCTGGAATTCTCCGCCTACGGTGGCGCTTTCGAGGCGCTGGTGAAACCCGAGCGGATTTACCGGAAATCATGAGAACCACGTTTGGCGATGAAGCGCCCAGCCACTCTTTGCCGGTAGTGGATGCCATTGTGGTCGGTGCGTCGGCGGGCGGCGTGGAAGCACTGCTGAAGATATTCAGCGGCCTGCGCAAAGGGTTTTCATTGCCTATCCTGATGGTCCTGCATCTGCCCGATGATCGGCATAGCCAGTTGGCCAATGTGTTTCAGAACCGTCTGGCAATTCCGGTCAAGGAAGCCGACGACAAGGAGAGCATAGTGCCCGGCACGTTGTATGTTGCGCCAGCGGGCTATCACGTCTCGGTGGAGTCCGACTTTTCCCTGTCACTGAGTCAGGAGGACAAGGTGTTTTATTCAAGGCCCAGTATCGACATTCTGTTCGGTTCGGCCGCTGATGCCTATGCGCCGCGACTGGCTGGCGTGCTGTTGACCGGTGCCAATAATGACGGCGCGAACGGGTTGCTGCAGATCAAGAAGTACGGTGGTTTCACGGTGATTCAGGACCCCGCGCAGGCCCAGGCGTCTACCATGCCTGAAGCGGGCCTGGCGCTGCACTCGCCCGATTACCTCCTTTCCCTGAACGATATTGGCCGCTTGCTGGTCGAGCTGGAACGAACCGCATGTTAAGTGAAATTCAGGCAAAACTGCTCATCGTCGATGATTTGCCGGAAAACCTGCTGGCGCTCGAAGCGCTGATCAAGCGCGGCGATCGAATCGTCTACAAGGCGCTGTCTGCGGACGAAGCACTGTCACTGCTACTGCAGCACGAATTCGCCATGGCCATCCTCGACGTTCAGATGCCCGGGATGAACGGCTTCGAGCTGGCCGAGCTGATGCGCAGCACGGAAAAGACCAAAAGCATTCCAATCGTCTTCGTCAGTGCTGCCGGGCGCGAGCTGAATTACGCCTTCAAGGGCTATGAAAGCGGTGCCGTGGACTTCCTGCACAAGCCGCTGGATATTCACGCGGTAAAGAGCAAGGTCAATGTGTTCGTCGATCTCTACCGACAGCGCAAGGCCATGAAAATACAGGTCGAGGAGCTTGAGCGCAGTCGCCAGGAGCAGGAAGCCTTGCTCAAGCGTCTGCAGTCGACTCAGGGCGAGCTGGAACACGCGATTCGCATGCGGGATGACTTCATGTCTATCGTCTCCCACGAGGTGCGCACGCCGCTCAACGGCCTTATTCTGGAGACCCAGCTGCGCAAGCTGCACCTGGCCAAGGACAACGCCGCAGCGTTTACCATGGAGAAGCTGCACGCGATGGTCGATCGCGATGAGCGACAGATTCAGAGTCTTATCCGCCTCATCGAAGACATGCTCGATGTATCGAGGATCCGCACCGGCAAGCTGTCGATCAGACCGAGCCCGTTCGACCTCAGCGAACTGGTCACGCAGCTGCTGGAAAGCTTTGCCGCACAGATCGCTGCCGCCGATTCCAGCGTCACCCGGTTTGCCGAACAGCCGGTAATCGGCGTCTGGGACGAATTCCGTATCGAGCAGGTGGTTGCCAATCTGCTCACCAACGCGCTGCGTTACGGTGCGCGAAAGCCGATTGAAGTGCATGTGTACAGCAAGGACAGCGAGGCGTTCATCGAAGTCAGGGATCAAGGTATTGGCATTACGGCCGAAAACCAGAAGCGCATCTTTCAGCAGTTCGAGCGGGTGTCGAGCAATCACGCTGTTGCCGGATTAGGTCTTGGGCTGTTCATTTCCGATCAGATCGTCATGGCGCACGGCGGTCGTATCGAAGTGGAGAGTGAAGAGGGCAAGGGCTCGGTGTTTCGAATCTGTCTGCCTCTGTAAGGTCGCCGCCACTGGCAGTCAAGTTTAATCACAGGTTGGCGCAACCTCCCACGCGTGCCGTGGTCGTAATGGCAGCTATTTATAAGATCAAAGGCAGTTCAATGAGCGCTGATGCAGAAAACGTCGTACTAATCGTCGAAGACGAGCCCCTGATCCTGATGCTTCTGGCCGATTATCTGTCGGGTGAGGGTTATCGTGTCCTGAAAGCCGAGAACGGCGAGCAGGCTTTCGAGATTCTGGCGACCAAACCCCATCTCGACCTGATGATCACCGATTATCGGCTGCCGGGCGGCGTTTCGGGCGTCCAGATTGCCGAGCCTGCGATCATGCTGCGGCCTGAGTTGAAGGTGATTTTCATCAGCGGTTACCCGGCGGAGATACTCGATTCGGGCAGCCCGATTGCGTTGAAGGCACCCATTCTCGCCAAGCCCTTCACCATGGACACCTTGCATACCCAGATTCAGAAACTGCTGGCTTGATGACGAGTGGGCGGGCAACTGGACAAATCTGCGCTACCTGAAGCCTGAGCATTGCTCAGGCTTCTATCATTTCCCGTACTTTTGAAGTCAGGTGATCGAACGCAAAGGGTTTGGTGATCAATTGCATCCCTGTGTCCAGAAAACCTCCGCGCACCGCCGCATGTTCTGCGTAGCCGGTGATGAACAGCACCTTGAGCTCCGGCCGCAGTTGCCGGGCAATTTCCGCCAGCTGTCTGCCGTTCATGCCTGGCAGCCCGACATCGCTGATCAACAGATCGATGCGCCGTCCCGATTCGAGTATCGGCACGGCGTCCGCCGCTTCTCCGGCCTCGATGAAGATATAGCCCAGTTCACCGAGCACCTCACTGACCAGCGCGCGCACTGCCGGATCGTCTTCGACGATCAACACGGTCTCGCCATTCTCGGCATAAACCGCATTGCTCTGGAAACTCTGCTCTGCCTCAGACGCAAGCCCCTTAAAGCGCGGCAGAAACAGTTGTACGGTAGTGCCGACGCCGACCTCGCTCTTGATCAGGACGTGGCCGTGCGATTGCTTGCTGAAGCCGTAGATCATCGAAAGCCCCAGGCCGGTGCCCTGGCCGATGGCTTTGGTGGTGAAGAAGGGGTCGAACGCCCGACTGATGACGGTTTCAGGCATGCCACAGCCATTGTCACTGACGCTCAGAACGACATAGTCACCTGGCAGCAGGTTCTCGTAGGCGTTGGTGAACGATCTGTCCAGCCGCTGATTGGAGGTCTCGACCACCAGCGTACCGCCATCAGGCATGGCATCGCGGGCATTGAGTACCAGGTTGAGCAGGGCGCTCTCCAACTGGTTGGGGTCGGCTTCTGCGGTCCACAGATCGTGCGCAAGACGCAGTTGCAGGTGAATGCTCTCGTTGACGCTGCGCTGCAGCAGTTCGTCCATGGCATTGACCAGATGGTTCATTTCGACCGGCTTGGAGTCCAGCGACTGACGCCGTGAGAAGGCCAGCAGCCGATGGGTCAGGGCGGCCGCGCGGTTGGCCGATGTGACCCCCAGATCGATCAAGCCATTCAGGTCTTCGATGCGGCCACGCGCCAGCCGGCGTCTTATCAACTCCAGGCTGCCGATAATGCCGGTCAGCATGTTGTTGAAGTCATGGGCAATCCCGCCGGTCAACTGGCCGACCGCTTCCATTTTCTGTGACTGGCGCAGAATCTCCTCTTTGTGACGTAGCTGCGAGGTCCGCTCTTCCACCTGTTGTTCGAGGGTTTCGTTGAGGCGGCGCAGTTGCGACTCGGCCTGTTTGCGCTCGGTGATGTCAGAGGTCACACCGGCCAGTGAGCCGACCAGGCCGTTCTTGCTGCGAGTGGCCCGGGCGCGTACATCCACCCAATTGAGTGAACCGTCCGGCCAGACATTGCGGTATTCGATGATCAAGTCGACACCGGTGTCCAGGCTGCGCTGTAGTGCCGATTGCATCCTCGGTTGGTCTTCAAAGTAAACGGCGGCCAGCCACTCTTCGTAATCAAGCGTGTTCTGCTCGTCGCGGCCGTAGTGACTTTTGGTGATGTCCGAACAGGTCAGCTTGAGGTGTTCCGCTTCCAGTACCCATGAGCCCAGCCTGCCGGCCTTCAGAGCATTCTGCAGGCGGTCTTCACTTTCGTGAAGGTCCTCCATGCGCGCCCGGGCCTCATACTGTCGTCTTCGACCGCGCACCGCTGTCATGACCAGACTGACCAGCGTCACCGGATGAAAAGGACGTTCGAGAAAGGTCACGTTGCCCAGCAGGTTGCCCATGCGTGCCGACGGGTTGTGATCCGGTCCGCCGTGATGGGTCAGCAAAACAATCGGCAGGTCCGACCAGGGTGGCTGACGGCCGAGGAGTTCGAGCAACGGGGTCATGTCGGCGTTACGCAGTGCCTCGTCGGCGATGATCGCCAGGCCGGCGCCCGCGCTCAGCTCTCTGACCAGCTCGGGCACATCACGGGCTACCGTTGCCGGGTAGCCCGCTTCGTCGAGAATGCGCGTGGCAATCTGACTGTCCCGCCCGCGTGGGGCGAGAATGATCGCGCGCTCTGACAACAGACCTGGAATACTCACAGGTCGTCATCCTCCAGCAGCGGTTTCTTGTCGCCCATGTACGACGGCACACCGCGCAGTACGCCTTGAAAGGCCGCCAGTGGTTCGCCAATTTTCAACCCGCTGGAGCTGATGCGATACTCTCGGATAGTGGACTCGTGAGTGCCGGTACGTTTCTTGATGATCGATATCGCACGGCGTACCTGACCCAGCGCTTCGAAATAGCGCAATAGAATCACGCTGTCGGCAAGGTAGGTAATGTCCACCGGCGAGCGCATGTCGCCCACCAGCCCATGTTGCGCTACGGTCATGAAGGTCGAGGCGCCCTGGCGGTTGAGGTAGAGCAGCAGCTCGTGCATATGCAGAACCAGCGCGCTTTCTTCCGGCATTGCCGCCTGATAGCCGTTGATACTGTCGATGACGACGGTCTTTATCTGCTTTTTATCGACTGCGCGCCGCACCCGGTGTGCGAATTCGCCTGGAGACAGCTCTGCCGCGTCGATCTGTTCGACCACCAGATTGCCGGTTTCCTGCAGCGCACGCAGGTCGATCCCCAGTTTGAGCATGCGCTCGAACAGCAGGCCCATTTCCTCATCGAATATGAACAGGCCGACACGCTCGCCGCGCGCCACCGCCTGTGCGGCAAAAACCAGCGAGATGAGCGATTTCCCGGTACCGGCCGGGCCGAGAATCAGGGTGCTGGAGCCGCCCTCGATGCCGCCGCCCAGCAGATCGTCCAGTTCCTTGATGCCGCTGCTCAACTGAGTGCGCGCGTAGTTGGAGCGGTGCTCGGCAGCCACCAGACGCGGGAAGACTTGAATGCCGTTCTCGGCAATGTTGAAGTCATGAAAACCACCACGGTATTTCTGGCCACGGTACTTGACGATTTTCAGGCGTCTGCGCTCGGCACCGTAAGTAGGTGTCAGTGATTCCAGACGAATCACGCCGTGGGCAACGCTGTGCACAGTCTTGTCCAGCGCCTCGGTGGTCAGATCATCCAGCAGCAGGACCGTCGCGTTATAGCGAGTGAAATAATGCTTTATGGCCAGAATCTGGCGCCTGTAGCGCAACGAGCTCTGCGCCAGAAGACGGATTTCCGAGAGGCTGTCGATCACCACACGGGTGGGTTTGACGCGCTCGACCACCTCGAATATCTGCCGCGTCGCCTCACCCAGTTCCAGGTCGGAGGAGTAGAGCAGGCTCTGGTGGTGATCGGCGTCGAGCAGGCTTTCAGGCGGCGTCAGTTCGAAGATATTGATATGTTCGTCGAGCTCCCAGCCGTGCGAGGCTGCACCCGAGCGCAACTCGCTTTCAGTCTCGGACAGGGTGATGTACAGGGATATTTCGCCCGCTGCCGCTCCGGCCTGCAGAAATTGCAGGGCCACGGTTGTCTTGCCGGTTCCGGGCTCTCCCTCAAGAAGAAACACATGACTGCGTGAAAGACCTCCTGCAAGGATGTCGTCCAGGCCTTCAATGCCGGTTGCCGCTTTTGACGTATTCAAGTATCGCCCTCTGATAACCGCACAGGTTTTGTTGCTATTCATTACTGGACCTTAAGGTGATGCGGCCGTTCCCTCTATTTGAGGGGGGCGGCCATATCCAATATAGCTGTGCGGGTGGTTTGCGGGTCCGGCGAATGTCAGTTCAGCCCGGTTACGATGTATCGGGTGCTGTTGTTATAGTCCTGCACCTGAACACCCCAATCTGCCTGAGGATCACGTCGTGACCGATTATCAAAGTTTCCGGGTCGAGCTGGCCGACAGCATTGCTCACGTACAAATCAACCGGCCTGAAAAACTCAACGCAATGAACGAGTCGTTCTGGACGGAGATAATCGACATTTTCGACTGGATAGAGCGCACTGACGAGGTACGCGTCGTGGTACTCAGCGGTGCGGGCAAACACTTTTCGTCAGGTATCGATCTGGCACTGCTGGCCTCGGTCGCCAGCCAGATGGGCAAGGATGCCGGGCGTAATGCCCGTCTGTTGCGGCGCAAGATCCGCGACATGCAGGCCTCGTTCACTGCCGTGGACAATTGCCGAAAACCGGTTCTCGCCGCCATTCAAGGCTATTGCCTGGGCGGCGCCATCGACCTGATTTCCGCGTGTGACATGCGTTATGCGGCGGCCGACGCGCAGTTCGCCATTCGCGAGATCGACATGGGCATGGCCGCCGATGTCGGCACGCTGCAAAGGCTGCCAAGGATCATCGGTGATGGTGTATTGCGCGAACTGGCCTACACCGGGCGTACCGTCGGCGCTGAAGAGGCGCAACGGATCGGGCTGGTCAATCGCACCTTCGATGACCCGGACGGTCTGTTGCAGGGTGTCCTGGCGGTGGCTCGGGAAATAGCCGGCAAATCGCCCCTCGCCATCGAGGGCACCAAGCAAATGATCAGCTACATGCGTGATCACAGAGTGGAGGACGGTCTGGAACACGTTGCCATCTGGAACGCAGCCATGCTGCAATCACCTGACCTGAAATTGGCGATGGCTGCGCAGATGAGCAAGCAGAAGCCGGTCTTCGATAATTGATACATGACAAAGGCTCGAGTCTGAGCTAAGGAGTTTCCCATGTCGCGCCCGGAGCGTTGGACAACTGCAGTTCTGGATGTCGAGGCCCCTGGCGGTTTGGCTGTGGTTCAGGGGGATCAGGGTTTTTTGCTGGATGCCAATGGGGTGCTGTTCCCCAGAAACTGGGTGGCTGCGCAGGACCTGCCGGTGCAGAGCGAGCACGGCATCGGCTATTTCGACGGTGAGCCTGTCTACCTGCTGGTGCTGGAACGCTCGGTTAGCGTCGAGGGTTGCGCCTGGCAGGGCTTGCGTCAGTTCATGCTGGAAGGCGATTTCGCTGTTTTCCAGATGCTCGGCTACGCCGCGCAAGTCAGCACATGGGCCAGAGAACACCGTTTCTGCGGTGCCTGCGGTCGTCCCACCGTGCAGATTCGCGGAGAGCGGGCGATGTTCTGCGAGCACGATAACCTGCGGCTGTACCCGCGTATTTCGCCGAGCATGATCGTGCTGGTTACCCGGGGTGATGAAATCCTGCTGGCCCGCTCACCGCGTTTCGTCACCGGTATGTACAGCGCACTGGCCGGGTTCGTGGAGCCGGGTGAATCTGCCGAGGACTGCGTACACCGCGAGGTGATGGAAGAGGTGCAGGTGCGCATCAAGAACCTCAAGTACCGGGGCAGTCAGTGCTGGCCGTTCCCGCACTCGATGATGCTCGGGTTCCATGCCGAATACGAAAGCGGCGAAATCGTGCCACAGGCAGAAGAAATCGAAGACGCACGCTGGTTTCATGTCGATGACCTGCCGCCGTTACCAGCCAATCGGTCAATTGCCCGTTACCTTATCGAGGCGTACCTGGCCGAGCGTTCAGGCGCCCCCGAACCAGTGCTGCCAGGCTAGGCGCACGGTCAGGCCCAGTACCACGGTGATGAACACCGGTCGGATGAATTTGGCACCACCCTTGATCGCGGTGCCTGCACCGAAGTAGGCACCGAGCATCACCGCAAGGCCCATGCTCAGGCCGATGATGTAATCCACCTGGCCAGAAAAGATGAACACCGACAATGCCACGGCATTGCTGACGAAGTTCATGCTGCGCGCCACGCCGCTGGCCTTGACCAGATCCACCGGGTAGAGCAGCAGGGTACTGACTGTCCAGAAGGCACCGGTACCCGGCCCGGCAACACCGTCGTAGAAACCCAGTCCCAGTCCTTGCGGCAGCTGCCATTTCTTCTTGATCGGCGCATTGCTGTCCAGGGGCGCCTTGGGCGTGCCACCAAACAACAAGTACAGCCCGCAACCGAACACAATCACCGGCAACATCTGGTTCAGCCATTCGGCTGGCAGGTAATGGGCGATCACCGCGCCCAGCGCAGCACCGACGGCAGTGCCGAGCACTGCATGCAGCCATTGTCTTGGGTCAAACAGCTTGCGACGGTAGAAGGTGAAACTGGCCGTCGCTGAACCAAAGGTCGAGCTGAGCTTGTTGGTGCCCAGCACCAGATGCGGCGGCAGGCCGGCTGTCATCAGCGCAGGGGTGGTCAGCAGTCCGCCGCCACCGGCGATGGCATCTATGAATCCCGCTATGAAAGCGACCACGGCAAGAATGGCGAGGGTGGTCAGGTCGACGCTGAGTTCAAAAGGCATGGTGGCAGAGGGCTTATGGCGAGGACGGCAAGGGGGCAGAATGGCTGCCCGAACGTGGCGCATTCTACCCCTTGTACAACGTTTGCAGGAAGTCAGATGTCGGTGAGCGCGACCCAGCGTTGCTCGGCAGCGGCCACGCGAATGGCCGTCGCCAGGCGCTCGATTTGCCACGCTTCCTCGAAGTCCGGGCCACGGCTGCGCTGACCGCATACGGCCTGGATGAGCGCTTGTACTTCGAGCGCCTTGAGCTCGTTGTAGCCCAACTGGTGGCCGGGAGCCGGGCAGAATGCGGCATAACCCGGTTGTGCAGGGCCTGCCAGCAGACGCTGAAAACCATCGCGTCCGGCTGCGCCTGTACGGTAGAGACGCAGCTCGTTGAGCCGCTCCTGATCGAACGCCAGCGTGCCCTTGGTGCCGCTGATCTCGAAACTCAGATGGTTTTTGTAGCCGTGTTTGAGCCAACTGCTGCTGAAGGTTCCGCGCGCACCGTTGGCAAAGCGCAGAAGCGCGTGGGTCTGGTCGTCCACTGCAATGGCGCGGATCTGCTGGCTGCCGAGGCTCGCCGGGCGTTCACGGTGTACGGTGCTGGAGTCAGCGCAGACTGCTTCGACGTCGCCCAGCAAATGACGAGCCATCGCCAGCAAGTGGCTGCCCAGATCGGCCAGCGCACCGCCCGCATGCGCCGCTTCACAGCGCCACGACCAGGGTGAGGCCGGATTACCCATGAAATCCTCGCTGAACTCGCCCTGAAAGCTGACGATCTCGCCCAGCTCGCCGGCTTCGATCATTTCTCTGGCAAGGCCGATCATCGGGTTGTGCTGGTAGTTGTAGCCGACCTGGGTGACGACCCCCGCAGCCTTGGCGCTACGGCGCATTTCATCGGCCTGGGCGAGGCTCACGGCCAGCGGCTTTTCGCAATACACGGCCTTGCCTGCAGCGATGGCGGCCATGGCCATGGGAAAGTGCAGGTGATTGGGGGTGGTAATCGCCACGATCTGCACGTACGGGTCATCGATCAACTGCTGCCAGTCAGCGTGGCTGCGGTCGAACCCCCAGGCGCTTGCGCATTGCTCAGCGCGCGCACTGTCGGCGTCCGCCAGCGCGGAGAGCCGTATACGTGCAGGCAGATCAAGCGCGGCGTTGGCGTTGCCGAACGCCAACGCATGGGCGCGGCCCATGAAGCCGGTGCCGATCAGTCCGATACCCAATTGCGCAGGTGATGTGGAAAGGGATTCCCGCATGACATTCTCCAGAACGGATTGTTGTTATGAGGAAAATATATTCCATAAATTTTAATAATGGAAAATTAATTCAATTTCTTTTTGCCAGTCGCGTGAACCTTCAGGATAAGAAGCCGCCGTCGACGTTCAGCGCCACGCCGGTGGTATAGCTGGAGGCCTCGCTGGCAAGGTAAAGCACCGCGCCGGCCATCTCGCTCGGAGCGGCAACGCGTTTCAGTGGAATTTGCGACAGCGCCATGTTGAGGATCGCGTCGTTCTTGACCAGTGCCGATGCGAACTTGGTGTCGGTCAAACCGGGAAGCAGGGCGTTGCAACGAATACCGAACTCGGCGCACTCCTTGGCAAACACCTTGGTCATGTTGACCACGGCTGCCTTGGTCATCGAATAGACGCCTTGATAGGCGCCCGGCGATACCGCGTTGATGGACGCCACGTTGATGATGCTGCCGCCGCCGTTTTCGCGCATCAGCTTGCCGGCTTCGACGGACATGAAAAAGTAGCCGCGAATGTTGACGTCGACTGTCTTCTGGAAGGCGCCGGGATCGGTGTCCAGCACGTTGCAGAACTGTGGGTTGGTGGCGGCGTTGTTGACCAATACATCCAGGCGCCCGAACTGTTGGCGAATCTGCGCGAATGCACTGCTTATCTGTTCCAGCTCACCGATGTGGCAGGCGATGGCTGTTGCCTTGCCGCCCTCGCTGACGATGGCGTCCGCCACTGCCTGGCAACCCTCGAGCCTGCGACTTGAGACGATAACGTGCGCGCCTTGCTGGGCCAGCAGCCGAGCAATGGCTTCACCGATTCCTCGGCTGGCACCTGAAACGAATGCAACCTTGCCATCAAGGTCGAAGAGCTGGGTTCTGGACATGTCATTTCCTTGTCTTGGCGCTGGCGGTCAGAGGCTGGATTTTTCGATCACGCTCAGGCTCATCTGCTCCAGCAGCCTGTTCATGTGAATGAATTGGGCAAAGCGTTTGTCCTGGGTCTGGCCATGGAAAAACCGGTAGTAGATCTGTTGCACGATACCGGCCAGACGGAACAGGCCATAGGTGTAGTAAAAATCGAAATTGTCTATGCGCACGCCAGCGCGCTCGGCGTAATAGTCGACAAATGCCTGGCGGGTCAGCATCCCCGGCGCATTGCTCGGCTGGCGGCGCATCAATTGAACCGGGGCTGGATCGTCGGCCTGTACCCAGTAGGCGAGGGTGTTGCCCAGGTCCATGAGCGGATCGCCGAGCGTAGTCAACTCCCAGTCCAGCACGCCGATGATCTGCATCGGGTTGGCCGGGTCGAGGATCACATTGTCGAAACGGTAGTCGTTGTGCACGATGCTCGAGGTGGGCGAGTCGGCAGGCATTTTGTCTACCAGCCAGCGCTTGACCTGCTCCCACGCTGGAGCGTCCGGGGTCAGTGCTTTTTCATAGCGTTCGGACCAGCCGGAGATCTGCCGTTGTACATAGCCTTGCGGCTTGCCGAGGTCACCCAGGCCACAGGCCTGATAATCGACGCGATGCAAGTCCACCATCTTGTCGATGAAGTTTTTGCACAGCTGTTCGGTCTGTGTTGCATCCAGCGCCAGTTCCGACGGCAGGTCAGAGCGCAGGATGATCCCCTTGACGCGCTGCATGACGTAGAACTCCGAGCCGATCAGTGACTCGTCCGTGCAGTACAGATACGCCTCGGGACAGTAGGGAAAGGCTTCCTTGAGCTGATTGAGAATGCGGTATTCGCGACCCATGTCATGGGCTGAGCGCGCCTTGTGTCCGAAAGGTGGACGACGCAGTACCAGTTCCCGCTCAGGGTACTGAAGCAGATAGGTCAGGTTCGATGCGCCGCCCGGAAACTGACTGATCGTCGGTGTGCCGTGAAGATCCGGCACGTGCGCCTTCAGGTACGCATCGATCAGGGAGGCGTCCAGTTCTTCGCCGTTGCGAATCTCGGTGGACTGGTCAGTCAGTGCCATACGTATCCCTTGTGTTTATTTTGGTCAGCGCAAACTATTGACTAATCTAATGATCGTCCAATCCACGATCAAGCATATGACCGCTTTATAGGCTAGCGTGTTGCCGGGCAATCAGTGGCTCTGATTGCTTTTTTACAGAAAGGTGCGCGCATAAAAAACCGAAGCCGGCAGGGCTTCGGTTTTCAGGTGGTACAGTCTGCTGCGCTGCAGGTTTATACCGGGAACAGTTCGCTGAGCTTCATGGCCAGCATCATGTCGCCTTCGGCACGCAGCTTGCCACCCATGAACGCCTGCATGCCGTCGGTCTCGCCGCTGACGATGCCCTTGAGGGTCTGGCTGTCCATGACCAGGGTCACGTTGGCGTCCGGGTTTTCGCCTTCCTGCAGTTCGCAGGTGCTGTCCTTGACGATCAGGGCGTAATGCTTGTCTTCGTCGGTGATGTTGAAGCCGAAGACCAGGTCCAGACCGGCAGCAGCAGCTGGGTTGAACTTGTTTTTCATGGTCTGTACAGCGTCTGCTACTGAGGTCATGGGGTGATCCTTTTAGAGTGAGTGCCAGCGTCCGACAGGACGCTATTGGCCGGGCTCAGCGATAGGTGATGAGCTCCGGCGCCTTCAGCAGTTGCAAATGTGTGTAACCGTTGAAGGAAGCCAGGGTCACGTCGTTGCCTTTGAATTTAAGCTGGTGCAACGACGTGTTGACGATGTGCCAGTGAAGCTCCAGCGCCTTTGATGCAGGCATTCCGGTAATAAGATGCAGCAGGGCGGTAATGGTGCCGCCGGAGGTGAATACCGCGATACGCTCATGCGAACCGGCAGCCTGGAGAATCCGCTTCAGGCCTGCTTCAACGCGCGTCACAAACGCCTGCCAGCTTTGCAGCCCCGGTGTGTCGTGGTTGCCACTCAGCCAGCGCCTGGTAATCAGGTTGAACAGGCGCTGGAACCCTGCAGGGTTTGCGGCGGCATCGCGCAGAATATCCAGCGCTTGTGGTTCATCTTCGAGCATCGCCGGTATCAACGCCCTGATCACACCTTCGGCATCAAATTCATCGAACGCGCTGTCCAGCTGCACATCAGGCGTATCGAGGCCTGCCTCGGTGTACTGGCCCAGCACATGCTGGGCGGTGTCTTTCTGGCGCATGAGCTCGCCGGACACACAGCGATCGAAGCTCAGGCCCTGCTCGGCAAGGTAGGCGCCCAGCACTTGAGACTGACGAATCCCCATGGGCGACAGCACGTCGTAATTCTCTGCACCAAATGAGGCCTGGCCATGTCGTATCAGGTAGATGCTGCCCACGTCCGTTTCTTCTCGGTACGCCGAAGGTCCTGCGAGGTTATGAGGGATGCCTGGGGACTGTCAATGAAAAAACATACGCTCGTTTGAAATCATCGTTTTAATGGTTTGTAACGGGTCATTGGCTGGTGCGCCGCACAGGGCGTCGGTATGCTGCATTCATCACAGGCCTTGATTGGTAAGGGCCTGACACTAATGAGGGATATTCGTGGATTTCGTTGTCGATTACGCAAGTTTTCTGGCCAAGACCGTGACGCTGGTGATCGCCATCGTTGTGGTGCTGGTTGCCATTGCGTCCATGCGTGGCAAGGGCCGACGCAAGTCGTCCGGACAATTGCAGGTCACCCGGCTCAATGACTTCTATAAAGGCCTGCGCGAACGCCTTGAGCAGTCATTGCTGGATAAAGAGCGCCTGAAGACGCTGCGCAAGGAGCAAGGCAAGGCGCTGAAGAAAGAGAAAAAGCAGGCCGAGCCCAAGGCCCGTGTCTACGTGCTGGATTTCGACGGTGACATCAAGGCCTCGGCCACTGAAAGCATGCGTCATGAAATCACCGCGCTGCTGACCCTGGCCACCGACAGGGACGAAGTGGTGCTGCGCCTGGAAAGCGGCGGCGGTATGGTCCACAGCTACGGCCTGGCGTCCTCGCAACTGGCGCGCATCCGTCAGGCGGGCATCCCGCTGACCGTATGCATCGACAAGGTCGCTGCGAGCGGTGGCTATATGATGGCGTGCATAGGCAACAAGATCATCAGCGCACCGTTCGCCATCCTCGGGTCCATTGGCGTGGTGGCACAGCTGCCCAACGTCAATCGCTTGCTGAAAAAGCACGACATCGATTTCGAAGTGCTGACCGCAGGTGAATACAAGCGCACCCTGACCGTGTTTGGCGAAAACACCGAAAAGGGCCGCGAGAAATTCCAGCAGGACCTGGACATCACCCACGATCTGTTCAAGAACTTCGTTGCCAGCTACCGCCCGCAATTATCCATCGACGAAGTGGCGACCGGCGAGGTATGGCTGGGCATGGCTGCGGTCGACAAGCTGCTGGTCGATGAACTCAAGACTAGTGACGAGTACCTGGCTGAGCGGGCCAAGGATGCAGACGTGTTCCACCTGCACTACGTGCAACGCAAGAGCCTGCAAGAGCGCATGGGCATGGCGGCAGCCACCTCAGCGGATCAACTGGCCACCAAGTGGTGGGGACGTTTGACCCAGCAGCGGTTCTGGTAGGTGTGAGTGAAAAACTGACTTGAACCGAACGCCAATCAACCTGACATCCCAGAACCGCTGTGTGACGCGGAGCGTCACGAACTGCACTCCCAAGCGGAGCATGGGAACGATAGTCATCAGTTTCAGAGCCGTGCCTTTAGCCAAATCCAAATTGCTCTAAAGTGCTTTTCAACCGCGATGGCCCTGACGACGCAAATTGCGACGTAAGTGACGGCTGAGTCCTGGCGCTGATCCGGGGGTAGCCTGGCAGGACGCCAGGCTAGCCGCACCGGGCCATGGAATGCCCGTTGCGGCGACCCCCGGATCAGTGACAGGGCGAAGGAACCCGACGAAGTCAGGCCGGAAACGGAGCTGGGACTTTGCTCACTTTGGTCCCTCAAAGTGAGTCGCCGAGGGGCGAAAAGGTGACTTGAGCCGACCCCCAGTCCAACTGACATCGCAGAATCGCCGTGTGACGCAGAGCGTCACGAACTGCATTCCCACGTGGAGCGTGGGGACGATAGTCATCTTAGGTGAGCACCCGCCAAGGCGCCTGAGTCAACGGCGCCTGAACAGCGGCAGCGGCTCGTCGGTCGCAGCCTGATAGGTGACCGAGAAGTCCTTCAGACCTTCCAGCGCCTCGTACGGGTCCTTGTCGGCACGCACTGCAAACGCATCGAAGCCACAGCGGCGCATATAGAACAACTGATCGCGCAACACGTCGCCAATGGCACGCAGCTCACCCTTGTAACCATAACGATCACGCAACAGGCGCGCATTCGAGAAGCTGCGACCATCTGTGAAGGCCGGAAAATTCAAGGCGATGACCTGAAAATGGTCGACATCCTCGCCGATTTCCTCGGCCTCTTCATCACTGTCCAGCCACACACCCAGACCGCCATCGCGTGCCTTCAGCGCATGCGCGTGTTCGCGCCACAGCGCCAGCGGCACGATCAGGTCGTCGCAGTTCGACAGGCTGTCAAAGGTCGTGTCCTTGGGCAATAGATGCCAGGTTTCATCGATGACTTCGTTGTTCTTAATGATTCGCTGCATAGACGCGCTCCTTGAAAGGGTCAATGCCAATACGTTGGTAGGTGTCGATGAAACGCTCGTCTTCGGTCCGTTTTTCAACGTAGACGTCGATCAGCTTCTCGATCACGTCAGGCATCGCCTCCTGAGCAAAGGAAGGGCCGAGAATCTTGCCCAGGCTCGCGTCACGGCTGGCGCTGCCGCCAAGCGAGACCTGATAGAACTCTTCACCTTTCTTGTCCACGCCCAGCACGCCGATATGGCCGACATGGTGGTGGCCGCAGGCGTTCATGCAGCCGGAGATATTCAGGTCCAGCTCGCCGATATCGAACAGGTAGTCCAGATCGTCGAAACGACGCTGGATGGATTCGGCGATCGGGATCGACTTGGCATTGGCCAGCGAGCAGAAATCACCGCCCGGGCAGCAGATGATGTCGGTCAGAAGGCCAATGTTCGGTGTGGCAAAACCATTGTCGCGCAGCTCGTTCCACAGGGTGAACAGCTCACTCTGCTCGACATCGGCAAGGATGATGTTCTGCTCGTGAGAGGTGCGCAGTTGACCGAAGCTGTAGCGATCGGCCAGGTCGGCGATGGCGTCCAGTTGCTTGTCGGTCACATCGCCAGGAGCGACGCCAGTTGGCTTGAGCGACAGGGTCACGGCAATGTAGCCAGGCTTCTTGTGCGCCAGCACATTGCGTTGACGCCAGCGAGCGAAGCCGGGATGTTGAGCATCCAGCGCTGCCAGTTCGGCGTGCTGATCGCTGAGTGCCTTGTATTGTGGGTCGACGAAGTGCCGGGAAACGCGCTGCACTTCGGCTTCGGTCAGGGTGGTCTGACCGCCACGCAGGTGAGCCATTTCAGCGTCGACCTTGGCGGCGAACACTTCGGGGGTCAGCGCCTTGACCAGAATCTTGATTCGCGCCTTGTACTTGTTGTCGCGACGGCCATAGCGGTTGTAGACCCGCAGGATGGCGTCGAGGTAGCTCAGCAGGTCCTGCCACGGCAGGAACTCATTGATGAAGGCACCGACGACCGGTGTACGGCCAAGGCCGCCGCCCACCAGAACGCGAAAGCCCAGCTCGCCCGCTTCGTTGCGCAATGGCTCGAGGCCGATGTCATGCACTTCGATGGCTGCGCGGTCACTGGTCGAACCATTGATCGCAATCTTGAACTTGCGCGGCAGGTAAGCGAATTCAGGGTGGAACGTAGTCCACTGGCGGACGATCTCGCACCATGGGCGCGGGTCTACCAGTTCGTCTGCGGCCACACCGGCAAACTGGTCGGTGGTGACGTTGCGCAGGCAGTTTCCGCTGGTCTGGATAGCGTGCATCTGCACGGTCGCCAGTTCAGCGAGAATATCGGGAACATCTTCAAGCGCGGGCCAGTTGAACTGTACGTTCTGGCGGGTGCTGATGTGCGCATAGCCTTTATCGTAGTCGCGCGCAATTTTCGCCATCATGCGCGCCTGGCGCGAGGTCAGCTGACCGTAGGGCACCGCGACGCGCAACATTGGCGCGAAGCGCTGAACATAAAGACCGTTTTGCAGGCGCAACGGTCGAAACTCTTCTTCGCTCAGTTCCCCGGCCAGGTAGCGTCGGGTCTGATCCCGGAACTGCTTGACGCGGTCCTCGATGATCTTCTGATCGTAATCGTCGTATACGTACATATAGGTCCTGTTCTCAGGCTTCGTCATGAAGCAGGGCAGTGGCGTCAGTCTGGAAAAGCCCGCTGCTCGTTGTATCCTGCTTCATCTGGTCAATTCTGCGCGCACGGCCGCGCACTCCCCGGGGAGCGAAGGCGACGATAGCAGTTTGCAGTTATCGATAAAAGTGATGTTTATATATATGCAAATCACTAAAAGCGATAAGCAAAACGACCCTTGTTCATATCCCTGCTTGCCGTGTGGGCAAGACTCGACTTAACTGAACGTTGACCGATGCCAGACAGGTGTCGGAATACTTCCAGTCATGTGCAATCACCAACAAGACCGACAAGAGGCGATGCGATGAGCAAGCACCCGAAAGTAACCAAGCCAGGCAGATCCGTGGATACCTGGGCCATTTTATTCATTGTCATTCTGGCGGTAGGTGCCGCGATGTTCTGGGCCAGCAGCCGATGACGGGTCGATAAAGGATCTGCCGAAGCTCAACATGGCTTCTGGCGAAGCATCGCCATTTTCATTGAAAACTATGTTGCCGCCTGATCACTCAGGCGGCAGATAACTGGTCAGACGTTACTCGTCGTAGCCCAGGTTCGGAGCCAACCAGCGTTCGGTGACGCTCAGGTCCTGTCCCTTGCGGGCGGTGTAGCTTTCGACCTGATCCTTGTCGACCTTACCCACGGCGAAGTACTGCGCCTGAGGATGGGCGAAATACCAGCCGCTGACTGCTGCAGCCGGGAACATCGCGTAGTGCTCGGTCAGGAACACACCGCTCTTGCCTGCGGTGTGTTCTGCGCTGCCCTCCGGCAGCGGATCGAGCAGGGCGAACAGGGTGCCTTTTTCCGTGTGGTCGGGACACGCCGGGTAGCCGGGTGCCGGGCGGATGCCCATGTATTGCTCCTTGATCAGCGCCTCGTTGTCCAGCGCTTCGTCCTTCGCATAACCCCAGTATTCCTTGCGCACTCGCTGGTGCAGCCATTCGGCGCAGGCTTCGGCGAGACGGTCGGCAAGCGCCTTGACCATGATCGAGTTGTAGTCGTCGCCCTTATCCTGATACGCCTTGGCGACTTCCTCGGCGCCGATGCCGGCAGTGGTGATGAACCCGCCGATGTAGTCGGTCAGGCCACTGTCCTTGGGTGCAACGAAGTCGGCAAGCGAGAAGTTCGGCTTGCCGTCGGGCTTGATGGTCTGCTGGCGCAGGTGATGCAGCCTGGCCAACGGCTTGCCGTCGTCGCCATAGACTTCCAGATCATCGTCATTGACCTGATTGGCCGGCCAGAAGCCGAATACCGCGCGAGCGCTGATCAGCTTCTCGTCGATCAGCTTGCGCAGCATCTGCGTGGCGTCGGCGTACAGCGCGGTGGCCGCTTCACCGACCACTTCGTCGGTGAGGATGCGCGGGTATTTGCCAGCCAGGTCCCAGGAAATGAAGAACGGCGTCCAGTCGATGTACTCGGCCAGCACGTTCAGGTCGATATCCTGCAGGACCCGGGTGCCAGTGAACGTCGGTTGGGCAGGGGTGTAGTTTTCCCAGTCGAACTGCGGCTTTTTAGCCACTGCAGCACCGTAGCTCAGGCGCTCGGTGCGCGCGCTGCGTGCCGAGGTACGTTCACGCACTTCGATGTATTCGAGTCGGGTTTTTTCAATGAAGGCCGGCTTCAGCTCTTTAGACAGCAACTGGGTCGCGACGCCGACTGCTCGGGAAGCATCGGTGACGTAGATCACTGCGTCATTGCTGTATTTGGGCTCGATCTTCACCGCCGTATGCGCCTTGGACGTGGTCGCGCCGCCGATCATCAGCGGCAGGTGGAAGTCCTGGCGCTGCATTTCCCGTGCAACATGCACCATTTCGTCCAGGGACGGCGTGATCAGGCCGGACAGGCCGATGATGTCGCATTTCTCGTCGCGGGCCACTTGCAGGATTTTCTCGGCAGGCACCATCACGCCCAGATCGACGATGTCGTAGCCGTTACAGCCCAGTACCACGCCAACGATGTTCTTGCCGATGTCATGCACGTCGCCCTTGACCGTCGCCATCAGGATCTTGCCCTTGGCTTCGGGCTTGTCGCCCTTTTCCAGCTCGATGAACGGAATCAGGTGCGCTACTGCCTGCTTCATCACGCGCGCGGACTTGACCACCTGGGGCAGGAACATCTTGCCTGCGCCAAACAGGTCGCCGACCACGTTCATGCCCGCCATCAGCGGGCCCTCGATCACTTCGATAGGCCGTGCGAATCCAAGACGCGACTCCTCGGTGTCCTGGACGATGTGCGTGGTGATGCCTTTGACCAGCGCGTGTTCCAGACGCTGATTGACCGGCCAGCTGCGCCATTCTTCGGTTTCGGCTTCCTTGACGCTGCCATCACCCTTGAACTTGTCGGCAATCGCCAGCAACGCATCGGTACCCTCTGGATTGCGGTTGAGCACAACGTCTTCGACACAGTCACGCAGTTCAGCGGGAATCTGGTCGTAGATTTCCAGCTGCCCGGCGTTGACGATGCCCATGCTCAGGCCATTGCGGATCGCATGCAGCAGGAACACCGAGTGGATCGCCTCACGCACCGGGTTGTTGCCGCGGAACGAGAAGGACACGTTGGACACACCACCCGAGGTCAGCGCATACGGCAGCTCGTCTCGGATGTAGGCGCAGGCGTTGATGAAGTCCACGGCGTAGTTGTTGTGCTCTTCGATGCCGGTGGCGATGGCGAAGATGTTCGGGTCGAAGATGATGTCTTCCGGCGGGAAGCCCACTTCGTTGACCAGAATGTCGTAGGAGCGCTTGCAGATTTCCTTCTTGCGCGCCTCGGTATCGGCCTGACCCTGTTCGTCGAAGGCCATGACTACCACCGCCGCGCCGTATCGCTTGCACAGCCGAGCGTGATGAATGAACTGCTCGACGCCTTCCTTCATGCTGATGGAGTTGACGATGCCCTTGCCCTGGATGCACTTGAGGCCGGCCTCGATCACTTCCCATTTCGAGGAGTCGATCATGATCGGTACGCGGGAGATGTCCGGCTCGCCTGCGATCAGGTTGAGGAAGGTCACCATGGCCTTCTTCGAGTCGAGCATCCCTTCGTCCATGTTGATATCGATCACCTGAGCGCCGGCTTCGACCTGTTGCAGGGCGACTTCGAGGGCCTCGGTGTAATTGTCTTCACGGATCAGGCGGGCAAAGCGGGCGGAGCCGGTGATGTTGGTACGCTCGCCGACGTTGACGAACAGCGACTGGCGATCGATGGTGAACGGTTCGAGGCCTGAGAGGCGGCAGGCCTTGGGGATGTCCGGAATTTCCCTCGGCGCGTAACCCGAAACAGCCTCGGCAATCGCCTTGATGTGCGCCGGGGTGGTACCGCAGCAGCCGCCGACGATATTCAGGAAGCCGCTCTGGGCGAATTCTTCGATGATCTTCGCCGTCTGGCTCGGCAGTTCGTCGTATTCGCCAAACGCATTCGGCAGGCCTGCGTTGGGGTGCGCGGACACATGGGTGTTGGCTTTATTGGCCAGCTCTTGCAGGTAAGGGCGCAGCTCGCTGGCGCCCAGTGCGCAGTTCAGGCCGACCGAGATCGGCTTGGCATGACTGATCGAGTTCCAGAACGCTTCGGTGGTCTGGCCGGACAGGGTGCGCCCCGAGGCATCGGTGATGGTCCCGGAGATCATGATCGGCAACTCGAAGCCCACTTCTTCGAACACACCCTGTACGGCGAAGATTGCCGCCTTGGCGTTGAGTGTGTCGAAAATGGTCTCGATGAGGATCAGGTCGGCACCGCCTTCGATCAGCCCTTTGGTCGCTTCGGTGTAGTTCTCGACCAGTTCGTCGAACGTCACGTTGCGATAGCCGGGGTTGTTGACGTCCGGCGACAGCGAGCAGGTGCGGCTGGTAGGGCCCAGCACGCCGGCCACGAAGCGCGGCTTGTCCGGGGTTTCCAGTGTCTTGGCGTCTGCGACCTTGCGCGCCAGGCGTGCGCCTTCGACGTTCAGCTCGTAGACGATCGATTCCATGCCGTAGTCGGCCTGGGATACCTGCGTGGCGTTGAATGTGTTGGTTTCAAGGATGTCCGCGCCGGCATCCAGATAAGCCTTCTCAATGGCGCCGATCACGTCAGGGCGGGTCAGGATCAACAGGTCGTTGTTGCCTTTGACATCACTGGGCCAGTCGGCGAAACGCTTGCCGCGATAATCCTGTTCCTCGAGCCTGTAGCTCTGGATCATGGTGCCCATGCCGCCATCAAGGATCAGGATCCTCTGTTTCAGAGCAGTGAGAAAAGCTTGATGGCGGGCGCTGCGGTCAGACATGGGGGCTACCTTGAGAAGGTCGATTCTTTAAAGAACGGGATGATAGCAAACCGGAGCGGTTTTAGTGTTGTTGCGCCTTTTGCATGAAAATCATTCATGTTGGAGGCGAGGGTGCTCTTACAGGATGTGCCATTTTAATATCAGAGCCCACGGCATATGCAGCACCGTTTGTTGGCAAGCGTCGCCTTGCTTTTTATCTGCTGTGCTGCTGAGGCTCAGACCCCTATACCCCCCCCGTCTCGACGGCAGCTTTGCTCAGGCAGAGCAGGCATCCGTCGTACTCATCCGCTGTTCTGGAGCTACTTCCACGATCTGAATCGCTACGTTCAGGAAACTAAACCCCGCGAAGCGGGTGTGCTGGACATGAATCGCTACGAGAACCTCTGAAAAACGGGGGCTTCACGCCGCAGGCCCTTGTGCAACATGGCCTGCGGCCATCTTTACTTCCTGAACGAAATGTATCTTGCGCGATCTTTTTTTCAAAAAGGTGGTCCGAAATGGTGCGCGTCATAGGCCGGTTTATTCAGCGGCCCATGATTGAAAGTCAGGAAGTAGAGGTTTTTCGTGATGTTGATTTCAGTTCAGGCCCTACGGGCGTTCGCAGCGTGGGTCGTGGTGTGTCATCACTTCATGCAGATTTTTTTCGACTTCAAAGCCAGTGGCCCGGTGGGGCAGTTCTTTGTGTCAAAGGGCGCGGTCGGCGTTGATATCTTCTTCGTCATCAGCGGTCTGGTGATCTTTTTGTCTACGCAGAACAGCGACATGCCGGCACGGCGCTTCATTCTGCATCGCCTGATTCGCATCGTTCCGGCCTACTGGCTATACACCGCCGCCATGGCGTTGTTGCTGCTGATTGCAGCGCCGATGCTCCCGCACCAAGTCATCGGCTGGCAGAATTTTCTCTTGTCACTGGTGTTCATTCCTTCCGAAAACCCCGGTGGTTACGGTCTCTACCCGACGCTCAACGTTGGCTGGACGCTCAACTATGAGATGTTCTTCTACCTGCTGTTTTCGATGGTATTTCTCTTCAAGCAGCGCCACCGGCCGTTGATCATTGCCGCAGCGCTGTTTGCGGTCAGTGAGGTTCTGGCTCGCGCCGGGCTGATCAGCCGCTTCTACGGCAACGACATCATTTACGAATTCCTGCTGGGGATCGGTATCGGCATCCTCTACCGCAGGGGCTTGATCAAACAGGCGCTATGGCTGCCGCTGGCAGGCATTGCGGTGGGGCTGTATGCAATCAATAACCTGACCAACGAGCAGCGTCTGCTCAACTGGGGCCTGCCGAGTGCCTTGATCGTGCTGTCCTGTATCTCGCTGGAACCGTATTTTCAGGGCAATCGTCTGCTCAAGGTGCTGGGTGACTGCTCGTATTCGGTGTACCTGCTGCACGTTCTGGTGCTGTACGGTGGCTTGCTGATGGCGCAGCGCTTTGGTCTCAATCCCTATGTGGTCTTCGCCTTCTGCGTGCCGATCATCGCCATCGGTGCCTGGGTCAGTTATGAGTGGGTCGAGAAGGGCCTCTACCGCCGGATGAAAGCCTGGCTGGATGCGCGCAGGGCGGTCAGTCAGGCGCAAGCGTTAACCTGACAAAAATACTGGGACTTTGTGTGAAGCGGCCGATTGGCGTAAACTGCACGCACGTCTGCGAGGAATTTTCATGACCGCTATCACTATTACCGATGCCGCCCACGATTATCTGGCCGATCTGCTGGAAAAGCAGAATGCCCCGGGCATAGGCATCCGCGTATTTATCACCCAGCCCGGCACTCAGTATGCCGAAACCTGCATTGCCTACTGCAAGCCGGGTGAAGAGAAACCGGAAGACAAGGCCATCGGCCTGAAGAGCTTCACGGCCTGGATCGACGGCTTCAGCGAGGCCTTTCTGGACGATGCAGTGGTCGACTACGCCACCGACCGGATGGGCGGCCAGCTGACCATCAAGGCACCGAACGCCAAAGTGCCGATGGTCAATGCCGACAGCCCGATCAACGAGCGCATCAATTACTACCTGCAAACCGAGATCAATCCTGGCCTCGCTAGCCATGGCGGTCAGGTCACGCTGATCGATGTGGTCGAGGAAGAGGCGAAGAACATCGCCGTCCTGCAGTTCGGTGGCGGTTGCCAGGGCTGTGGTCAGGCAGATGTCACGCTGAAGGAAGGTATCGAGCGCACGCTGCTTGAGCGTATTCCCGAGTTGTCGGGCGTTCGCGATGTTACCGACCATACGCAGAAAGAAAACGCCTACTACTAAGCGTCTCTGCGCTGCACAGAAATTGCTGCACGAAAACGCCCTGACTGTTCAGGGCGTTTTCATGTGCGGCGGTTGACGAGCGTCAGTCCAGCTCCACCAGTATCGCGCCTTCGTTGACCATCTCGCCCTCATGGCAGTAAAGCGCGGTAATCACCCCGAAGCTGGCGGCGCGGATGCTGTGTTCCATCTTCATGGCTTCCAGCACCACCAGTTGAGCGCCAGGTTCGACAGCCTGACCCACTTCAACCAATACCCGTACGATGCTGCCATTCATCGGTGCTGTCAGCCCACCATGTTGACCCTCACCGACGTCTGCCTGAGCGATGGCGTCAAGCCGGGTGACGGTATGCACCTCGCCTTGCCATTCGAGATACAGCGTGTTGCCGCGTCGTATCGCCATGTGCCGCTGACGGACACCGTTGTGCTCGACCTGTAGATGCTCACCACTCAGAGTGAATAACGACGGGCTGCTGTGGCGCAGGCAGATGTTTCGGGTCTGACCGCTGCAGCTCAGTCGCACATCCGTCTGCGCGGGCAGCCCGGCGCGAAAGCCGCTGCTGACTACCCAGGGCGAATATGGATCGGCTTGATCGATGCGTGCCGGTTCGCTCTGGCTGAAGGCCTCGGCGGCGGCCTGCCAGAATGTCTCGTCCGGCTCGTCGGTTTGCGGCAGCAGTTGCGTCTGATGGCGGGGAATGAAGCCGGTATCAAGCTGCGCCGCGGCGAACGCTGGATGCGCGATGATTCGACGCAGGAAGGCCAGGTTGGTCCTGACTCCGCCCACTGCAAATTCATCGAGCATGGCCAGCAGGCGCAGACGGGCCTGCTCGCGGTCTTCGCCCCAGGCAATCAGCTTGCCGAGCATCGGGTCGTAGAAGGGCGAGATGCTGTCGCCTTCGGCAACGCCGCTGTCCACCCGCCTGCCGGGGCCGGGCGCAGGCTCTCTGTAGAGCTCCAGCGTGCCGGTGGCCGGGAGAAAGTCGTTGGCCGGGTCTTCGGCATACAGACGGACTTCGATGGCATGGCCGGTCAGGGGCACCTGATCCTGGGTGATGGGCAGCGATTCGCCTCTGGCGACACGGATCTGCCATTCCACCAGGTCCAGCCCGGTGATGTACTCGGTGACCGGGTGCTCTACCTGCAGACGGGTATTCATTTCCATGAAGAAAAACTCGCCGCGTGCGTCCAGCAGGAACTCCACCGTACCCGCACCCACGTAGCCGATGGCTTGTGCGGCTTTCACCGCAGCTTCGCCCATGGCTTTACGCAATGAAGCCGTCAGGCCGGGCGCCGGTGCTTCCTCGACGACCTTCTGGTGTCGGCGCTGAATGGAGCAATCGCGCTCATTGAGGTACAGGCAGTGGCCATGCCGGTCGGCAAACACCTGGATTTCGACGTGGCGCGGGGCGAGCACGTATTTCTCCACCAGCATTCTCGCATCGCCGAACGAGGACAGCGCCTCGCGTTGCGCTGAAGCTAGCGCTTCGGCCAGTTCGCCCGTGTGCTCGACCACTTTCATGCCTTTGCCGCCGCCGCCCGCGGTGGCTTTCAACAGCACCGGGTAGCCGATGCGCTCGGCCGCGGCACGGAACGTCTCGATGTCCTGTGCTTCACCGTGATAGCCAGGCACCAAAGGCACGCCTGCCTGCTCCATCAAGGCCTTGGCGGCGGATTTGCTGCCCATGGCATCGATGGCCGAGGCGGGAGGACCGAGGAAAATCAGCCCGGCGTTTTCGATGGCACGCGCAAAATCGGCATTTTCAGACAGAAATCCGTAGCCGGGATGGATCGCGTGCGCGCCACTCGCCCTGGCGGCTTCGATAAGCCTGTCGATCGCCAGATAACTGTCTGCGGCCTTGCTGCCGCCAAGGTCCACACAGAGATCGGCCTCGCGGCTATGGCGTGCGTCACGGTCGATGGCGCTGTGCACGGCGACCGTGGTAAGGCCCATGTTTTTCGCCGTGCGCATGATGCGGCAGGCAATCTCGCCGCGGTTGGCAATCAACAGCGTGGTCAGCTCGGGCGTGCTCATGATTGCGAGTCCTTCTGCGGTTCGTGCCGGGCTGCCGAGACTGTTGTAACGGGATCGCCAGGCGGCTGATCCTTGACGGGCTGCCAGCCGGGCGTGCGTTTCTGCAGAAAGGCGCGCAGGCCTTCCTGCCCTTCGGCACTGGTACGGATGCGCGCGATGGCGCTTTCGCAGTAGCGGCGTAGCGAAGGGGTCAGCTCGCCGTTGCCAACCTCGCGCAACAGCTCCTTGCTGACGCGCATGGCTTGCGGGCTGTTGAGCAGCAGGTTGTCGACCCAGTGCTGCGTTTGGTCTTGCAGCTCTGCAGCGGGGTAGCACTCGGCGACCAGACCGATCTGCTGCGCCCGCTGGCCATCGAAGCGCTCGGCCGTCAGGGTGTAGCGTCGCGTGGCGCGTTCGCCGATGGCCTTTACCACGAATGGGCTGATGACCGCTGGCGCCAGGCCGATGCGCACTTCTGACAGGCAGAACTGCGCATCCGCCGCTGCAATGGCCATGTCACAGCAACTGATCAGGCCCAACGCGCCGCCGAATGCTGCGCCCTGGACCACGGCGAGCGTCGGGATTTTTAGCTTGGCGAGGTTGTACATCAGCTCCGCCAGTTCGCGGGCGTCGTCCAGATTGGTGTTGTAATCCAGGTCTGCTGCCTGCTGCATCCACGCAAGGTCGGCACCGGCACTGAAATGCCGGCCACGGCCGCGCAACAGCAGAAAGCGCAGGCTGGCATCGCCTTGTACCTGGTCCAGCGCGATAATCAGCTCGCGGATCATCTGCGCGTTGAAGGCGTTGTTCTTGTCCGGTCGATTCAGCCACAGCGTGGCAAAGCCACGTGGGTCGTTGATCAGCTCTATGGTTGCGAATGAGGTCGAAGTCATGATCATTTCCCGGCTCACATTCGGAACAGGCCGAAGGTGGTAGGTTCGATGGGCGCGTTGAGCGAGGCGGAGAGGGCAAGCGCGAGAATGTCGCGGGTTTGTGCCGGGTCGATGACCCCGTCGTCCCACAGGCGCGCGCTGGAGTAGTAAGGATGGCCCTGATGCTCGTACTGATCGAGAATCGGCTGTTTCAGCTCTGCCTGCTGTTCGGCGCTGAACGCCTGGCCGGCCCGTTCGGCCTGCTCGCATTTGACCTGCACCAGCACGCCGGCCGCCTGCTCGCCGCCCATCACGCCAATCCGCGCGTTGGGCCACATCCATAGAAAGCGCGGATCGTAAGCGCGGCCACACATGCCGTAATTCCCCGCGCCAAAACTGCCGCCGATGATCACCGTGAATTTTGGCACCCTGGCGCAGGCCACGGCGGTCACCAGCTTGGCACCATGCTTGGCGATGCCGCCCGCTTCATACTTCTGGCCGACCATGAAGCCGGTGATGTTCTGCAGGAACAGCAGGGGGATGCCTCTCTGGCAGGCCAGCTCAATGAAATGCGCGCCTTTCTGTGCCGCTTCGGCGAACAGGATGCCGTTGTTAGCGAGGATCGCGATCGGGTAGCCATGCAGACGCGCGAAGCCACAGACCAGCGTGGTGCCGAACAGGGCCTTGAATTCGTCGAGTACCGAGCCATCCACCAGCCGCGCGATGACTTCCCTCACGTCGAATGGCTGTTTCGTATCGGCGGGGATGATGCCGTACAGGTCATCGCCGGGGTACAGCGGTGCAATGGGCGCGACGGTGTTCAGTTGGGCCTGCTTGCGCCAGTTAAGATTGGCGATGCTGCGGCGCGCCAGTGCGAGCGCGTGATCGTCATTGTCTGCGTAGTGATCGGCCACGCCGGACGTGCGACAGTGCACATCGGCACCGCCCAGTTCTTCGGCGCTGACCACTTCGCCGGTTGCTGCCTTGACCAGCGGCGGGCCGGCCAGAAAGATCGTGGCCTGCTGGCGCACCATGATCGCCTCGTCGGCCATGGCAGGTACGTATGCGCCACCTGCGGTACAGGAGCCCATGACCACCGCGATCTGGGCGATTCCTTGCGCGCTCATGTTGGCCTGGTTGAAGAAGATCCGCCCGAAATGTTCGCGGTCCGGAAACACTTCATCCTGACGCGGCAGGTTGGCGCCGCCGGAATCCACCAGATAAATGCACGGCAGACGGTTTTGCTGGGCGATCGTCTGGGCGCGCAAATGCTTCTTTACGGTCAGCGGGTAATAGGAACCACCTTTGACCGTGGCATCGTTGGCGATGATCATGCATTCGACGCCCTCGACCCGGCCGATTCCGGCGATCACGCCAGCGGCAGGTACCTCTTCGCCGTATACCTCATGCGCAGCCAGTTGGCCGATTTCCAGAAATGGTGAACCGGTGTCTAGCAAACGGTTGATACGCTCGCGCGGCAGCAACTTGCCGCGTGAGGTGTGGCGCTCCTGGGCTTTGGGGCCGCCACCTTGCTGGACGTTGCTCAACAGCGTGCGCAGTGCTTCGACCTGCTTGAGCAGGGCGTCGCGATTGAGGGTGAATTCAGGCGAGCGGGTGTTGATTCGGGTTTGCAGGATGGTCATGGTGGCTCCCCAATCAACGGGTTTCGTTGAACAGTTCGCGACCGATGAGCATGCGCCGAATTTCACTGGTGCCTGCGCCGATCTCGTAGAGTTTGGCGTCGCGCAATAGTCGGCCCGCCGGGAACTCGTTGATGTAGCCATTGCCGCCCAGAATCTGGATGGTCTCCAGCGCCATCTGCGTGGCGCGCTCCGCGCTGTACAGGATTACCCCCGCAGCATCCTTGCGAGTGGTCTCGCCCCGGTCACAGGCCTGGGCGACCGCGTACAGGTAGGCCCGGCTGGCATTGAGCTGGGTGTACATGTCTGCGACCTTGCCCTGAATCAGCTGAAACTCGCCGATGCTCTGGCCGAACTGCTTGCGGTCGTGAATGTAGGGCACCACCACGTCCATGCACGCCTGCATGATCCCGGTCGGTCCGCCAGAGAGCACGACGCGCTCGTAATCGAGGCCGCTCATCAGCACTCTGACCCCGCCATCAAGCACGCCCAGCAGGTTCTCCTCGGGCACCTCGACATCATCGAAAAACAGTTCGCAGGTGTTGGAGCCGCGCATGCCCAGCTTGTCGAACTTGCTGCCCCGCGAGAAGCCTTTCCAGTCGCGTTCGACGATAAACGCACTGATGCCGTGGGCTGCCTTTTCCAGATCGGTCTTGGCGTAGATCACGTAGGTGTCGGCATCCGGCCCGTTGGTGATCCATGTCTTGCTGCCGTTGAGCACATAATGATCACCGCGCTTGTCGGCGCGCAGTTTCATCGACACCACGTCCGAGCCTGCATTGGGTTCGCTCATGGCCAGCGCGCCAACGTGTTCGCCGCTGATCAGCTTGGGCAGGTAACGGGCCTTTTGTGCCGGGCTGCCATTGCGGTTGATCTGGTTAACGCAGAGGTTGGAATGCGCACCATAGGACAGCGCCACCGATGCCGATCCACGGCTTATTTCTTCCATGGCCACGACGTGCGCCAGATAACCCAGACCCGCGCCACCGTATTCTTCGCTGACAGTGATCCCCAATACGCCCATTTCACCGAACTTGCGCCACATGTCGGCGGGGAACAGGTTGCCCTTGTCGATCTGCGCTGCGCGCGGGGCAAGCTCTGCGGCGACGAAGGACTGCAACTGATCGCGCAGCATGTCAATGGTTTCGCCCAGGGCGAAGTTCAGGCTGGGGTAACTCATGGGGCATTCCTTTTTTGTTCTTGAGTGGCGCTTTGTTCATGGACGGCGCGTCTTTCTGGAAGCGGCTATAGCACCTATCTGCTATGACCTTTACGTTAACGTAAACCTGTAGGGTTTTGCTGTCAACGCCGATGCCTATGCGAACGACGGCTGATCAAGCTGTATTTTTCAGTGCAGAGGAAAGAGGGCGGAACGCCGGAAAGCCGGAAAGCACGAAGGGGAGCCTGGGCTCCCCTTCAAGGTATGTTGCTACGCTCTTTTTTGTTGTTCGGGAGGCCTGTTATTGTTTTTGGCGACCTGACCCGTCACATCTTTTTTGAGCGGTCCACATGCTGGACCAAGAGCAAACGTATTTTTTTGATCGCTGATGACACTTTCATCGTAGTGATCCAACCAGTTCGGCAGCTGCCTCAGGGCAGTTTTGTTGTTCTCTGTCTGGCTGCGAACAACTTGCGAAGCAAGCGATTCAGAAAAGCTATCCACTTCAAAAAAATCTGTTAGCTACGCCTCTGTCCGTGTTGTTCTTGTTATGTCAGAGCCGGTACGTGTTGTTTTTATTGGGTTGCTGCGTGTTTTTATTTTTGTTGTACAAGGGATATAGCAGGACCCGTGCCAGGTTTTCAAAACCCCTGTAATACCGGGGGATGACCTTGTTTTTTCCGGCATCGGGCCGTTTGATTCTGCGGCCGAGTGTTTCCGTGTTACCCGTTTGTCTCTGCTCGACGCGGGGCACAGTAACACTCTGTGGCAAGTTGTCGCACCCTGTTACCGACAGGTGACAGTGCTACGCAGACAGTCTGGCCTTGGCCACGCGAGAGCCATTGCTGCGTTGCAGCACGTCGCAGATGCGCTGGCCCGCCGCGATGACCTGGTCCAGATCGACCCCGGTTTCGATACCCAGCCCCTGCAACATGTACAGCACGTCTTCAGTGGCAACATTGCCGCTGGCCCCCTTGGCGTAAGGGCAGCCACCGAGGCCGGCCACGGAGCTGTCGAACACCTGGATGCCTTCCTCCAGGCTTGCATAGATGTTTACCAGCGCCTGGCCATAGGTGTCGTGGAAGTGGCCGGCCAGCTTGCCGCGCGGTATCTGCGCAGCCACGGCGTTGATCAATGCCCGTGTGGCGCCCGGCGTACCGGTTCCGATGGTGTCACCCAAGGAAATTTCATAGCAGCCCATCGCGTGCAGTTGGTTGGCGACCGTGGCGACCTGTTCGGGCGAAACGCTGCCCTCGTAAGGGCAGCCCAACACGCACGACACATACCCTCGAACCCTCACGCCATGCATTCGTGCTGCTTCAATGACAGGCGCGAAGCGTTCCAGGCTTTCGCCGATCGAGCAGTTGAGGTTGCGGTGCGAGAACCCTTCGGTCGCCGCTGCGAACACCGCGACTTCTCTGACCCCGGCAGCCAATGCGTCTTCGAAGCCGCGCAGATTCGGCGCCAGAGCCGAATAGATAACGCCTTCACGGCGCTGGATCCGTTCGAACACCTGCGCGGAGCCCGCCATCTGCGGCACCCATTTGGCCGAGACAAAGCTGCCGACTTCGATGTGGCTCAGCCCGGCTGCCGTCAGGTCATCCACCAGGCGCACCTTGGCGTCGACACTGATGGGTTGTGCTTCATTCTGCAGGCCGTCACGCGGGCCGACTTCGACGAGATTCACCTTTTGCGGGAGGGACATGGCGGCGCCTTTGTGGTGAGTGCGAATGGGTCAGAGTGGGGCAGCAGCGGTCTTATCGAGTGCGGCTCGGCAGCGCTCTTCGGCGGTGTCCAGCTCCAGCTGCATCTGGCGTATGTCCAGCAACTGCTGTTCCAATTGATCACGGCGTTCGGCGATCTTGCCCAGCATGGTCTGCAACTGCTTCTGATTGCCGCCGGTAGGGTCATACAACGAGATCAGTTCCTTGCACTCGGCCAGGGAAAAACCGATGCGTTTGCCTCGCAGGATCAGTTTCAGGGTGACCTTGTCACGCGCCGTATAGATACGTTCCAGGCCCTTGCGTTCAGGGCTGAGCATGCCTTGCTCTTCGTAAAAGCGTATGGCGCGGGTGGTGATGTCCAGCTCGCGGGCGAGTTCGGAAATGCTGTAGGTGTGACTGCTCATGGCGTGGCTCGGCGAGGGTTGCAGCCGCAAAGCTAAGGGCTGCTTTACGTTTACGTCAAGCAGTGGTGGCGATGCCAGCGCTTGAGCGGTCGCCAACCTGTGCTTCGAAACAACATTAAGTTAATAACTTAAATTATTAATAATCAATAATTTGAGTTAAATATTTCATGCATTTTCGAGGTTTTGTTCCTGCGCCACAACCCGCTGTGAAAGCTCGATGATCTGTTCACGCATCCAGCGGTTGGCCGGGTCCTGGTCGGTGCTTTCATGCCAGTACAGGTGGGTCTCGACCGACGGAACGTCGCTGACTGGCAGGTAGACATAGTGCAAGTCATTACGACGGGCGAAGCGTTCGGGCACGGTCATGACCATGTCGGTCTGCTGCAGCACCTGGGTTGCCATCATATAGTGTTGCGAGCGCAACGCGATCCTGCGCTGGATGCCCATCTTGCCGAGCGCCAGATCCACATGGCCCAACCCGCTGCGGCGGCTGGAGATATGGATATGTGACTGGCTCAGGTAATCGTCGAGGGTCAGCGTGGCCTTGTTCGCCAATGGATGCCCCTTGCGCATGCCACACACATAGCGGTCCTCCATCAGCTTCACGTGGCGCACCTGCGGGTCAGTGTTGAGCGGTGCGTCCACAGCGAAGTCGAGGCGTCCTGCGGCCAGTTCCTTGGTGGTTTCCCGGCGCTTGGACAGAAAGCTTTCGATGGTCACTGCAGGTGCCAGACGCCGCAGACGCTGGAACAGCGCCGGCAGAATCACTGCCTCGGTCAGGTCGGTCATGCTGATGCGGTAATTCTTGTTGGCCTGCAGCGGGTTGAAGATGCGACTTTCCTGCACCGATACCCTAAGCAACGAAAGCGCGTTGCGCACCGGGCCGATGATGTTTTGCGCCATCGGTGTCGGCACCATGCCCTGTGCCGTGCGCACGAACAGCGGGTCGTTGAAGGTCTCGCGCAGCCGCGCCAGTGCGTTGGAGACCGCAGGCTGGGTAATGCCGACAATCTGTCCGGCGCGGGTCAGGTTGGCTTCGGTGTAGATGGCGTCGAAGACAATGAAAAGGTTGAGATCGACCTTGTTCAGGTTCATTGATGGGGCGCCTCGTGCCGTTATTGTGATTGATTGTTTAGAGGGGTGGTAATGCCGCAAGGGTGACGGATCATATATCGGTTATGAATGTTTATACACGCTGGGAATAGATTAGATAAATGTGCAGCGTTTCTCTAGCATCGCGTTCATGACTTCGACAACCTGATCGACACGGTGGCGACCCCATGGATTTTGCGTACTCCCCGAAGGTGCAGGCCCTGCGTGAACGCGTCACGGCGTTCATGGATGCCTACGTTTATCCGGCCGAGCCGGTTTTCGAGCGGCAAGTGGCCGAAGGGGATCGCTGGCAGCCCACGGCAATCGTGGAAGAGCTCAAGGCCCGGGCCAAGTCCGAAGGATTGTGGAATCTGTTTCTGCCCGACTCCGGACTGGGCGCCGGCCTGAGCAATCTGGAATATGCGCCGCTGGCGGAAATCATGGGTCGCTCATTGCTCGGTCCGGAGCCCTTCAATTGCTCGGCGCCTGACACTGGCAACATGGAGGTACTGGTCCGCTATGCCAGCGAGGAACAGAAAGCCCGCTGGCTCGAACCGCTGCTGCGTGGTGAGATTCGCTCTGCCTTTGCCATGACCGAGCCCGACGTAGCCTCGTCGGACGCCACCAATATGGCCGCGCGCGCCGAGCGTGACGGTGACCAGTGGGTCATCAACGGTCGCAAGTGGTGGACCTCCGGTGCCTGCGACCCGCGCTGCAAAATCCTTATATTCATGGGCCTGAGCAGTCCTGAGGGGCCGCGCCATCAGCAGCATTCGATGATTCTGGTACCGGTCGATACGCCCGGCGTGAAGATCGTGCGGCCACTGCCGGTGTTCGGCTATGACGATGCGCCCCATGGTCACGCCGAAGTGCTGTTCGAAAACGTCAGGGTCCCGTTCGAAAACGTGCTGCTCGGTGAGGGGCGGGGGTTTGAAATCGCACAGGGAAGGCTCGGGCCGGGACGCATTCACCACTGCATGCGCTCGATCGGCATGGCGGAGCGGGCGCTGGAGCTGATGTGCAGACGTTCCATTGACCGCGTCGCGTTCGGCAAGCCGTTGGCCAGGCTGGGCGGCAATATCGACCTGATCGCCGACTCCCGCATGGAAATCGACATGGCACGCCTGCTGACCCTGAAGGCGGCCTACATGATGGATACCGTGGGCAACAAGGTCGCCAGAAGCGAAATCGCGCAGATCAAGGTGGTCGCGCCCAATGTGGCGCTGAAGGTCATTGATCGGGCGATCCAGATGCACGGCGCCGCCGGAATTTCCAGTGATTTTCCGCTGGCTTACATGTACGCCATGCAGCGTACGTTGCGTCTGGCTGACGGCCCGGATGAAGTGCATCGCGCTGCCGTCGGCAAGTATGAGTTAGGCAAATATATGCCGGCAGGTACCACGCGCAGCAGCTCCTAGCTACCGGTCGATCACTGTACCCACACTTCAACTCGACGGTTCTTGATCCGGCCGTCGTCGATTTCATTGGTGGCCACCGGCATTTCGTCACCCAGGCCAACGATATCGCGGAACGTCACGCCACTTTTCAGCAGTTCCCGGCGCACGGCCATGGCACGCAGCCTGGAGAGCAGGGCAGCACGCTCCGGGTCGCTCTTGGCGTCGCCGAAGCCGACCAGCGTTACGTGCTGATCCAGTTTGCCGCTGGTTTTCAGATAATCCGCGACCCGCTTGAGGTCCTGCTGCGCCTTGTTGTCCAGGCGCGCGCTGCCTCGGGCAAAGCGGAAGTTGACTGACAGGCGCTCGGCCTTGCGTGCCAGTGCCTGGTAATCGGCGGGCATCTGCGCGGTAGGCTGCACCTTGAGCACCTGCACCGTCTGTGCGACAAAGCCGCTTTGCGCGACGATAGCCTGGCCCTCGGCACTCTGCGCGAAGCGGACCAATGCTTGCGCCCAACGCTGAGGGGTGGACGTGGGCACATAAAAGTACAGCCGTCGCGACAACGGATAGTCTTCGGTGGCAATCAGGTTGACGGTCGGCAGCATGGGCCTGGAATCGCCGTCGGCGATGGCCACCGCCTTGGCGCGGCGTATGGAAGGCAAGCCAGTGAAGCCGATGCCATTTATGTCCTTGCTGACTTCGTCAGAGAGCTGTTCGCTGGACTCGAATCGCGCAGCGCTGCCGAGCAGGGTTTTGCCGTATTTGGTCAGTACCAGGTCCTTGAACGTCTCGTAGGTGCCGGACTTTTCATCGCGCACATAGAGATGGATGGTGCCTGGATTGCCACCGACCTCACTCCAGTTTCTGACTTCGCCACTGAAAATGCGTGCCAGTTGGAGGGTATCCAGCTGTCTCAGCGGATTGCCGGGATGCACGATCACCGCAACGCCGTCGATGGCAATGGTTTGCTCGCTGGCCGCGCTTTTCAGGTCCCCCAGACTGGTCAGGTCTTTGGCCTCTTGATCCTTGATCGGTCGAGAGGAGGCCGCGATATCTGCGTTACCTGCTTTTAGCGCGGTAAAACCGGTGCCTGAACCATGCGCAGCGATTTCGACACTGACAGGTTGTCCGGTGGCCGTAGTCCCAACGACGCGCTGTTCATTAATAGTGTTGCCGGGAAGGATCTGTACCGACTGCAGACCTTGCTGGCGCATCAATCCTTCGGCCAGCGCAGGCCCCAGTTGCGCATTGATGGTGTTGGAGCCTTGAATGCGCAAGGCCGGTATATCGCCAGCGGGCAACGGCAGCGCGGCTTGCGCGAAAGCGGACAGGGTGGCGCTCGACAGAATGAACGCCGTAAGCAAAGCGCGCAGCATCGGCGTCACCATGAATCACGGGAGGGTGCCGGGAGAATAAGTCAGAGAGATTGCCGGAATATGACAGTTTCAGGGGCTGTGCGTGTTTCAGCGCGACCCAATCCTTATTAAAGAAGGATCGCGCAAGAGGGGCCAGTAGGGGGCAATCAGCTCAGTTCCAGCCAGATCGGCGCGTGGTCGGACGGCTTTTCCATTGCGCGCAAATCGTAATCCACACCCGCTTCCTTGATGCGTGGCTGCAAACCGGTAGAGGTCATGATCAGATCGATGCGCAGGCCGCGTTTGGGCTCGTCTTCAAAGCCACGGCTGCGATAGTCGAACCAGCTGAAGCGGTCAACGACCTCCGGGTACAGGTGACGAAAGCTGTCCACCAGGCCCCAGTTTTTCAAGCGCTCCATCCACTCCCGCTCTTCAGGCAGAAAGCTGCACTTGCCGGTTTTCAGCCAGCGTTTGGCGTTATCGGCGCCGATGCCGATATCGCAGTCCTGCGGAGAAATATTCACGTCGCCCATGACGATCAGCGGCTGGTCGTTGCGAAATTGTCCCTCGAGCAGCGTTTGCAGGTTTTCGTAAAAGCGCTGTTTGGCGGGGAATTTGGTCGGGTGATCACGGCTCTCGCCCTGTGGAAAGTAGCCATTCATGATGGTCACCGGCAGGCCATTGCTGTCGGCGTAAGTGCCCCAGATGAAACGCTTCTGGGATTCCTCGTCGTCCCCCTCGAAGCCCTTGTGCAGGGCCAGCGGCGCATTGCGCGACAGCAGCGCGACACCGTAATGGCCTTTCTGGCCGTGGAAGTGAACGTGGTAGCCCAGCGCTTCGACTTCCGCCTGGGGGAATTGCTCGTCCGAAACCTTGGTTTCCTGAAGACCGATCACGTCAGGCTGATGTTTGTCGATCAGCGCCGCCAACTGATGCGGTCGAGCGCGCAGACCATTGATGTTGAACGAGACGATTTTCATAAAACAGCGGTCCTGAGCAAAAACAAACAGCGATGCTAGCCGACCTGTGGTTTCAGGACCAGTGCCGCGTCGGAAGCGCAGGCCATGGCGTGTCTGGATAAATCGTTGGAACTGTTATCAATGGCCATCACTCGAAAGCCTGCTTGCCAAAACCGCTGCGCCAGACGCAGTTCCGTTAACACGAGGCCCTTTATGTCCCTACCTGCTGCCATCACGGGTGAAATTCGCCAACTCGACAGTGGTTATTCCCGTGAAACCCGCTCCTTGCTGTTCAGGGCCTACCGCCACGATCCGACATTTGCCTATCTGTTCAACGCCGAGCGTGAGGGCTATGAGCAACGCGTGTTGGCGACCATTCGCCAATTGGTCAAACAACACTTTCTGCAAAACCAGCCCGCGCTGGGCCTGTTCCTGCAGGACCGCCTGGTCGGCGTAGCGCTGATCGCGCCGCCGCAGCGTCGTCTGGGTGTCACCGAAAGCTGGGCGTGGCGCTTGCGCATGGTGATGGACACAGGTCTGGGTTGCACCCAGCGTTATCTGGCGTATTACAACGCAGTTCTTGCCTGCGTACCGTCGGAAACCGTGCATGTGCTGCCGTTGATCGGCCTTGATCCGGAGTTTCAGGGGCAGAAGCTCGGTCAGGACCTGAGCGAGCAACTGCTGGCGGCGTTGCACGACTGGTGCGCAGTGGATGAACACTCCCAGGGAATCGTGGTAGACACCGGCAATCCGCGTTATCTGGAGTTCTATAAGCGACAGGGCTACGAAGAGATCGGTGAAATTGCTGTAGGGCCTGTCCGAGAGCATGTATTTTTTCATCCCAACCCTCAGGTATCACTGCCGGTCCCTGACGTAATGGCCTGAATATCCGACAATTCGTGGGCTTCCAGTGCAGCCTGTCGATCGTGGTAGCATCTACGCCCATGAAGCTCTTCAGACTATTCAGCAGCGTGTTCCTGATGACCATGAGTGCGGCCGCGCTTGCCCAGGCCCGCCTCGATGTCAGGATCAAGCCTGCCAATCCGCAACTCAAGGCCAACGTCGAAGGGTATGTCGGTGATCTGGGCGAGCGTGATGCCCAGGCATTGCGCAACTTCAGCCTTGGCGCCGAGCAGCAGGCGGAAAAAGCCGCTCAGGCGCTGGGTTATTACCAGGCGCAGATCGACAGTGAAATCAAGGATGGAGAGCAGCCCAGCCTGGTGATCAATATCCAGCCGGGCGAACCCATTCATCTGCGCAACGTGGTGATTCGGGTCGAAGGGCCGGCGGCAGCGATGAAGGCCTTTCGTGTGCCCAGCAGCGACGCCCTGAAAACCGGCGCGGTGTTGAATCACGGCAATTATGAAGACGCCAAGCGTCTGATCCAGAATCAGGCCTCGCGCTACGGATTTTTCAGTGGACACTTCACCAGCCAGCGTCTGGCCATCGATCCGCGGGCCGGTGTGGCCGATATCGAACTGGTTTATGAAAGCGGACCGCGCTACACGCTCGGCAAGGTCATGTTCAGTGGCGACGCGCCATTTGATGACGATCTGCTCAAACGCATGGTGCCGTTCAAGGAAAACACGCCTTACGACTCCCAACTGATTGCCGAACTGACCCAGGCTATGCAGGGCAGCGGCTATTTCGAGGGCGTACGGGTCGATGCGGCGCCCACCGCAGCGCAAAACCAGGTCATTCCGGTGACCGTCCAGCTCGAAACCCGCAAACCTCGCACCATGGGGTTGGGGCTGGGCTATTCGACCGACGTCGGCCCGCGAGGCAAAGCCAACTGGACCCGGCACTGGGCCAGCCCGCAGGGCCACAGCTATGGCTTCGAATCCGAGATCTCCGCGCCACGGCAAAATGTCGGCCTGTGGTACGACGTGCCCCTCGACCCGCCGCTGACCGACAAATTGCGCTACGCCGGCGGGTATCAGTATGAAGAGATCGCCGGAACCGACAGCCTCAGCAAGTTGCTGACTGCCGGCCCCGAATGGCACAGCAAGCTGCCCAGCGGTTGGGAGCGGGTCATATCCCTGAAGTGGCAGCGTGAAGAATACCGCCTGGGCGACGACGCCGGCCTCAGCACGTTGCTGATGCCGGGTATCAGTTACTCGTACCTGCGCAGTGACAACCGTATCGACCCGCACCAGGGTTACCGCTTGCAATTCGACACGCAGGTGGCCAAGGAGGGCATGTTGTCTGACGCCAACCTGGTGCATGCCAATGTGCTGCTCAAAGGGCTGACGACCGTCGCGCAAAATCACCGCTTTCTCGGTCGTGTGCAGTTTGGCGGCAACCTCACCGACGGTTACACCTCGATACCACCATCGCTGCGCTTTTTTGCCGGCGGTGATCAAAGCGTGCGCGGCTATGACTATCAGAAGCTGTCACCGACCAATTCCGACGGCGACCGCATCGGTGGGCGATACATGTTTGCCGGCAGCGTCGAATACCAATATTCCATTGCTGATAAATGGCGCCTGGCGACCTTCATCGATCAGGGCAACTCGTTCAACAGCCTGGACAAGCCAGACCTGAAAACCGGGGTTGGTTTCGGCGTGCGCTGGGTATCTCCAGTGGGCCCTCTGCGTCTCGATCTGGCCCACGCGCTGGACGATGAAGGCGGAATCCGTCTGCACTTTTCGATGGGGCCGGAGCTTTGAACAAGGCGAACATCACCCGCGGCGCCAAGATCGTCGGGCTGGGACTTGTTGCATTACTGCTGCTGGTAGTCATCAGTGTCGCGCTGCTGCTGGGCACTCATACGGGCAGTCAGTGGGCCTTGGCTCGGGTGCCAGGTGTTCAGCTGGAAAACTTCCAGGGACGACTGGGCGGCCAGTGGAGCGCCGAGCGCCTCGTGTGGCAGCAGGGCGCAGATCGCGTCGAGGTTCAATCCATCGATTTCGCCTGGACGCCTGCCTGCCTGTTGAAGATGACGCTATGCATCGACCGTCTGCATGCGCAGCAGGTGCTGATGCATTTCCCGCCGAGCGATACGCCCGCCAGCGACGGCCCGATCCAGTTACCGACGCTCAGGTTACCGCTGGCGCTGCAACTGGGTGATATACAGCTGGGCGGTGTGCAACTGGATGGCGTCGAACAGTTGCGCGATCTCAAGCTGGCAGCGCACTGGACCGCAGAAGGCTTGAAGATCGACAGTGCGCACCTGCAACGGGATGCGCTGGTGCTGGACCTCAATGGCCTGCTGAAACCCGAGGGCGACTGGCCACTCAGCGTTCAAGGTCAACTGCAACTTCCGCCACAGGATGGCCAGCCCTGGACGCTGGCGCTGGATGTTCAGGGCGACCTGCTGAAGACGCTGCAGCTTAAGGCGGACAGCAGCGGTTATCTGCCGGGTTTGCTGACCGGCGAGTTGCAGCCCCTGGCCGAGCACCTTCCGGCACGCATCAAGCTGACTGCCGAGCACTTCAAACCCAGCGCTGCATTGCCTGATACGGTGCAGCTGGACCAGTTGCTGCTGACGGCCGAGGGCAATCTTGACTCGGGCTATCTGATAGATGGCAGCGCCAGCCTGCCCGCAGAAAAAGGCCCGGTTGCGTTGTCATTGAAAGGAAATGTGGATGCCAACGGCGCAACCATCGCCGCACTCGATCTGGCCGCCGATGATCAGCAGCGTCTGGCCATCAACGGCAAGATGAACTGGCAGAGCGGTTTTTCTGCGGATGCAAGCATCGACTGGCTGGATTTCCCCTGGCAACGCCTGTATCCACTGGCGGCAGAGCCTCAGGTGGCATTGCATGCCTTCAAGGGTGATATTTCCTATACCGATGGCAATTACCTCGGCAATTTCAACGCCAGCCTCAAAGGGCCTGCCGGTGCATTCACCCTGGTCAGCCCGTTCAGCGGCAACCTGCAGGAGATCCATCTGCCGCAACTGGAACTGGTCGCCGGGCAGGGCAAGGCCAGCGGTTTCCTGAACCTGCAATTCGCTGACGGCATCGGCTGGGATACGGCTCTGGACCTGAGTGCGCTGGACCCTTCATTCTGGGTTGCCGAACTGCCCGGCACACTGGCAGGCCCGTTGCGCAGTAAAGGTCAGATGCGCAATGAGCAGCTTGACCTCAGCGCCGACCTCGATTTGAAAGGGCGTCTGCGTGGTCAGCCGGCGCTGCTGCAAGCCAAGGCTGACGGCCGTGATCAGCAATGGAATGTCAGCAGCCTGAGCATCCGCCTCGGGGACAACCGTATTCAAGGTACGGGTAGTCTGCAGGAGCGTCTCAAGGGTCAGTTGGACCTGGATCTGCCGCGTCTGGCCCAGCTATGGCCACGCTTGCAGGGGCAAGTCAAAGGCCGGCTGGATCTGGCCGGAACGCTGCAGGCGCCTCAGGGGCAATTGGCCTTGCAGGGCAGCCAGCTCGCCTTGCAAGACAATCGTCTGCAAACCCTGACGCTCAACGCCAGACTGGATCAGGCGCAGCGCGCGGACATCAGCCTCAAAGGTGCCGGTATTCAGGCTGGCGATACCCAGTTGGGCACCTTGCTGGTGGACGGTCAGGGTACGCTCAAAAACCAGCAACTGAAACTGGACCTGCAAGGACCATTGCTCAAGCTGGCCATCGGCCTTGACGGTGGTCTGGACAAGGGTGATTGGCGAGGCCGACTGGCCAGCGGTACGTTGCAAAGCGGCGGGCAGAACTGGCGTTTGCAGCAGCCGGCGAAGATCGAGCGTCTGGCCGATGGCCGCCTCAACTTCGGTGCGCATTGTTGGTTGTCCGGGGCCGCCAGCCTGTGTGGCGGTGATCAGCGCCTGATGCCGGAACCCCATCTGCGTTATCAGCTCAAGAATTTCCCGCTGGACAGCCTGGCGCAATGGATGCCCAAGGATTTTGCCTGGAAGGGCGCGCTGAATGCAGATGTGCAGCTCGACATCCCGGCAGCCGGCCCCAGCGGCAAGGTCACGATCGACGCCGGAGGTGGGACGCTGCGGGTCCGCAACAACAATCAGTGGCTGGACTTCCCTTATCAGACGCTGAAACTGGCCACCACGCTGGCGCCCAAGCGCATCGACACGCGTCTGGACTTCGACGGCGGCAAGCTGGGAAGGCTGCTGCTCAACGCGCAGATCGACCCACTGGCGAAGGACAAAACCCTGGCAGGTGACTTCAACCTCTCGGGGCTGGATATCTCGGTGGCACGTCCTTTCGCGCCGATGGTGCAGAAACTCAAAGGACGTCTGAATGGCAATGGCCGGTTGTCAGGCACGTTGCTGGCGCCACTGGTCAACGGCAACGTGACGCTGGAAGGCGGTGAAGTGGCGGGCGCAGAGCTGCCCATGGAGCTGCACGACCTCAAGGTCCAGGCGTTGATTGCCGGAGAAAGCGTACAGCTCAACGGCGGTTGGAAAAGTGGCAGCACCGGGCAGGGCAGCCTGGGCGGTCAGGTGGCTTGGGGGCAGAGCCTGAACGTCGATGTGAGCCTCAAGGGCTCGCGCCTGCCGATCAATGTCGAACCCTATGCGGCGGTAGAGGCTGCGCCTGACCTGAAAATCTCCATGCAGGGAGAGCGACTGGCCATCTCCGGCAAGGTGCTGGTGCCCAAGGGCGCGATTACGATACGCGAGTTGCCGCCTTCTACTGTGAAGCTCTCCGGCGACACGGTGATCGTTGGACAGCAGACCGAGCAGGGCGCTCCGCCGCTGGCTGTGGCGATGGACATCGATGTGGACGTCGGCCAGGAAAAGCTCAGCTTCAGCGGGTTCGGGCTCACCGCCAATCTGGTCGGGCATGTGCACATCGGTGACAACCTGGACACCCGTGGCGAACTGAACCTGAACGATGGTCGTTATCGTGCCTACGGGCAGCGGCTGACCATTCGCAAGGCGCGCTTGCTGTTTGCCGGCCCGGTCGACCAGCCTTATCTGGACATCGAGGCGATTCGGCAGACCGACGACGTGATTGCCGGTATCCGTCTGACCGGCAGTGCCGAGCAGCCTACCACCGAGGTGTTCTCCGAACCTGCGATGAGCCAGGAGCAGGCGCTCTCCTATCTGGTCATGGGCAGACCGCTCAGTACTTCCGGCGAAGACAACAACATGGTTGCTCAGGCCGCGCTGGCGCTGGGTGTAGCAGGCAGCTCGTCGACCACCGGCAAGCTCGCGGATAATCTGGGTATCAAGGACTTCGAGCTGGACACCTCGGGAACCGGCGACAAGACCAACGTGGTTGCCAGCGGCAAGATCACCGACAAGCTCAGCCTGCGCTATGGCGTAGGCGTGTTTGAACCGGCCAACACCATCGCCTTGCGCTATCTGCTCAGCAAGCGCGTGTACCTTGAGGCCGCGAGCGGTGTTGCCAGCTCCCTGGATATTTTCTATAAAAGGGACTTCTAGGCGAGGGCCGGCGGCGCTAATGGCATGGTCTGGCGTCCAGCCGCCTGGTCTTTCCCGGACGTCCCTCTTGCACCTGCAAGTCCCTTCACACCTCATCTACCTTCAGGTTGCCGGTCATCATGGATCGATTCAACGCCATGCGCGTATTCACCCGTATCGTCGAGCTGGGCGGTTTCGCCAGAGCGGCCGAGAGTCTGCACATGCCGCGTGCCTCGGTGACGGTACTGATCAAGCAGTTGGAAGCGCACCTGGGCGTACAGCTTTTGCAACGGACGACACGTCAGGTCAGCGCCACCCCGGACGGCAAGGCCTATTACCAGCGCTGCGTCAGCCTGCTGGCCGATTTGGATGATGCTGAAGCATCGTTTTCGGCGACGGGGGCCGAGCCCAAGGGGTTGCTGCGTGTCGATCTGCCGGTCAATCTGGGGCGCATGATGATCATCCCGGCGTTGCCTGAGTTCAGCCGGCGCTACCCGCAGATCCGCCTGGAAATCGGCATGAGTGACAGGCCGGTCGATCTGATCCGCGAAGGTGTGGACTGCGTGTTGCGTGCCGGCGCGGCACTGGATGAAACACTGGTGGCCAGGCCACTGGGCAGTCTGACCCAGATTACCTGCGCCAGTCGTGAGTATCTGGAGCAGCACGGCACGCCACTGAACTTGCAGGAGCTCGTGCAACATCAAGTAATCGAATATTTTTCGACCAGCACTGGCAAGCGTTATGGGCTGGAGTTCATGGCCGATGGCATGGGCGTTGAACATGCATCGGCCTGCTCGATCGCTGTCAACAGTGCCGATGGCTATGTCGCGGCGTGCGAAGCCGGGTTCGGCCTGATTCAGGTGCCGCGCTACCATGTCGCCGCGCAATTGCGCAGCGGTGTACTGGTGGAAGTATTGCGATTGCATCGTCCGCCGCCGCTGCCACTGACGGCGCTTTACCCCCCGCATCGACAGTTATCACGACGGGTCAGGGTATTCGTTGATTGGCTGGTGGAATTGTGTGCCCACACAGATATTAGGGACAGACTGGTTTCCTGAAAAAAATTCAGAATTATCCCATATAGGCCGCGGCACACTTTCGTGTTTAACTTCCGGCTCTTTCATCCATTTTGAAAAGGAACGTGTTTCATGGCTCAAGTGACCCTCAAAGGCAGCCCCGTTCAGGTCAGTGGCAACCTGCCTGAAGTCGGTAGCAAGGCACACGATTTCACGCTGGTTGGCGCAGGTCTTGCGGGTAAAACCCTGGCTTCCTTCGCCGGCAAGCGCAAGGTATTGAACATCTTCCCTAGCGTCGATACGCCGACCTGTGCCACTTCGGTACGTAAATTCAACACCCAGGCCAATGACCTGAGCAACGCCGTGGTTCTGTGCATCTCGGCTGACCTGCCGTTCGCCCAGGCCCGGTTCTGCGGCTCCGAAGGGCTGGAGAATGTCCAGAACCTGTCCTCGTTCCGCAGTGCTGATTTTGCTCGGAATTATGGTGTTGCCGTTGCAGACGGCCCGCTCGCGGGTCTGACTGCGCGCGCCGTGGTAGTGCTGGACGAGAACGACAAAGTGCTGCACAGCGAACTGGTTGCCGAGATCGGTAGCGAGCCCAACTATGACGCTGCATTGGCTGTGCTGAAGTAACTTTCCGCAACCTGTCGACGGCCTGAATCCGCTCAGGCCGTTTTTTTGTTTGTGCTTCATACGTTTATCCAAAGTAAGCGCTTGGTAAAGGCGCTTTGCTTGTAACGTAACTGTGCTTATTGTTCAGCCTTCTGAACAAACCCCCACCTGTAATGGTTGATTTATTCATGCAATCGTCTGGCTCCCGTAAATCCCGTCGCTGGTTGATCAGTTTGTTGGTCCTGTTGGTCATTGTCGCCTTGTGCTGGTGGTTCTGGCCTGCGTCCACTTCCGGCAAGGGGGCCGATAGCAACAAGAAGCCTGCAACGAGCGGGATGGCACGTCCTGGCTTTGGCGGATCGGCTGTCGCGGTTCCGGTGCGTGTGGCCCCGGCTACCGAAGGTGATTTTCCGATCTACTACAAAGCGCTTGGCACCGTGACGGCGATGAACACCATCAATGTGCGCAGCCGCGTGGCAGGGGAGCTGGTGAAGATTTATTTCCAGGAAGGGCAGATGGTCAAGGCGGGTGATCTGCTGGCTGAAATCGATCCGCGCAGCTATCAGGTGGCGTTGCAGCAGGCCGAAGGTACGCTGGCCACCAACCAGGCGCTGCTCAAGAACGCTAAGCTCGACGTGCAGCGTTACCGAGGCTTGTTTGCCGAGGACAGCATCGCCAAGCAGACCCTCGACACTGCCGAGTCGCTGGTCAATCAATACAAGGGCACCATCAAGACCAATCAGGCTGCCGTGGCTGACGCAAAACTCAGCCTGGACTTCAGTCGTATCCGTGCCCCGATTGCCGGGCGTGTCGGCCTCAAACAGCTCGACGTGGGCAATCTGGTTGCCGCAAATGACACGACAGCACTGGTGGTGATTACCCAGACTCAGCCTGTTTCCGTGGCGTTCACGCTGCCTGAAAAAGACCTGTCGAAAGTCATTTCCCGCTACCGCACCGGCGACAAGCTACCCGTTGAAGCCTGGGACCGTGGCGATACGAAGATGCAGGCTACCGGCGTACTGGCCAGTCTCGACAACCAGATCGACGTGGCCACCGGCACACTGAAGTTCAAGGCGCGTTTCGATAACAGCGACGAGGTCCTGTTTCCCAATCAGTTTGTCAACGTGCGGCTGCGCGCCGACACGCTGAAAAAAGTCACGCTCGTGCCGACCGCGGCCGTGCAGTTCGGCACCGACGGGACCTTTGTCTATGTGCTGGACGGTGACAAGAAGGTCAAGCTCAAGCTGCTCAAGACCGGCCCGAGCGACGAGACTTCCACGGTGATCACCGAAGGCCTGGCGGCCGGCGAGCGGGTGGTGCTTGAAGGCACCGACCGTCTGCGCGACGGTGCCGAAGTCGAAGTCGTCAACGACAGCAAGGAAGTGCCGGCTGGCCCGGCTCAGAAGCTGCAAGGCAAGCCTGACAGCAAGACCGACAAGTCGGCGGCGCTCGGCAAGGTGGAAAAACCAAACGTATGAACATGTCGCGCCTGTTCATCCTGCGTCCGGTTGCCACCACACTGAGTATGTTGGCAATCGTCCTGGCGGGTCTGATCGCCTATACCTTGCTACCGGTTTCGGCGTTGCCCCAGGTCGACTATCCGACCATTCGGGTGATGACCCTGTACCCAGGCGCCAGCCCGCAGGTGATGACCAGCTCCGTGACTGCGCCTCTGGAACGTCAATTCGGACAGATGCCCGGCCTGACCCAGATGGCCTCGACCAGTTCGGGCGGTGCGTCAGTCATTACGTTGCGCTTCAGCCTTGAAATCAATATGGATGTGGCCGAGCAGCAGGTGCAGGCGGCGATCAACGCGGCCACCAACCTGCTGCCAACCGACCTGCCAGCGCCTCCGGTCTACAACAAGGTCAACCCGGCCGACACACCGGTTCTGACCTTGGCGATCACCTCGAAAACCATGTTGTTGCCCAAGCTCAACGATCTGGTCGATACGCGCATGGCGCAGAAGATCTCGCAGATCAGCGGCGTGGGCATGGTCAGCATTGCCGGCGGGCAGCGGCAGGCGGTCCGGATCAAGGTCAACCCGGAGGCGCTGGCCGCCAACAGCCTCAACCTGTCCGATGTGCGTACCCTGATCAGCGCCTCCAACGTCAACCAGCCGAAGGGCAACTTCGACGGGCCGACCCGGGTGTCGATGCTGGATGCCAACGATCAGCTGAAGTCTCCGGAGGAGTACGCCAACCTGATTCTGGCCTACAAGGATGGCGCACCTTTGCGCCTGAAGGATGTCGCCGAAATCGTCGATGGTGCCGAAAACGAGCGGCTCGCGGCCTGGGCCAATCGGAGTCAGGCAGTACTACTGAACATTCAGCGTCAGCCGGGTGCCAACGTCATCGAGGTGGTCGACCGGATCAAGGCGTTGTTGCCGTCGATCACCGAAAACCTTCCGGCCGGCCTCGACGTCGTGGTCCTGACGGACCGCACGCAGACGATCCGCGCGTCGGTGACCGATGTTCAGCATGAATTGCTGATCGCGATCATCCTGGTGGTGCTGGTCACGTTCCTGTTCCTGCGTCGTTTCAGCGCGACGATCATTCCCTCGATTGCCGTTCCACTGTCACTGGTAGGCACGTTCGGCGTGATGTACCTGGCAGGCTTTTCGGTCAACAACCTGACGCTGATGGCCATGACCATCGCGACCGGTTTCGTTGTCGATGACGCCATCGTCATGCTGGAAAACATCTCCCGGCATATCGAAGAGGGCGAAACGCCCTTGCAGGCCGCCCTCAAGGGCGCGAAGCAGATCGGTTTCACCCTCATTTCCCTGACACTGTCACTGATTGCGGTATTGATCCCGCTGTTGTTCATGGCCGACGTGGTAGGGCGGCTGTTCCGCGAGTTCGCGATAACCCTGGCGGTCGCGATATTGATATCGCTGGTGGTCTCGCTGACCCTGACGCCGATGATGTGCGCGCGCTTGCTAAAGCGCGAGCCCAAGGAAGAAGAGCAGAGCCGCTTTTACCGGGCCAGCGGTGCCTGGATCGACTGGCTGATCGACATCTACGCGGGCAGGCTGCGCTGGGTGCTCAAGCATCAGCCACTGACCCTGCTGGTTGCCTTGGCCACCCTGGCACTGACGGTGCTGCTTTACATCGTCGTACCCAAAGGCTTCTTCCCGGTGCAGGACACCGGCGTGATCCAGGGCATTTCGGAAGCGCCACAGTCGGTCTCGTTCGCAGCGATGAGCCAGCGTCAGCAGGCACTTGCCGACATCATTCTCAAGGACCCGGCGGTGGTCAGTCTGTCGTCCTACATCGGTGTCGACGGTGACAACGCCACGCTGAACAGCGGGCGTCTGCTGATCAACCTCAAGCCCCACGGAGCACGGGACCTGACCGCGTCCGAGGTGATCCAGCGCCTGCAGCCCGAGGTCGACAAACTGTCGGATATCCGTCTGTTCATGCAGCCGGTGCAGGACCTGACCATCGAAGACCGGGTCAGTCGCACCCAGTATCAATTCAGCATGTCGTCGCCCGACGCCGAACTGCTGACGCTGTGGAGCGAAAAGCTGGTAGACGCGCTCGGCAAGCGGCCCGAACTGAGGGATGTGGCCAGCGACCTGCAGGACAAAGGTTTGCAGGTGTACCTGAACATCGATCGTGATGCGGCCAGCCGGGTCGGGGTCACGGTTGCGAACATCACCGATGCGCTGTACGACGCCTTCGGTCAGCGCCAGATATCCACCATCTATACGCAGGCCAGCCAGTACCGCGTGGTGCTGCAGGCTGCATCGGGCAGCGAGCTCGGTCCGGCGGCGCTGGAGCAGATCCACGTCAAGACCACCGATGGTGCACAGGTGAAGCTGTCCAGCCTGGCGCGTGTCGAGCAGCGCCAGGCTCAGTTGGCCATCGCGCACCTTGGGCAGTTTCCGGCGGTGATGATGTCGTTCAACCTGGCGCCCGACATCGCCCTGGGCAAGGCGGTGAAGGTGATCGAGGAGGTCGAGCAGGAGATCGGCATGCCGATTGGCGTGCAGACCCAGTTTCAGGGCGCAGCCGAAGCGTTTCAGGCGTCATTGTCCAGCACGCTGCTGCTGATTCTGGCGGCGGTGGTCACCATGTATATCGTGCTGGGCGTGCTCTATGAGAGCTACATTCACCCGATCACCATCCTCTCGACCCTGCCGTCGGCAGCGGTGGGGGCCTTGCTGGCTCTGCTGATCAGCGGCAACGATCTGGGGATGATTGCGATCATCGGCATCATTCTATTGATCGGTATCGTCAAGAAGAACGCGATCATGATGATCGACTTCGCGCTCGACGCTGAGCGCAACCGCGGTGTTGCGCCCGAGCAGGCGATCTACGACGCGGCGCTGTTGCGCTTCCGGCCGATTCTCATGACCACCCTGGCAGCGTTGTTCGGCGCCATCCCGCTGATGCTCGCCAGTGGTTCCGGCGCCGAATTGCGGCAACCACTTGGGCTGGTGATGGTCGGCGGGCTGTTGCTCAGCCAAGTCCTGACACTGTTCACCACGCCGGTCATCTACCTGTATTTCGACCGCCTTGGCCGTCGCTGGAGTCGCAAGCCTGCCGATCCGGACCGACTGGAACGGGCTGACGCATGAATCTCTCAGCGCCATTCATCAGCCGTCCCGTCGCGACCGTTCTGCTGAGCCTGGCGATCATGCTGCTCGGCGCGGTGAGCTTTCGCTTGTTGCCGGTGGCACCGTTGCCAAACATGGATTTCCCGGTGATCGTGGTCTCGGCCAGTCTCGCCGGTGCCAGCCCTGAGGTGATGGCGTCCACGGTGGCAACGCCGCTGGAGCGGTCGCTGGGCAGCATTGCCGGCATCAACACCATGACCAGCAATTCAAGCCAGGGTACGACACGGATCATTCTGCAGTTCGACCTTGATCGCGACATCAACGGCGCTGCCCGGGAAGTGCAGGCGGCGATCAATGCCTCACGCAACCTGCTGCCCAGCGGGATGCGCAGCATGCCGACCTACAAGAAGGTCAACCCGTCCCAGGCGCCGATCATGGTCTTGTCGATGACCTCGACAGTGCTGGAAAAGGGCCAGCTTTACGACCTGGCGTCCACCATCCTGTCGCAGAGCCTGTCGCAGGTTTCCGGGGTCGGCGAAGTGCAGATCGGCGGCAGCTCGCTGCCTGCTGTGCGTATCGAACTGGAGCCGCAGATGCTCTCCCAGTACGGTGTATCGCTCGACGACGTGCGCACGGCGATCACCAGCACCAACGTAAGGCGGCCGAAGGGGTTTGTAGAGGATGACCAGCATAACTGGCAAGTGCAGGCCAACGACCAGCTGGAAACCGCCGAGGATTATGCGCCGCTGATCATTCGCTACAAGGATGGAGCGACGTTGCGCCTGAAGGACGTGGCGAAAGTCAGCGACGCCGTGGAAGACCGTTACAACAGCGGGTTCTACAACAATGACCGTGCGGTGCTGCTGGTCGTCAACCGCCAGGCGGGGGCCAACATCATTGAAACCGTGGCGCAGATCAAGGCGCAGTTGCCCGCGCTGCGAGCGGTGCTGCCGGCCAGTGTCAGCCTCAATATCGCGATGGACCGTTCGCCGGTGATCAAGGCGACGCTGCACGAAGCCGAAATGACCCTGCTGATTGCCGTCGTGCTGGTGGTGATGGTGGTGTTCCTCTTTCTCGGCAGTTTTCGCGCCTCGCTGATCCCCACCCTGGCGGTTCCGGTATCGCTGGTCGGCACCTTTGCGATCATGCACCTGTTCGGCTTCTCGCTGAACAACCTGTCACTGATGGCGTTGATCCTCGCCACCGGTCTGGTGGTAGACGACGCCATCGTCGTGTTGGAAAACATATCCCGGCATATTCACAACGGCCTAGACCCCATGAAAGCGGCTTTTCTGGGTGCCAAGGAGGTGGGGTTCACCTTGCTGTCGATGAACGTCTCGCTGGTCGCGGTGTTCATTTCCATCCTGTTCATGGGCGGTCTGGTCGAAAGTCTGTTTCGCGAGTTTTCCATTACCTTGTCGGTGGCGATCATCGTCTCGCTGATCGTGTCCCTGACCCTGACGCCGATGTTGTGCGCGCGCTGGTTGAAGCCGCGCGAAGCCCATGGGGAAAACGCCTTTCAGCGCTGGAGCGAGCGGGTCAACGATCGAATGGTGGCAGGCTACGACCGCTCGCTGGGCTGGGTGATGCGGCATCGACGGCTGACGCTGCTCAGTCTGCTGGTCACGGTGGTGGTCAATATCGCGCTGTATGTGGTGGTGCCCAAGACCTTTCTGCCGCAACAGGACACCGGGCAACTGATGGGTTTCGTACGCGGTGACGACGGCCTTTCGTTTTCGGTCATGCAGCCGAAAATGGAGACTTTCCGCCTGTCCATTCTCGCTGACCCTGCGGTGGAAAGCGTTGCCGGTTTTATCGGTGGCAGCGGTGGCACCAATAACGCCTTCATGATCGTGCGCCTCAAGCCGATTTCCGAGCGCAAGCTGTCTGCCGAGAAAGTGGTCGAGCGCCTGCGCAAGAACATGCCGCATGTGCCGGGCGGCAGGCTGTTCCTGGCCCCGGATCAGGACCTGCAACTGGGCGGCGGTCGCGAGCAGACCAGTTCGCAGTATCAATACATCGTGCAGAGCGCTGACCTGGGCAGCCTGCGTCTGTGGTACCCGAAAATCGTCGCAGCGCTCAAGTCGGTACCCGAGCTGACCGCCATCGACGCACGGGAAGGGCGCGGAGCACAGCAGGTGACCCTGGTGGTCAACCGTGACACGGCCAAGCGGCTGGGTATCGATATGAACATGGTCACGGCAGTGCTCAACAACGCTTACAGCCAGCGCCAGGTATCGACCATCTATGACAGCCTCAACCAGTACAAGGTGGTGATGGAGGTCAATCCAAAATACGCCCAGGACCCGGTGACGCTTGAGCAGGTCCAGGTCATTACCGCAGACGGGCAGCGTGTACCGCTGTCGAGCATCGCCCATTACGAGCGCAGTCTGGCCAACGACCGGGTATCGCATGACGGTCAGTTCGCGGCCGAAAACATTTCCTTCGATCTGGCCGAAGGCGCCAGCCTCGACAAAGCCACTGTGGCGATAGAGCGGGCGATTGCCGCCATCGGGCTGCCGTCCGACATCATTTCCAAGATGGCCGGGACCGCCAACGCCTTCGCCTCCACGCAAAAGAGTCAGCCGTGGATGATCCTCGGTGCGTTGCTGGCGGTGTATCTGGTGCTGGGAATCCTCTATGAAAGCTACATTCATCCGCTGACGATCCTCTCGACGCTTCCGTCCGCAGGGGTTGGCGCATTGCTGACGATCTACGTGCTGGGCAGCGAGTTCAGTCTGATCTCCCTGTTGGGCCTGTTCCTGCTGATTGGCGTGGTCAAGAAAAACGCGATCATGATGATCGACCTTGCCCTGCACCTGGAGCGCGAACAGGGAATGACGCCGCAAGAGTCAATCCGTAGCGCCTGTCTGCAGCGCCTGCGGCCCATTCTGATGACTACGATGGCGGCCATCCTGGGCGCCTTGCCATTGCTGCTGAGCACCGCCGAAGGCGCGGAAATGCGCAAGCCGCTGGGCTTGACCATCATCGGCGGCCTGATCTTCAGCCAGGTCCTGACCCTCTATACCACCCCGGTGGTTTACCTTTATCTCGACCGTCTGCGCCATCGTTACAACAAATGGCGTGGCGTGCGTACCGATGCTGCTCTGGAAACTCCGCTATGACCGAACGCCTGGTATTCACCTCCCGCCCGACAGGGCTGATTCGTCCATTCGCGCTGGGGCTTTGTGTGGTGCTGCTCAGCGCCTGCGCTGTGGGTCCGGATTACCAGAAGCCGTCCATGGCAGCACCCGCGCAGTTCAAGGCTGCGCAGGGCTGGCGTACGGCGACGCCGAGTGACGGGATGGCCAAAGGTGCGTGGTGGGAGGTGTACAAGGACCCGCAACTGAACGCGCTGGTCGAGCGCCTCAACACGTCCAACCAGACCGTCGCCCAGTACGATGCGCAGTATCGACAGGCACAGACACTGGTGCGCAGCTCCAGGGCTGCCTTCCTGCCTACGCTTGACCTGACAACCGGCAAAACCCGCTCGGGGCAGGGCACAGGCACGTCGAATAGCGGCACGAGTGCCTCCGGGATTCGCAACAGTTACAACGCGCAACTGGGCGTCAGTTGGGAGGCCGATGTCTGGGGCAAGCTGCGTCGCGGGCTGGAGGCGGACACCGCCAATGCTCAGGCAAGTCTTGCCGACCTGGCCGCGATGCGCCTGAGTCTGCAATCGGAGCTGGTACAGAATTACCTGCAATTGCGCGTGATCGATGAACAGAAACGCCTGCTGGAATCCACGGTGGATGCCTACCAGCGCTCCCTGACCCTGACGCAGAACCAGTACCGCGCCGGTATTTCCGGAAGTGACGCTGTCGCGCAGGCGCAGACGCAGTTGAAAAGCACCCAGGCCGACCTGATCGATCTGGCCTGGCAGCGTGCGCAGTATGAGAATGCCATCGCCGTACTGATGGGGATGGCGCCGGCAGACTTCAATCTGCCCGCCAGCACCTCGATTCCGCAGTTGCCGCAGATTCCGCCAGGCCTGCCTTCGCAGTTGCTTGAACGCCGCCCTGACATTGCCGCCGCCGAGCGCTCGGTGATGGGTGCCAATGCCAACATTGGCGTGGCCAAGGCCGCTTACTATCCGGATTTCACGTTGAGCATGAGCGGCGGTTACAGCAGCAGTACCTTTGCCAACTGGATCAGCCTGCCTAACCGCTTCTGGTCGGTGGGCCCGCAACTGGCGCTGACCCTGTTCGACGGTGGCAGGCGCTCGGCCGAAGTCGATCGTACCGAAGCCGTGTATGACCAGACTGTCGCCCAGTACCGGCAGACCGTGCTGAACGGTTTTCAGGAGGTCGAGAACTATCTGGTTCAGCTCAAGGTATACGAGCAGGAAGCTGCGGTACGCCAGGAAGCGCTGGTCTCGGCTCGTGATTCGCTGCGCCTGACCAACAATCAATACAAGGCCGGGCTGATTGGTTACCTGGACGTCGTCAATGTTCAGGCCACCGCATTGAGCAACGAGCGCAGTGTGCTCAGCGTGCTGCAAAGCAGGTTGATTGCCAGCGTTCAATTGATCGCCGCACTGGGCGGAGGCTGGAATGCCGAGTCAGGTTTGACGCTCCAGGAATGAGTATTTCGGGTTCAAAAAGCAGTTTTCCAGTGAACTGTTCGCATTAATCGAAAAAATAATAGCTACTCGCCATCTTTTCGACCGGCTGCCGCGACATTTGGCCGCTAATGCGTACAATCACCCGCACAAGATCGGCATGGACGCGCTCATTGGTTTCCAGGTGCGTTTATGTTGATTGGCAGCTACATCCCTTCACTCGTCGTTATCTCGATTCTCGTCGCTATTCTTGCCGCGTATACGGCCCTCGATCTGGTGGGCCGCATCGTTTCGGCCAGGGGCCGTGCTGTAAACCTATGGACTGCGGGCGGCGCTATCGCGATGGGCGTTGGCACCTGGTCGACACATTTCATCGGTATGCTGGCGTTCGTATTGCCCATCGACCTGGGCTACGACGTGCCACTGGTGCTGCTTTCGCTGTTGATCGCCATCGGCTTTTCAGGGTTCGCCCTGTGGCTCGCCACCCAGCCAAGATTGCCCGCGCTGCAACTGAGCCTGGGTGCGGTGTTGCTGGGGCTTGGCATCAGTGCCATGCACTACACCGGCATGGCTGCAATGCGCATGCAGCCTGGCATTCAATATACGCCGTGGCTGTTCGTGCTTTCTGTGGTCATTGCTATCGCTGCGTCTGCGGCAGCATTGCGCATAGCCTTCCATCTTCGCCAGCAGCGCCCCAGGGTCTACCTGCTACGCGCCTCGGCGGCGCTGTTGCTGGGGCTGGCTGTCATCGGCATGCATTACACCGGCATGGCCGCTGCGAATTTTGCCGATGGCAGCTTTTGCGATGCGCTGCCGCAAGGGCTGAGCAGTAACGGGCTGGACCGAATCGTACTGGTCGCCAGCCTGTCGATTCTGGGAATTGCACTGTTCAGCTGTATTCTCGACTCCCATCTGGAAACACGTACCGCCGTGCTGGCCGATTCCCTGACGGAGGCCAATCTGGAACTGACCCACCTGGCCCTGCACGACAACCTGACTGGCTTGCCAAACCGGGCGCTGTTGACGGAACGCATCGATCGGGCCATGAAAAGGGCAGTTGAGACGGGTGGTTGCTTTGCGCTGATGTTCATGGACCTCGATGGCTTCAAGCCGGTCAATGATGCGTTCGGCCACCATATCGGCGACTTGCTGTTGCGGCAGGTCGCTTTGCGTCTTCGCAACAGTCTGCATCGACGCGATACGCTGGCCCGGGTCGGCGGCGACGAGTTTGTCCTGCTGGTGGAGCTTCAACATGCTGAAGATGCATTGGCCGTAGCAAGACGACAGGTCAGCGAAGTCGGCACGCCGTTCAACATTGGCGAACATCAGTTGCAGATATCTCTGAGCATCGGCATCTGCATGTACCCGGGCAACGGCAGCACCCAGCATGAGCTTCTGATCAATGCAGACGCGGCCATGTACCACACCAAGGCTGCCGGCAAGAACGGCTACAGTTTTTTCGATGCGTCGATGAACAGCAACGCCCGCAATCAGCTGCAGATGTCGCAGGATTTGCACAAGGCGATCAAACATCGGCAGTTCTGTATCTATTACCAGCCCAAGTTCGACGCCGTGACCGGGCTGCCCTTAGGCGCAGAAGCGTTGCTGCGCTGGAACCACCCGGAACAGGGTGTTCTGGGGCCGGACCTGTTCATTTCCATGGCGGAGAAAACCGGCCTGATCATTCAGATCGGCGAGTGGGTACTGGATGAAGCCTGTCGGCAAATGCGTGAGTGGTACACCCAGGGTTACTCGCACTGGCGTATTGCAGTCAACCTTTCAGCCTTGCAGTTCTGTCATTCCGGGCTGGTCACGGCAGTGGCGGACACACTGGCCCGGCATCAGTTGCCGGCTAACTGTCTGACTCTGGAAATCACCGAGACCACTGCCATGCACGATGCGGATGCCAGCCTGGCGGTGTTGAGAAGGCTTTCGGAGATGGGCGTGGACCTGTCGATCGATGATTTTGGCACCGGTTACTCCAGTCTGATGTACCTGAAACGACTACCCGCCAATGAAATCAAGATTGATCGAGGCTTTGTCCGCGACCTGGAGCATGACACCGACGACGCCGCCATCGTTTCGGCCATCGTCGCGGTAGGTCAGGCGTTGAATCTGCGAATAGTCGCCGAAGGCGTTGAAACCGCTGTTCAGCAGCGCTTCCTGACTCATTTGGGGTGTCACTCGCTGCAAGGCTTCCTGCTGGGTTATCCGTTGCCGGCCCAGCAGTTTCTCGAAGAAATCCGCGCCGCCGAAGCGAAAGCTGCAGTGGATGCGTCCGATACCGGGCAAGCGGCTTTCTGAAGCGCGCAGATGGCGCTTGACGGTAAAGGCTGTCACGATCCGAACCGGCTGGTTAACCTGCGAAGGTTGACTGGGTCCTGATGTCGGCCTTTGAAAAAACGAGACACTCCATGGAAAAAGTCCTCATTATCACCGGTGGTTCACGCGGGATCGGCGCTGCCACAGCGCGTCTGGCTGCCTCACAGGGTTATCGGATCTGCATCAACTACCTGTCGGATCATACCTCTGCCGAAAAGACCGCAGGCCAGGTGAGAGCGATGGGCGCCAAGGCGATCACCGTGCAGGCCGACGTCAGCAATGAAGACGAGATCATGCGGCTGTTTGCCAGGGTCGACTCCGAACTCGGTCGTGTCACCCATTTGGTCAATAACGCGGGCACCCTGGCGCAGGCTTCGAGAGTCGAGGACATGTCGGAATTTCGCCTGTTGAAGATGATGATGAACAACGTCGTTGGCCCGATGCTGTGCAGCAAACACGCGTTGTTACGCATGTTGCCGACGCACGGAGGGCAAGGCGGCAGCATCGTCAACGTATCGTCGCTCGCCGCACGTCTGGGCTCGGCAGGCGAATACGTCGACTATGCGGCATCGAAAGGTGCGCTGGACACCTTTACCATCGGGCTGTCCAAGGAAGTCGCGGCGGAAAACGTGCGCGTCAACGCCGTACGTCCGGGTTTCATCTTCACCGACTTTCACGCCTTGAGCGGCGATCCGTTTCGCGTCAGCAAGCTTGAGGGTGCTTTGCCCATGGGCCGTGGCGGTAAGGCCGAGGAAGTGGCCGAAGCGATTCTCTGGTTGCTGTCGGACAATGCGTCTTATGCCACGGGAACGTTCATCGATGTGGCGGGAGGGCGCTGAAGGCGTCCATACTCGGGCAGACCCCTTCAGACCCTGCTTACTCGTCACACCGTGACGGGCGGCGCATTGGCTGGCGGATCGCCAACTGGCGTTTCATTGGGCGGCGGCGTGGATGGCGGCGGCTCCTGCTCGGGCACTGGCTCGGGCAGGGCGGGGTCATCGATGTTCGGATCGGGTACTTCTACAGGGTTGGGTAAGGTCATGGTTGCAGCCTCCTTGTCGACCCTGTTTACGACTGCCTGGCATGGCCGATGATTCAATTGATTTACTTCCCGCCACAGTCGTCCCGTTGATCCACTCGATGACTGCTTCATCTCTTCGCACGACCAGCAAACATCCTCAAAACCTTTGAACTTTACCCTCGTTGACCGCTCGGAACCTAGGCAGCGGAAATAGACGAGTCGCCAGCACAGTGCGATCGTACGCTGCCATACCGTCAATTTTTCCATTGCATGGAATGCACAGGAGCGTCCCTGGGGCGTGAGGAGTGATGCTCGATGAATGAACAGCCATACGGTCCGGATTCCCTGGCCACCGATGTCCCGCAAGCAACCCTTCCGCTATCACTGACCCAGGCGCTGCAACTACCCCGCATCGTGATTGAAGACACGTTGCCGGTGATTGACGGTGGCTTGTTCGCGGCCAAGGCGATCATCGGGCAACCGGTTACCGTGACCAGCAAGGTCTATGCCGATGGGCACGACAAGATGGCGGTCAATATCCGCTGGCGTGCTGCTGATGAAGAACACTGGCACAGCGCGCCAATGCGCGAGCTGGGCAATGACAGCTGGGTTGGTGAATTCACCCCGACCTCGGTCAGCCGCCATGTGTTTCGCCTGGAAGCCTGGATCGATCAGTTCGGTAGCTATCGTTATGAGCTGGAGAAGAAGTTCGGCGCCGGCGTTCCTGTCGATCTGGAACTGGAAGAGGGCCGCATTCATCTGGTGCACGCCGCCGAGCGCAGCCAGAACGAGCAGCGCCAGCAGATCGAAAGTCTGCTGGGCCAGCTTGAACAGGGCGATAAAGACGAGAAAGTCGCGCTGCTGTTGCACAGCGAAACCGCCAGCCTGATGAAGCTGGCCGACAATCAGGCCTTCCTCAGCCGCAGCGTCGAGTTCCCGCTGGACGTCGAGCGTGAGCTTGCACAGTTTGCCAGCTGGTACGAGCTGTTTCCCCGTTCGATGACCGACGATCCGGCGCGCCACGGTACGTTCAACGACGTCCATTCGCGTCTGCCGACCATTCGCGACATGGGCTTTGACGTGCTGTATTTTCCGCCGATTCATCCTATCGGCCGCGCCCACCGCAAGGGCCCGAACAACTCCCTGACCGCAGGCCCTGATGATCCGGGCAGCCCTTATGCAATCGGCAGTGAGGAGGGGGGCCATGAAGCCATTCACCCACAGCTGGGCAGTCGTGAAGATTTCCGTAACCTCGTGAAAGCTGCAGCCGACCATGGCCTGGAAATCGCGCTGGATTTCGCCATCCAGTGTTCCCAGGATCACCCGTGGCTCAAGCAGCATCCGGGCTGGTTCTCGTGGCGTCCGGACGGCACGATCCGTTATGCGGAAAACCCGCCGAAAAAGTATCAGGACATCGTCAACGTCGACTTCTACGCACCAGACGCCATCCCCGGCCTGTGGACGGAGTTGCGCGACATCGTTCTGGGCTGGGTCAACGAAGGCGTGAAAATCTTCCGCGTCGACAACCCGCACACCAAACCGCTGCCGTTCTGGCAGTGGATGATCGGCGAAGTGCGCAGTCAGCACCCTGAGGTAATGTTCCTGGCCGAAGCCTTTACCAAGCCGGCAATGATGGCGCGGCTGGGCAAGGTCGGTTACAGCCAGAGTTACACCTATTTCACCTGGCGCAACACCAAGGCGGAACTGTCCGAGTATTTCACCCAGCTCAATGAAGTCCCTTGGCGCGACTGTTATCGTCCGAATTTCTTTGTCAACACGCCTGACATCAACCCGCGCTTCCTGCACGAGTCCGGGCGTCCCGGCTTTCTGATCCGGGCGGCACTGGCCACTATGGGGTCCGGGCTGTGGGGTATGTATTCGGGGTTCGAACTCTGCGAAGCGGCACCGATTCCCGGCAAGGAAGAGTATCTGGACTCGGAGAAGTACGAGATTCGGGTTCGCGATTACGCGGCACCGGGCAACATCATTGCCGAAATCGCTCAACTCAACCGCATTCGTCGGCAGAACCCTGCGCTGCAAACGCACCTGGGTCTGAAGCTGTACAACGCGTGGAACGACAACATCCTGTATTTCGGCAAGCGCTCGGCGGACGGCAGCAACTTCATTCTGGTTGCCATCAACCTTGACCCATACAACGCACAGGAAGCGGATTTCGAGTTGCCGCTGTGGGAAATGGGCCTGCCGGATGACGCCGCTACGTCGGGTGAAGACCTGATGACCGGTCACCGCTGGACCTGGTACGGCAAGTACCAGCACACGCGTCTCGATCCAGCTCAACCGTTTGGAATCTGGCGTATCCAGGCCGCGCAATAACACTCCCGAGGAGTCAATAATGGCCAAAAAGCCCGGTGACGCGACATTTATCAAAGATCCGCTCTGGTACAAGGATGCGGTGATTTATCAGGTTCACGTGAAATCGTTCTTTGATTCCAATAACGACGGAATCGGCGATTTCGCAGGCTTGATCGAAAAGCTCGACTACATTGCTGCGCTGGGCGTCAACACCATCTGGTTGTTGCCGTTCTATCCGTCGCCGCGCCGGGACGATGGCTACGACATTTCCGAATACCGCGACGTGCACAGCGACTACGGCACCATGGCCGATGCCAAGCGTTTCATCGCCCAGGCACACAAGCGCGGCCTGCGAGTGATCAGCGAGCTGGTCATCAACCACACGTCCGACCAGCATCCATGGTTCCAGAAAGCCCGCAATGCCAAGCCCGGTTCCAAGGCGCGGGATTTCTATGTGTGGTCGGACACTGATCAGAAGTACGACGGTACGCGGATCATCTTTCTCGATACCGAAACGTCCAACTGGACCTGGGACCCGGTTGCCGGCCAGTACTTCTGGCACCGTTTCTACTCCCACCAGCCGGACCTGAATTTCGACAATCCGCACGTGCTGGATGCGGTTCTGGAAGTCATGCGCTTCTGGCTGGATCTGGGCATCGACGGTTTGCGTCTGGATGCCATCCCGTACCTCATCGAGCGGGACGGTACCAACAACGAGAACCTGCCGGAAACCCATCAGGTGCTCAAGCGCATTCGTGCCGAGATCGACGCGAACTACCCGGACCGGATGCTGCTGGCCGAGGCCAATCAATGGCCGGAAGACACCCAGCTGTATTTTGGCGACAGCAAAGGCCCGGATGGCGATGAATGTCATATGGCTTTTCACTTTCCATTGATGCCACGCATGTACATGGCCCTGGCCCAGGAAGATCGTTTTCCGATCACCGATATTTTGCGGCAGACGCCGGAAATCCCGGAAAACTGCCAATGGGCGATTTTCCTGCGCAACCACGATGAGCTGACCCTGGAAATGGTCACCGATCGTGAGCGTGACTATCTGTGGAATTACTATGCGGCCGACCGCCGCGCACGGATCAACCTGGGCATCCGTCGGCGGCTGGCGCCATTGGTGGATCGCGATCGTCGCAGGGTCGAGTTGCTCAACAGCATGCTGTTGTCGATGCCCGGCACACCGACGCTGTATTACGGCGACGAGATCGGCATGGGCGATAACATCTACCTGGGTGACCGGGACGGTGTGCGCACGCCCATGCAGTGGTCCATCGACCGCAACGGCGGTTTTTCGCGTGCCGATCCGGCCAGTCTGGTGTTGCCACCGATCATGGACCCGATGTATGGCTTTCAGTCGGTCAACGTCGAAATCCAGGAACGTGACCCGCATTCGCTGCTGAACTGGAACCGGCGCATGCTCGCCGTGCGCAAACAGCAGAAGGCCTTCGGGCGTGGCACGCTGAAAATGCTCTCGCCGTCGAACCGCCGCATTCTTGCTTATACCCGCGAATACACAGCACCTGACGGACACAGTGAAGTGGTGTTGTGTGTCGCCAACGTTTCCAGCGCCGCCCAGGCTGCAGAGCTTGAGTTGTCTGCCTATGCAGGCACTGTGCCGGTGGAAATGCTCGGCGGCAGCGCATTCCCGCCTATCGGCCAGTTAAGCTACCTGCTGACGCTGCCGCCGTACGGCTTTTACTGGTTTTTACTGGCTTCGGAGAATCAAATGCCCAGTTGGCACGTTGAACCCGCGCAGAGCATGCCGGACTTCCCGACTCTGGTGCTCAAGAAGCGTCTGGAAGAGTTGCTCGAAGAGCCACTGCGCAGCACCATGGAAAACACCTCGCTGGCGGTTTACCTGCCTAAACGGCGCTGGTTCGCGGGCAAGGACAAGGCAATCGAGAAGGTCAGCATTGCCTACGCCGTGCGCTTCGGCGATGAAGCGCATCCGGTACTGCTCAGCGAGATTGAAGTCACTGCCGGCGGGCAGACCGATCGCTATCAACTGCCGTTCGGCTTGCTGGCCGAAGACGATATCAGCAGTGCATTGCCGCAGCAGCTGGCACTGGCCCGAGTACGTCGCAACCGCGATGTCGGGTTGATCACGGATGCATTCACCCTGGAAACCTTCATCCGTGCCGTGATTCAGGGCATGCAGTCGGATACGGTCATACCCTGTGCCGACGGCGAGTTGCGTTTCGAGCAAAGCTCACAGCTGGCGCCCCTCGGCCTGAACGCCGAGTCGGAAGTGCGCTACCTGTCTGCCGAGCAATCGAACAGTTCGGTAGTGGTGGGCAGCAGCCTGGTGCTCAAGCTGATTCGCAAAGTCAGCGCCGGGACACATCCCGAGCTGGAAATGGGCGCGTTCCTGACCCAGGCCGGCTTCAAGAACATTTCACCGCTGCTGGGCTCTCTGGTACGCGTCGGCAATGACGGTCAGCCCAATCTACTGATGATCGCCCAAGGGTATTTGAGCAATCAGGGCGATGCGTGGGAGTGGACCCAGAACAATCTCGAGCGTGCGGTACGCGACGAGCTGGCACATGGTGTTTCCGGCCAGGAACAGCATTACAACGCATTGCTCGAACTCGCGGACTTCTCGCGCAGTCTTGGTCAGCGCCTGGGTGAGATGCATCAGATCCTCGCGTCGCCCACTGACAATGCGGATTTTGCCGTTGAGGTCACCAGCAGCCAGGACAGTAAGGCCTCCGGGGCCAGCGTCAACGCTCAGCTCGAGCGCGCCTTGCAATTGCTGGAACAGCGCATGGGCGAGCTGGAGAAGGACGATCAGCAACTGGTCAGGGACTTGCTCGCGCAGCGCAAGCAGATCCGTCAGCGCGTCGAAGGCCTGGCCAAGCGCTCCGCCGGTGGCCTGCGCATTCGTGTGCATGGCGATCTGCATCTGGGGCAAGTGCTGGTGGTCAAAGGCGATGCCTACCTGATCGATTTCGAGGGTGAGCCGGCCCGCGCACTTGAAGAGCGCCGTGCCAAGCACAGCCCGTTCAAGGATGTCAGCGGTGTCCTGCGCTCCTTCGACTACGCTGCGGCGATGGCTGTACGCAGTGCGCAAAGCGTCGACACGTCGCCCGAGGCGGCCGAGGCGCGCAAACGTGTGGCCGATACCTACCTGGCGCAAGCGCGGGAAACCTTTATCGAGGGTTATCGCTCGGCGACCACCGGCATTGCCCATGCCTGGAAAGATGCGAAAGGGGAGGACGCTGCACTCGAGCTGTTCACCCTTGAAAAAGCTGCTTATGAAGTGATCTACGAAGCCGAGAACCGTCCAGCCTGGCTGGCCGTTCCCTTGCAAGGCTTGCGTGGACTGCTGCAATCGTCTGATGGAGAGTCAATATGAATGCGCCTGATAAAGCCGGCACGCGCCACCGCGCGATTCCCGCTGCTGTGGACCTCGACGCGCTGATCCGTGCTGAACACCGTGACCCGTTCTCTATCCTCGGCCCGCATGGCGATGGCGGCAGCGGGCAGTACGTCCGCGCCTATCTGCCCGCAGCCTTGAGTGTCCGCCTGCTGGCCAGGGATGACGGTCGCGAACTGGGCGAGATGGAAATGAGCGAAGTGCCGGGGTTTTTCGTCGGCCACCTCGAGCATCCGCAGCCTTACCTGCTGAAAATCAACTGGGCCGGTGGTGAACAGATCACCGAGGACCCCTACAGCTTTGGCCCGCTGCTGGGCGAGATGGACCTCTACCTGTTTGCCGAGGGTAATCATCGCGACCTGAGCAGCTGTCTGGGCGCGCAGGTCACCAGCGTCGATGGCGTGGACGGTGTGCGTTTTGCGGTCTGGGCGCCCAATGCGCGTCGTGTTTCGGTGGTTGGCAGCTTCAACAGTTGGGATGGCCGTCGCCATCCGATGCGCATGCGCCACCCGACCGGGGTATGGGAGATTTTCGTCCCGCGTCTGCAGCCCGGTGAGGTCTACAAGTACGAGATTCTCGGTGCTCACGGGATTCTGCCGCTGAAAAGCGACCCGATGGCCCTGGCCACCACACTACCGCCCGATACCGCGTCGAAGATCTCTGCGCCGTTGCAGTTCGAGTGGAGTGACCAGGAGTGGCTGCAATCAAGGGCAGACCGTCACGAAGTCACTGCACCGTTATCAATCTACGAGTTGCACGCCGGCTCCTGGCAAATGGAGCAGGTCGACGACAATCAATGGCGGCAGTACAACTGGCGTGAACTGGCTGATCGACTGATTCCTTACGTCAAGGAACTTGGCTTCACGCACATCGAGCTGATGCCGATCATGGAGCACCCGTTCGGTGGTTCATGGGGCTATCAACTGCTGGCCCAGTTCGCGCCCACTGCCCGTTACGGTTCGCCGGAAGATTTCGCCTTCTTCGTCGACGCCTGTCACCGCGCTGAAATCGGCGTCATTCTTGACTGGGTTCCGGCGCATTTCCCGACCGATACTCATGGTCTGGCGCAGTTCGACGGTACTTGCCTGTACGAGTACGCCGACCCCAAGGAGGGCTTCCATCAGGACTGGAACACCCTGATCTACAATCTGGGACGCACCGAGGTTCATGGCTTCATGCTTGCCTCGGCACTGCACTGGCTCAAGCATTACCACATCGACGGTCTGCGCGTGGATGCGGTGGCGTCGATGCTGTACCGCGACTATTCGCGTAATGCAGGCGAATGGGTTACGAATCGCTTCGGCGGCCGCGAAAACCTCGAGGCCATCGACTTCCTGCGTCATTTGAACGACGTGGTTGCACTGGAAGCCCCTGGGACCATGGTGATTGCAGAAGAGTCGACCGCCTGGCCGGGTGTCAGCGAGCCGACCCAGCAGGGTGGGCTTGGCTTCAATTACAAGTGGAACATGGGCTGGATGCATGACTCGCTGCATTACATGGAAGAGGACCCGATCAACCGTGGGCATCACCATGGCATGCTGACCTTCAGCCTGGTGTATGCGTGGTCCGAGCGTTTTGTACTGCCTATTTCCCACGACGAAGTGGTACACGGCAAACATTCGCTGATCGACAAGATGCCGGGTGACCGCTGGCAGAAATTCGCCAACCTGCGCGCTTATCTGTCCTTCATGTGGACGCACCCCGGCAAGAAGCTGCTGTTCATGGGCTGCGAATTCGGCCAATGGCGCGAGTGGAATCACGACAGGGAGCTGGACTGGTACTTGATGCAATATGCCGAGCACGTGGGCGTGAAGAACCTGGTCGGCGATCTGAACCGCCTCTATCGAGACGAAAAGGCGCTGCACGAGCGCGATGCAGACCCTGCCGGCTTCCAGTGGCTGGTCGGCGATGACAGTGCCAACAGCGTGTTTGCGTACCTGCGCTGGAGCAACGAGGGTGAACCGCTGCTGGTGGTCGCCAACATGACCCCGGTGCCGCGCATGGACTACCGCCTTGGCGCACCGATGCGAGGTGCATGGACGGAGTTGCTGAACAGTGACGCGGAAACCTATGCAGGCTCCAACTTTGGCAATGGTGGCGAGGTCATGACTGAAGCCGAGCCGGCGCATGGGATGGAGGATTCGCTGGTGCTGAATCTGCCACCACTCGCGGTGCTCATCCTCAAACCGAAGAAAGACTGACCAAGTCGCGTCCCCGCGCTGACGGTCGTGCTACCACACCAGCCTGAACCCCAGGCTGGTGTTCACTCCCTCCGCTCCATGCTCGCCCAGATCGCCCAGATAATCAGCGCTCAAGTGCAGACTGGCGTTGCTGCTCAATATCGCTACCATCCCTGCGCCAATACTGCCCGTCGTTGACCGATGCGCGGTTCTTATCTGCTCTGCGTGATCGAAGGTCAGCGTGTCATGGCCGTCTTTGGTGTGCCAGAGGTTGGCGCGCAGATAAGGCTCTATCGGTACGCTGCTCACTTGATAGTGTCCCTTGAAACGCACGCCGATGCGCCCTGTGGTGTACGCCTGACTGTCGAACCCGAGATGGGCAATGCCGTCATCCTGATCCTGCAGGTCTACGCTTTGGTAGATGATCTGTAACTGGGGCTCTGCAACCCAGCGCTGTGAGAGCGGCAGCGGATAACCTGTCTCGACAGACAGGCTCATGACGTGGCCTTCAGTGTCGACACCGATGCCCCTGACAGAGCGGCTGCGGCCATCCAGGCGTGTGCCCATCGCCACTGCGTCGACGTATCCGCCATTCGGTGTGGTCAGCGTCCAGTAGGCGCCCAGGCTCTCGCCCTGCAGTTTCAGATGCCCTGTCCGGTAGTCGCTGAAACCTTCTGCAAAACCCTTCACCTTGCCGTCCAGACGGTTATGCGCGACGAACAGGCCGGCGTGCTGAGTCTGCCCGCTGTCCTGTTGCCAAACATACAGGGCATGGCCTATCTGATAACCCTTGAATGAAGCGTCCAGGCCAGGGCTCACGTCTCCCGACCAGCGTTGCCTGAAGTCGCTGCCGAACACGCGCGCCCAACCCGCTGGCGTCGTGCCGTTTTGCGTCAGCAGGGCTTGATCCCCCTGACGTTCATGAAAGGTGCCCAGTGAGCTCAGGGCCAGGACCGCAGCGGCAGGAGCCACCACGGAGTAGTTGGCGACCTCGGGCCGGTACAGCGCGATGGGCGCGGCTCCGCGAACGGGTTCAGGCAGTGGCGGGGTTCCTATCGCGGGGACTGGCAGCGTGACTGCTGGCGTGACAGGGGGTGGGCTGTTCGGCTCGGGCTCGGGTGCAGGGTTTGGGGGAGGGTCAGGTACAGGTAGTGGTGTGGGTGCAGGTTCGGGAGCAGGCTCAGGCTGCGGTGTAGGTGTAGGTGTAGGTGTAGGTGTAGGCTCGGGAACAGGAACAGGTGTTGGCAGTGGGGTTGGCTGCGCAGGTTCTGGGGTGGGCTCGGCAGGAGCAGGAGCTGGCGTTGGCGGGGCAATCACCGCGGAGCGCAGGAACCAGCTGTTCTCAGAGCCGGCAGTCGCGCCGCCCTTGAACAGGTAATACTGATAAGCACCTGCAGACAGCGGATTTTGCAACGAAAAGGCACTGCTTTCGCTGGTTGCTCCGTTGATGGCTTGTACCACTTCGATGCCATTGCCGCGGGTCAGGGCGCCCAGCCCACCCGAGTTGCTGACGATCATGCGTGTAGAACCGCTGATTCGACCCTGTGCCACGACCAGTCGGTCGCTGTCGGATGCATCATCGCCCAGTGCCGATAGCAACAGCAGTCGCCCGTTCTGGCCGGTGTAATTGCCGGTCACCGTCAATGTGCCAGTGAGCGAACGGCCTGCATCGCTGACGTCCAGCGTTCCGGCATTCTCCAGTGAGGCAAGGGAACCGGCGCTGAACGGCGCAATGCTGCCCGAGGTCGAGGTCAGCGTACTGGCGGAATCGATGTTCAGAACGCCGGTGTCACTCACGCTATCGCCGAGTACCAGCGTGCCGGCCAGATTCAGCTGCGAGCCGTTGCTCACGTTGACCGTTTCCCAGTTGGCATAGCGACCCGGCTGTGATGATACGGTGTTATCGAAGGTCAACAGGTCGTTGCCCGGGCCGCCGTCGAGCAGCGGGTTGGCGCTCAGGTAGTATTCGCTCAGGTTGTAGAGGCGCGCCGTATCATTGCCATCGGCCATCAACACGTTGCTGCGTGCGTAACCGCCGTTCAGCCAGTTGAAATTGTCATTGCCAACGCTGGTGCGAACTTCGCCACGAATCTCGCCGCCACTGAGGGTGACCAGGTCGTCACCGCCACTGACGCTGACATTGCCGCCAACAATGCCGCCCGACAAGGTAATCGTGTCCCGGCCAAAGCCGGTGACCAGATTGTTGATGATGGTGCTACCGGACATCTCGAATACATTGTTGTCCAGCTTCATGTCCACGCGACCGATGCTGCCCCCGGTCATCACTGCAACGTCGCCATCCTCGAACGCGCGGGTGAGGGTGCCGCCGGTCATGAGGAAGGTATCCCGCCCATCACCTTGGGCCAGAGCGCCCAGCGTGCCGCCGCTCATGACAAAGTCGTCGGGATCATCGCCTTGGTTCAGATCGCCGCTGACCTCACCCGCAGAGAGGGTGAAGCGGTCAATCCCCGCCCCTTGGATTACGTTGCCCAGAATGCGCCCCGACTGCATGTCCACGCGATCCATTCCCGGACCGAACAGGACATTGCCGGACACGGTGCCCGTTCCGCCCAGCGGGAAGATCAGCACGTGGTCGCCGTTGAGCGCGCTAAACGGCCCGCTGCCACCGCCGTCACAGACCTGAGTACCCGCCGATGGAAAGGAGGAAAGGCTGCAGGCGCCTTCGGCCCAGGAAGGGATAATTGCCAGTATCACCACCGGCAGCACGTTGCAGGTCTGATAAAAATGGACACAACGGATTTTCATGACAGCACTCCCGTCCAGGCTGGCAGCAGGGAGGCAATCGAGAGGGATCGAGGCGCCAGACTGCTACGCAAAGCGGCGTCTCACCCAGGTGGGCGACGAACACTTTGCAAGCCTGTTTCGAGGCTCGCACTATCAAGTCAAGAAGTCGTTGCTGAATGCGTCAAGAAGTTGACCGACCGACGGCGGGATTTAAGCTTTATCTACTAACTATTGGAACTACAAGCGAAAAGCTTATGCCGCAAAGGTACTGTTGCGGCCGATCATTGCGCTTGAGCGGCGTGCCGCGACAACCAGATTGTCAGGGCCAGCGCGCACACCGATAGCAGGGCTGCATAGAAAAATATCCAGTCATAGCCCTGGCCCAAGGCAATTGCGCCCATTGCCGGCCCTGCGATTGCCAGTGCCAGGTCGAAGAATACCGCGTAGGCGCTCAGGCCGGCGCCGCGGCTAGGGGTGGGCACGCTCTTGATAGCCTCTACGCCGAGCGCCGGGTAGACCAGCGACAGCCCCACGCCGGTCAGTCCGGCCCCTGCAAGGGCAACGCCGCTGCTCGGAGAAAGCCAGAGCATCAGCAGTCCACAGATTTCTACCGCCATGCACAGGATGGCCGCGTTATAGCCGCCCAGCCGATTGATCGCGCCGATGAACAGCAGGCGGGCGAGGATAAAGCACACACCGAACATGCTCAGGCAATAGGCCGCGCCTTCCCAGCCACGATCCAGGTAGAACAGGGTGATGAAGGTGGTCAGCGTGCCATAGCCGATCGACGATAGGGTCAGCCCCAGACCGTAGGGTGCGATCCGGCCAAACACCGACCAGTAGGGCAGGCGCTCACCGACAATGATGGGCACCGACGGCTTGTCGCGAATCAGCCTCAGTGCCAGCCCGGCCATTACCATCATGGCAATACCCAGGCTGTTGAAGCCAATGCCATCGATGACCACTACGCCCAGCGGTGCACCAATGGCGATCGCCCCATAGGAGGCGATGCCATTCCACGAGATTGAGCGTGCAGTATGCTCCGGGCCGATTTTGCCGATGCACCAACTGATGGTGCCGACCCCGATAAGCCCCTGAGAGACACCGAGGAACAGCCGCGCGACGATGAGAATCGACAGGCTCAGCGTGGCAAAGTCGTGCAGCAGTGTGGCCAGCAAGGTCATGCTGCCACTGATGACGATGCCCCAGAGCCCGAACACGATAGAGCGCTTGCTGCCCAGGGTATCTGTGGCACGGCCGGCGAAAGGTCGGCTGAGCAGGGTGGCGAGGTACTGCGAGGCGATGGCCAGACCGGCAATCAGCGGGCTGAAACCCAACTGGTCATGAACATAGCCGGGTAATACCGCGATAGGCAGGCCGATGCACAGGAAGGCGATGAACGTGTAGAAAACGATGGAGACGATCTGCAGGGTGATCGTCATGGATCCGGGGTGTGCGGCAGGCATTGGGCTCTTCGCTGGCGGGCGGTGGGAGTGCCTCATCATGGCGTGCGTCTTGGATAAATGAAAGCAGGCTAACGGTATTATGCGGCTGCTTATCAGACAGTTGCCGTTGTGAGGATATGGTCATAGGATGACTGATCACATCACAATAATAAAAAGGCTCGTCATGAAAAATATTCTGTTGCTGGCCGCTGCAGTCGGTTGTTCATTAGGCCTGAGTGCCCAGGCGACCACCTTCGCTTACATTTCCAGCCCCACCGATGGGCTGATTTCTCAATACCGTCTGGATGAAAAGAGCGGGGCGCTCAGCCTGGTCGAGCAAACCAGGGCGGGTGACCAGGTCAATCCGATGGCCATCACGCCGGATGGCAAAGCGTTATTTGCGGCGTTGCGCGCCAAGCCGTATCAAGTGCTGAGTTTCAGCATCGAGCCTGGCACCGGACACCTCAAACCGCTGAGCCAGGCGCCGCTGGCCGAGAGTCTGGCGTACCTGTCTACCGATCGTAGCGGACGCTTTCTGTTTGGTGCGTCATATGGCGCCGACTTGCTCAGCGTCCAGCCCATCGATGCGCAGCACCGCCCGAGCGACAGCATTCAGACTTACAAGACCGGCATGCACGCACATTCGGTGCGCACCGATCCGAGCAACCGGTTTGTGTACGCCGGTAACCTGGGCGTCGATCGTGTGCTGCAATACCGCCTGGAGCCCAAGGACGGCAAGCTTGTCCCCATCGGCGAGGGCTATGTCGCCGTTCCCGAGAATACCGGCCCGCGCCACCTGACCTTTTCGTCCGACGGCAAGTTTCTGTATGTCGTCGGTGAAATGAGTGGCACCGTCACGGCCTTCGCGATCAATCAGAAAACCGGTGCGTTGAAGCAGACCAGTCAGGCAGACGGTATTCCCAAACGCTTGAATCTGGCGCCGGGACAGGCTCGCGATGCGCGCAACAACGACCTCAAGGATGATCCGACGCCGCGCATCTGGGCCGCGGATATTCGCCTCGCGCCGAACGGCAAATGGCTGTTCATCAGTGAGCGCACCAGCAGCAGCGTGTCGGTGTTCAAGGTTGAGCCCACCAATGGCAAGGTGGCGTTCGTTGACAATTACCCCGTTCAGGAAAAGCAGCCGCGCAACATCGCTGTTTCACCCAATGGGCGCTGGTTGCTGGTGAGTGGCGAGAAAAGCGACAAGGTGGGCAGTTACGCCATAGGCGAGAAGGGTGCCTTGCAACGGGTCGGCGAAGCGCCCTCGGGCAAGGGTGCGCTGTGGATTGAAATGCTCAGCCAGCCAAGCGAGTAAGTGCTCTGAAACTAAAAAGCCCTGTCATATGACAGGGCTTTTTACTATTGCGGGCTGACAGGCTTAGAACGTAACGCCCTGGCTACGCAGGTAGTCGTCATAGGTGCCGCTGAAATCGACCACGCCACTTGGGCTGAGTTCGATGATGCGGGTTGCCAGCGAGGACACGAACTCGCGGTCGTGACTGACGAAAATCAGTGTGCCTGGATAGTTTTCCAGCGCCAGGTTCAGCGACTCGATGGATTCCATGTCCAGGTGGTTGGTCGGTTCGTCCATCACCAGCACGTTGGGCTTTTGCAGGATCAGCTTGCCGAACAGCATGCGGCCCTGTTCACCACCGGAAATCACCTTCACCGACTTGAGGATCTCGTCGTTGGAGAACAGCATGCGGCCCAGGGTGCCACGTACCAGTTGCTCGCCGCCTTGAGTCCACTGACCCATCCAGTCGAACAGGGTGGAGTCATCCTCGAAATCGTGAGCATGGTCCTGAGCGTAATAGCCGATTTCCGCTGCGTCGGTCCACTTGACCGTGCCTGCGTCTGGTTGCAACTCGTTGACCAGGGTGCGCAGCAGAGTGGTCTTGCCGATGCCGTTCGGGCCGATGATGGCCACACGCTCGCCGGCTTCGACCTGGAAGCTGAAGTCCTTGAACAGGGTCTTGCCGTCGAAGCCTTTGGCCATGCGATCGACGATGACCGCCTGGCGGTGCAGCTTCTTGGTCTGCTCGAAACGAATGAAAGGGCTGACACGGCTGGAGGGCTTGACCTCGGCCAGCTGGATCTTGTCGATCGCCTTGGCTCGGGACGTGGCCTGCTTGGCTTTCGAGGCGTTGGCCGAGAAGCGGCTGACGAACGATTGCAGTTCGGAAATCTGCGCTTTCTTCTTGGCGTTGTCGGACAGCAACTGCTCGCGGGACTGGGTCGCCACGGTCATGTACTCGTCATAGTTGCCCGGGAACAGACGCAACTCGCCGTAATCCAGGTCGGCCATGTGTGTGCACACGCTGTTCAGGAAGTGACGGTCGTGGGAGATGATGATCATCAGGCTGTTACGCTGGGTCAGGATGTTTTCCAGCCAGCGAATGGTGTTGATGTCCAGGTGGTTGGTCGGTTCGTCGAGCAGCAGCACTTCCGGATCGGAGAACAGTGCCTGTGCCAGCAGAACGCGCAGCTTCCAGCCCGGCGAAACTTCGCTCATCGGACCGTTGTGCTGTTCGATGCCGATACCCAGACCCAACAGCAGTTCACCGGCGCGGGATTCGGCGGTGTAGCCGTCCATTTCGGCAAACTCGGTTTCCAGCTCGGCAACGGCCATGCCGTCGTCTTCACTCATTTCCGGCAGCGAATAGATGCGGTCGCGCTCGGCCTTGACCTTCCACAGCTCTTCGTGACCCATGATCACGGTGTCGAGCACCGTGAACTCTTCATAGGCGAACTGATCCTGGCGCAGTTTACCCAGACGCACGTTCGGCTCCAGCATCACCTGCCCACCCGAAGGCTCGAGGTCGCCACCGAGGATTTTCATGAACGTGGACTTGCCGCAGCCGTTCGCGCCAATCAGGCCATAACGGTTACCAGCGCCAAACTTGACCGAGACATTCTCGAACAAGGGTTTGGGGCCGAACTGCATCGTGATGTTAGCTGTGGAGATCAATTACTTTACCTATCAATAACGTGGGCAATAACCGGGGGAGCGCTGGCGTCAGCGGGTGTGGTGCTCAGGACCCCACCGAAGCTGTTCAGTCCGCTCCGTCCGAGCATGAGCTGACCCAACGGGCATACGTCTACAGCAACGGCAGCCTGCCACGACTGCGTTGCCGGGATATGAATGTGGGGGTTCACGCCAGACATTGGCGCGCATTGTCGCATAGGTCGGGCGGCAGTGACATGGTGGGCGGCAGGGGATTGCCGAGTTTAACGGGTCGGGGCAGGGTTGGCGCCTGCTTCAGCGCCCTTCGCTGCGTGCAACTGCGGACGCCCAAGACAAGCAGGCTGCGTTGCTGTCAGCACTCTGTGACGGCTGAATACTATCGTTGAAGTGCGCAACTGACTTTATGGCGAACTTCATCAAGGCTCAACTTGGGAATGACTTCGTGCGGCACACGCGAGCTGTCGGAGACATTGAATACCTGGAAGTCGCTCCCGACGACCTGTTTCGACATCAGCTCAAGTGATGGAAGAATTCTGGACTCGTAATGCTGGTCCAGACCGCAAGGTGAGCAATTGTCGCTGGAGGATTCATAGAATCGGCCCACGGACTGATTCATATCGAAACCGACCAGAAAGACATTGTCGAAACCAAGGTGATAAGACAGTTGCAGCGCCAGATACATGACAGTTCGGGCGTCGAAAAAACCAAATTCCAGATCCTTGCTGAAACCGATATCCCGGTTTCTGCTACTCCATAACGAGAGTTTTCTGACCAGTGCATCCTCCCGCGAGCACAGTGCCGCCACCCTCGACACTCTGGGCGATTTCTTCAGTGCATAAGCGCGTCCGGAAGGTCTGGGAATATCGCCGCGAAACTGATCTTCCCAGAGGCCGACATTTTCGCTGGAGCGCATGGCGGCGGCGAACAGCTCAGGCTGCTGGTTGGGAAAATCCCTGTCGGAGCAGACGTAGAACAACGGCTTTATGTTCGTGCCTGCGAACATCGAGAACGCGCCGTTCATGGTAATCATGGGGATATGCGAGAACTCTTCGATAGGGAAGTCCTTTGCTGATTTCCCAGAGCCAATCAGGAAAACCGGCCCTTTTTTAGTGCCCTTGCATTGGCTGAAATCAAGCACACGCGTCGGTGCAGGCGTGCGCTCGTCAACAGCATTGCGTACGTAGCGCGTCGAATTAATTGATTGACTAGTCATGACAACCTTGTAAGCACTAGTGGCAAATTAGTTAGGGCGTTATGCGCGCGACATTATCGGCTGGTGGCCATTAATTCAATATCAAAGTGTCTAAAAAGAGTATCACACTGGAAACAACTGGCTACATAGCAAGGGCGCTGATTACCGAAATGCGCTATTCACTGGAGGGTTTTCGGATGTAAGGTTGGAGGGGTGATATTGTTTTAATACTTATTGGCCACTACTTGATGGCAATTCAATGTGCGAGAGGAAAGACGAGCTCCAAATAGCTGTCAGGATGATAGATTTGCGCGGGGCCAAGCTGGACGAAGGCGGTCATATGAGGTTTTTCTGCAAGGCCCGGTGATGACCAGGCCTGCCATTTCTGGTGCGTGTTGACGGTTAGTCGGATTTCCTTTCCTGCTTCTTCCTCCTGAACCAGCTTCCCAGCGCGTGGAAAGGGTGAATGAACATCGCAATCGCTCCAAGCAGAAAGACGATGGAGATAAGGATCAGACCCAGCCCTTCGTGTGCAAACATAGTGATTGACTCCTGTTGTCACTTTGTCGGTCCGTTGAAGAGTAGCGGCTGAAACGTTTCATCTCATGAAGAAATGTTAAGGAACTTTCTTGGAGCGGTTTTCAGGCAGGGCCTTGTTCCGGTCGGACCCATGCACGGTTTGGCGCAGACGCCCGGTTTTGCTGCGCCAAACCAGTGGGTTTTAGTGCTGGCTTTGCCAATATATGGCATTGCGACAAGTATCTTCAGTGCCGTCGCGGAACTAGATGAGGCGATGACGAGACTATAAGCACGCTCGTGTTCAGCAGGCGTGGCCTGTGAGCGTGCATTCTTATGATCCCGGAGGTTACTGACATGAAGTCCCTTTTCCGTCCAGCTTTGCTGCTGGCTGTCGCTTTACCCCTGTTCCTGGCTGGCTGCGGAGACAAGGAGCCCGAGCAGCGCACTGCGTTCACTCAGTTCCTGCAAATCCGAATTGTCGACAAGCCGGGCGTACATGTGCCCAAGCTGACGGATGAGGAGAAGAAAACCTTTGGTGACTACACCTCGCACTATGCGGTCATCTCCGACTTCGGCGCAGGCATGGACTCTGCTGTACAGCCGCTCGCCGGCTTGATGCAGAAAGGCTCTTTTCATTCGGTCAGCGATGTCATTCAACGACGCGCTGACCTGGCTGCTGTGCAGACGGGCCTTGATGAAGTGGGCGAAAAGCTGACCGTCGAGCAGGGCAAGGCAGACGCCGCACGCGCGAAACTCAAGCAGCCTGAAGACCTCAAGGTGGTTTACGACAAGGCCTACGACCGAACTGTCAGCGTACCCGCCAACACCTTCCGCGAAGTGCTGCCGCAGATAAAGGGCACCTTTTCCAGTGGCCTGAAGGTTGCCGATTATGTGGACGCGCACAAATCGCAGATCGATATCTCGGGTTCGACGATCACCGTCAAGGATCCTGTGGTCCAGACCGAGCTCAACAAACTGCTGCAAGAGCTGAACGAGCAGGGCAAGAACGCTCAACAAGCCCAGTCCAAGCTGCAATCGCTGATGACCGGCCGCTGATATCGAGCTGCTGCGTCTGAGGTGACGGCCCGGCCCTGCTGCCGGGCCGGTCCTTGTGTCAGGTATGATTCGGCCATCTGTCTGCCTGATGCCGGGAATCAACCGCCTGATGACTAACCCCTCTTCAATGACCATTACCCTGCGTGATGCTTCCTCTGCGGATGCGTTGTGCCTTGCGGTGCTCGGTATGCAGGTTTTTCTCGACACCTACGCAACGCAGGGCATTCGACAGTCCATCGCCCGCGAGGCGCTGGAAGCTTTCTCGCCTGCGAACTTCGCACAACAGCTCATCGAGCCGACAACGTTCATCGTCGTTGCCGAGTTGCAAGGGCATTTGATCGGCTTTGCTCAAGTCGCGTTGCGCACCGACCACGCAATGCTCGGTGTGTCGAACGCCGCCGAGTTGCAACGTCTCTATGTGCAGGAGCGTTTCACGGGGCGTGGAGCGGGGCGGCTGTTACTTGATGCTGCCGAGCAGCGTGCAACAACCCGTCACGCCTCGCTATTATGGGCAACGGTCTGGGTTGGCAATCCTCGCGCTTTGGCGTTCTACCCTCGTCAAGGCTATGCATGGAAAGGTACGCCGCACTATGTGTTTCAGGGCGAAACACATGAGAATCACCTGTTTGCCAAACCGCTGATGACTACTGACTGACACGACGTTGCTGTGCAACAAGGACGCTGAATGCTGCGCATACTGGGCAAGACCTCCTCGATCAACGTACGAAAAGTACTCTGGACGTGTGAGGAGCTGAAGATACCCTTCACTCAGGAAGACTGGGGGTCAGACTTCAAGCCTGCCGACACCGAGGCGTTCGTCGCGCTCAACCCGAATGCCATGGTGCCGGTTATCGTGGATGATGACTTCGTGCTTTGGGAGTCCAACAGCATCGTTCGCTATCTGGCCAACCGTTATGCTGGCGACCCTGTTTACCCGCTGGATCCACGCGCCAGGGCGCACACCGATCAGTGGATCGACTGGCAAGGCTCGGATCTGAACCGATCATGGAGTTATGCCTTCATGTCACTGGTACGACGTTCGACCGAGCACCAGGACCCTGCAGCCATAGCCGTGTCCTGTGCTCAATGGACCAGGCACATGCAGATACTCGACAGGCAACTGGAAAAGACCGGCACCTATGTCTGCGGCGAGCGTTTTACCCTGGCGGACATCCCCATCGGTCTTTCAGTCAATCGCTGGTTCGAGACGCCTCTCGAGCATCCCGACCTGCCCGCCGTCAATGCGTATTACGAACGCCTGAGCCACCGTTCCGGCTACCTTCTGTACGGGCGCAACGGAACTCCGTGACGGTTTGTCGGGCTCGCGTTTATCCTTGGGCACCATTGTGAGTCTTGTTGCCTGTTAAGGAGTCGTCGAAGTGACCACCATCAAAATTACCGCGGGCGGATATGAGTTTCTCGCCGAAGCCCATCCGGATGCGCCGCAAACGGTGGAAGCGTTTCTCAAGCTGCTGCCTTATCGGCAGAAATTCATCCATGTGCGCTGGAGCGGCGAGGGTTGCTGGGTGCCGCTGGATGATTATCAACTGAAGCTGGATGACACATTGATCGGCTTCGAGAACGCAACCAGCCATCCTTCGGTGGGCGACATTCTTTTCTACCCGGGCGGTTACAGCGAAACCGAGATTATCCTTGCCTACGGCTCGTGCTGTTTCGCCAGCAAGATGGGGCAGTTGGCGGGCAACCATTTCCTGACCATTACCCAGGGCAAGGAAAACCTGCGCAAACTGGGCGTGAAGACACTGTGGGAAGGCGCTCAGGAGGTGGTTTTCGAACTGGCTTGAGTCTGCCGCTATTGCGCGATAGGCATTTGCCAGTATTTGTTGGAACTGCTGATCTTCGCCAGGGGTCTAGTCCACGATGCTTCCAGCTCCCGGAAGCCGACCTGGAGACATGACCTTGAATATTTTCGAAGCCCTGCGCGAAAGCCATGATCGTCAACGCAGCTACGCTGATGCCCTGATCCAGACTAGCGGCGACAGCGCCGAACGCGAGAAGGCCTACAAACAGCTCAAGGAAGAACTGCAGGCCCACGAAACGGCCGAAGAACGGTTTTTCTACATCCCTCTGATGGCCCACGACAATGGCGTGGACCTGAGCCGTCACGCCATTTCCGAGCATCACGAGATGGACGAGATGATGGAAGAGCTCGATGAAACCGAAATGTCCAGTCCAGCCTGGCTGGCCACTGCGAAAAAGCTGTCGGAAAAAGTGCATCACCACCTGAAGGAAGAAGAGCAGAAGTTCTTCCAGATGGCGGGCAAATTGCTCGACGAAAAGCAGAAACAGAGTCTGGCCGGCGAATACGTGAAGGAATACGAAGAGCAATTGGCTGAAGGTTGATAGCGCGGTGCAGTGCTAGAATCGACTTTTTATCAGCGAAGGCATGACATGAAGTTTCTGTTTCTGACAAGCGCGGCGGTGATTGCGGCAACCGTATTGACTGGGTGTGCAGCGCCTTCCAGTTCTGCACGTGCCGCAGGACCCTACAAGGTCCTGTCGAGCGCCAAGCAGGATGCTGCCGTTGCCCAGTGCATTCAGGTGACCTGGCAGAACGAAGCCATGTTCGGCACGTCTACTGACGTGTTCCTGCATGACCTGTCCGGTGGGGGCTTCACCGTGTTTACCACTGAATCGACCTACTTCGCCGACGTGCGCGGCAAAGGCCCGACCACAGCCGTTGAATTCTATGCCCCGCAAGGCGATGCTCAGGCCGCGTTGCGCTCTGCGGCCATTGCTACCTGTCTTTGAGTCTCTTCCCCATTCGACACCTCTCGTTCCCACGCCAGCGTGGGAGCGCCGTTCTGGACGCTCTTTGTGCCCGTGCTTCTGGCTGATTTACGTTGATACTCCACGCCCGATAACAGCGCATGCGCACAAGAGTGGGGCCGTACCACTCAAATGTGACAATCGGTAGCGTTACCTGCGGGCTTCGTCCCCGCTGTCCCGCTTCAAGCCCAAATTCCAGTCTGTTGATTTGTTTCGACTTTTTTATGGGGTGTCCTCCGTACGTCCTCTATGGCACACTTTCTGCTGTCTATTCCGTTGTTACATACCTGTATCCGCTATAGCGGAATAATGAATACTTCGGCGGAGTTTAAGTCATGCATCGCGGACCTTCCTTTGTGAAAGCTTGTGCCTTTGTTCTTTCAGCCTCATTCATGCTGGCCAATACGGTGCAGGCAGCCGAAGGCAGCAAGCTGGATGCAGTATTGAAACGTGGCAATCTGGTGGTAGGGACGGGCAGTACCAATGCTCCGTGGCACTTCCAGGGCGCAGACGGCAAGTTGCAGGGCTTCGATATCGACATTGGCAGAATCATTGCCAAGGGCCTGTTCAATGACCCGAGCAAGGTGGAGTTTGTCGTGCAGTCCTCGGATGCACGTATCCCCAACCTGCTGACCGACAAGGTCGACATCAGCTGCCAGTTCATCACCGTTACTGCCAGCCGCGCGCAGCAGGTGGCATTCACCCTGCCGTACTACCGCGAGGGTGTGGCGCTGCTGTTGCCTGCCAATAGCAAGTACAAGGAAATCGATGACCTGAAGGCAGCAGGTGACGATGTGACCGTGGCCGTACTGCAAAACGTGTATGCCGAGGAACTGGTGCATCAGGCACTGCCCAAGGCCAAGGTCGATCAATACGACAGCGTCGACCTGATGTACCAGGCGATCAACTCCGGGCGTGCCGATACAGCGGCCACCGATCAGTCTTCGGTTAAGTACCTGATGGTGCAGAACCCTGGCCGCTACCGTTCGCCTGCCTTTGCCTGGAGCCCGCAAACCTATGCCTGCGCGGTCAAGCGTGGCGACCAGGACTGGCTGAACTTCGTCAACACCGCGTTGCATGAAGCCATGACGGGTGTCGAGTTCCCGGCTTACGCGGCGTCTTTCAAGCAATGGTTCGGTGTCGATCTGCCGGTGCCTGCAATCGGTTTTCCGATGGAATACAAATAAGTCCACTCTGACCTTCAGCGGCAGGGCGGGCCCTCGGGCTTTCCCTGCCAGGTACGGGCAAGCATGAATTACCAATTGAATTTTGATGCTGTATGGCGCGACTTCCCCAGTCTTCTGGCGGGGTTGGGCCTTGGCCTGGAACTGGCCCTGATCTCGATCGCGATTGGCTGTGTGATCGGGCTGGCTAACGCATTTGCGCTGCTGTCACGTTACAAGGCGTTGCGTATCGTCGCGTCGATCTACGTGACCGTGGTGCGCAACACTCCGATTCTGGTGTTGATCCTGCTGATCTATTTCGCGTTGCCCGGGCTGGGTATTCGACTCGACAAGCTGGCGTCATTCATCGTCACCCTGTCGCTGTACGCCGGTGCCTATCTGACCGAAGTGTTCCGTGCCGGGCTGCTGAGCATCCACAAGGGACAGCGCGAAGCGGGGCTGGCGATCGGTCTGGGCGAATGGCAGGTGCGGGCCTACATCATCGTGCCGGTCATGCTGCGCAATGTATTGCCGGCACTCTCCAACAACTTCATTTCGCTGTTCAAGGACACCTCGCTGGCGGCCGCCATTGCCGTGCCGGAGCTGACCTATTACGCGCGCAAGATCAACGTCGAAAGCTACCGGGTGATCGAAACCTGGCTGGTGACCACTGCACTCTATGTGGTGGCCTGCTACGTGATCGCTCTGCTTTTGCGCACTCTCGAACAACGTCTGGCGATTCGCCGCTAGGAGGCTGTCATGTATCAACCCCCTGGCTGGCTGCAGGAATTGTGGAATGCGCGGGAAGTACTCTGGTCAGGCTTTCTGACCAGTATCCAGTGCTCGGCGCTGGCGATTGCCGCAGGTACGCTGATCGGCATGCTGGCCGGTCTGGTGCTGACCTACGGCGGTTTTTTCGCCCGCTTGCCGATTCGGCTCTATGTGGATCTGATTCGCGGGACTCCGGTGTTCGTGCTGGTGCTGGCGGTCTTTTACATGGTGCCGGCGCTGGGTTGGCAGATCAGCGCGTTTCAGGCCGGCGCAATTGGCTTGACGCTGTTTTGCGGCTCTCACGTTTCGGAAATCGTGCGTGGCGCCCTGCAGGCCATTCCCCGTGGCCAACTGGAAGCCGGCAAGGCCATCGGTCTGCGCTTCAATCAGTCGCTGCGCTACGTGTTGCTGCCTCAGGCCATGCGCCAGATCCTGCCGACCTGGGTCAACTCCTCGACCGAGATCGTCAAGGCGTCAACGCTGCTTTCGGTGATCGGTGTGGCTGAACTGCTGCTCAGCACCCAACAGGTGATTGCGCGCACGTTCATGACCCTGGAGTTTTACCTGTTTGCAGGTTTCCTGTTCTTTCTCATCAACTACGCCATCGAGCTTCTTGGGCGGCAAATCGAAAAACGGGTGGCATTGCCATGACACAGACTCATAACCCCGGCCCGGCGCTGCTCAGCATCGAGGGCCTGCATAAATCCTACGGCGCAGTGGAGGTGCTCAAGGGTGTCGATCTGCGCATGCAGAAAGGCAATGTCGTGACCCTGATCGGTTCCAGCGGTTCGGGCAAGACCACCTTGCTGCGCTGCGTCAACCTGCTGGAAGAGTTTCAGGGCGGGCATATCCGTCTTGAAGGGCAGGACATCGGTTACAGCAACGTAGACGGCAAGCGCACCCGCCATCCGGAGCGTCTGATCGCGCAACACCGGGCAATGACCGGCATGGCCTTCCAGCAATTCAACCTGTTTCCGCACCTCAGCGCCTTGCAGAACGTCACCTTGGGTTTGCTCAAGGTCAAGAAGATGCCCAAGGATCAGGCCGTTGCGCTGGCCGAAAAGTGGCTGGACCGGGTCGGCCTGCTGGAGCGGCGCAATCATTTCCCCGGTCAGTTGTCCGGCGGCCAGCAGCAGCGTGTGGCGATTGCCCGTGCCATTGCCATGAACCCCAGCCTGATGTTGTTTGACGAAGTCACTTCGGCACTCGATCCGGAACTGGTGGGCGAAGTGCTGAGCGTCATCAAGGACCTGGCCGAGGAGGGCATGACCATGCTGCTGGTGACGCACGAAATGCGTTTCGCCTACGAAGTGTCGGACCAAATCGTGTTCATGAATCAGGGCCGCATCGAAGAGCAGGGGCCACCCAAGGCCTTGTTCGAACAGCCGAAGTCGGCGCGCTTGAGCGAGTTTCTCAAGAACATCCGTTTTTAAACCTTCATTACGTTTAATGCTTCAAGACAAGGAAAAACTCATGACTATTACCCGTTATGGCGCTGGCAGCACAGCAGGAGGCGGCCAGCCACGCCCATTCGCTCGCGCAGTCGAGGCTGACGGCTGGTTGCACGTTTCCGGCCAGGTACCTGCGCAGGATGGCGAGATCATCGTCGGCGGCATCGTTGAGCAGACGCATCAGACCATGCGCAACCTGATCGCAATTCTTGAGGAGGCCGGTTATGCGCTCAAGGATGTGATCCGGGTCGGCGTATGGCTGGAGGACCCACGGGACTTCTGGAGTTTCAACAAGGTGTTCGGTGAGTACTTCACCCCCGAGCATGCACCGGCACGCGCTTGCGTTCAGGCAAGCATGATGGTCGACTGCAAGGTCGAAATCGACTGTATTGCCTACAAACGCAAGTAGCAGAGCTGCAGCTACATGTTGCAAGCCGCGAGCCCGATCACCTGAGGCTTTTGGCTTGCCGCTTTCCCAAGGAATGAGCCTCATGACCGAAGACACTATCAAGCGCCGGGCACGTGGACTGGACCGGGCGTTCGATATCCTGGATTTTCTCAAGGAAAAGGCCAGGCCCATGCGCCCCAATGAGATTGCCAGCGGGATCGGCAGCCCCAAATCGACGGTTTACGAGCTGGTGGCATCGCTGCTGGAACGGCGGATTCTGGAGACAGTGGGCAAGGACGGGCATGTCTATCTTGGCCGTCAGTTGTATTTCCTGGGGCAGGCACACTTGCGGCACTTCGATTTCACTCGCGAGGCCGAAGCCTGCTTGTGCGAGATCGTCAGCCAGACGCGGGAAACTGCGCAGATGTGCCTGCTCAATGGCCGGAAATACACCGTGGCGCTGATGAAGGAGGGTGAGCGTCATTTCAGGATTTCTTCGGACATCGGCGAAAACGCGCCCATCCCATGGACGGCGTCCGGGCGTCTTTTGCTCAACCACTTGAGCGATCAGCAAATCATCGACCTGATCGACCCCGACGATTTCATTCTGCCGGGTGGCGAACGTCTGCCGCTGGAGACCTTTCTTCGGGAAATCCGCAAAGCCGGCGAGGAGGGATTCTTTTCCTTCAATAGCGTGGCTGACACCTTCACCCATTGCTTCGCCGCCCCCGTGAATAACGAACACGGTCAGTGTATCGCCACGCTGTGCATCGTCGCGCCGCGTGCCGACGCCAAGACCCACTACGACGACTACCGGCGGGTGCTGATCGACAGCGCCAATGGCCTGGCTCGGCGTATCAATGAATAAACGCAGGAGATTACCGATGAGCACCGCCGTAATGGACAAGGGTACTGCGCAGCCGGGTGACAGCCTGGTCAGTGATGTCAGCCTGCCCGCACTGGTGATTCATAATCACGCGCTGCAACACAATATTCGCTGGATGCAGCAGTTTGTCAGCGACAGCGGCGCAGAGCTGGCACCGCACGGCAAGACCAGCATGGTGCCCGCGCTGTTTCGCCGGCAACTGGACGCGGGCGCATGGGGCATGACCCTCGCCACGGCAGTCCAGACGCAGGCCGCTTATGCGCATGGCGTGCGCCGGGTGCTGATGGCCAACCAGTTGGTCGGTGCGCCGAACATGGCAATCGTTGCCGACATGCTGGCTGACCCCATGTTCGAGTTTCACTGCATGGTCGACCATCCGGACAATGTCGCCGCGCTGGGCGAGTTTTTCGCTGCGCGTGGCCTGCGTTTGAACGTGATGATCGAATACGGCGTACCCGGCGGGCGCTGCGGCTGCCGTAGCGAAGAGCAGGTGCTGGCGCTGGCCGACGCTGTTCTGGCTCAATCGGCGCTGGCATTGACAGGCATCGAGGGGTACGAGGGCGTGATCCATGGCGATCACGCCATCCAAGGCATCAAGGCCTTTGCCGCATCGCTGGTGCGCTTGGCTGTCGACCTGCAGGACAAGGGCGCCTTCGCTCTGGATCGCCCGATCGTCACTGCGTCCGGCTCGGCCTGGTATGACCTGATCGCCGAAGCATTCGACGCCCAGGCTGTTCGCGAGCGCTTCCTCAGCGTGCTGCGACCTGGCAGCTATGTGGTGCATGACCACGGCATCTACAAGGACGCGCAGTGCTGCGTGCTGGATCGGCGCGCCGAATTGAGCGAAGCGCTGCGGCCTGCCCTGGAAGTCTGGGCGCATGTGCAATCCATGCCGGAACCGGGCTTTGCAGTGATTGCCATGGGAAAGCGCGATGTTGCCTACGACGCCGGGTTGCCCAACCCGCTGCTGCGTTACAAGCCAGGCGTGCAATCGGCTGGCGACGATGTGAGCACCTGCAAGGTGACGGCCGTCATGGACCAGCACGCATTCATGACTGTCGCACCCGGATGTGAGTTGAAGGTCGGCGATATCATTTCCTTCGGCACCTCGCACCCGTGTCTGACGTTCGACAAGTGGCGTTCAGGTTGCCTGGTGGATAATGATCTGCGGGTGATAGAACCTTTCAGTACGTATTTCTAGATAAGTATTTGCAGGAGTATCTTCACATGAGCCTTCCACGGGTCGCCCTGATCGGCGAATGCATGATCGAACTGCAACAGCATGCTGATGGCAGCCTGCGCCAGAGCTTCGGCGGCGACACGCTCAATACGGCGGTCTACCTTTCCCGATTGCTGGGTGAGCGGGCCAAGGTCGACTACGTCACGGCACTGGGTGAGGACAGCTTCAGCGATGCGATGTGCCGCATCTGGACGGACGAGGGCATCGGTCTGGGCAAGGTGCAGCGCCTGCCCGGACGCTTGCCGGGACTCTACTGCATCCAGACCGACGCCAATGGTGAGCGGCGCTTTCTCTACTGGCGCAACGAAGCTGCCGTGCGGGACTGCTTCATGACCCCGGCGGCCGAGCCGATCCTGGCAGCGCTGGCCAGCTATGACGTGCTGTATTTCAGCGGCATTACCTTGGCAGTGCTTGGCGAGCAGGGGCGTGCCAAACTGCTGGAGGCATTGGCGTGCGCGCGTCGGCGCGGTGTCAGGGTCGCCTTCGACAACAACTATCGTCCGCGGCTGTGGGCCAGTGCCGAGCAGGCCCGCGAAGCCTACCGTGCGTGTCTGCAGCATGTGGATCTGGCCTTGCTGACCGAAGACGACGAGCAGGCACTGTATGGCTATGCCGACAGCGAACAACTGCTGGCCGCCTATCGTGGGCGCGGCATCGGTGAAATCGTCGTCAAACGTGGCGCGCAGAGCTGTCTCGTTGAAGCCGGCGGCGAACGTTTCGAAATCGCAGCGCAGAAGGTCGAGCGTGTGGTCGATACCACGGCTGCGGGTGACTCCTTCAGTGCTGGTTATCTCGCGGCCCGGCTCACGGGTCAACACCCGCTGCAGGCGGCGGAAGCAGGGCATCGCCTGGCCAGTATCGTGATCCAGCATCCAGGCGCGCTGGTACCCAAGTCGGTCATGCCAGTCTGATAGCACTTGCCAAGGAACATGCAGTTGATCGGCTAACACACTGACAGACAAGCATTTCGCTGGAACCTGCGCGAAAATCCGGCCACCATAGGCGACCTTTTCGCCTGCGAGCCCACCACCGGAGTCTGCGTGCCTGACGACCTGCCTTCTGCGCTTCCTCATGACCTGGATGTCGACCTTGTACCGCCCCGGCAATTGCCGTTTTTTCGACGCCTGTTGGCGCGGCTGATGGGGCGCAGTCTTACCGGACTGCGCTCGCAGCACGCGCCCTCATGGTCGCAGGGGCATGCCGACGGTTATCTGAACGGCCACATCGAAGGCGTGCGTGAAGGCTATGAAGAGGGTTACCTGGATGGCCAGGAGTCGGGCCGCCAGGTGCTGGTCATCAACGATACCCGGCCAGCCCGGCATCGTGGCCCCAAGGTCGACGATCATTTGTTCGACGACTGGCGGCTGGCGCTTACGCCTGAGCTGAAAAAGCGCATCAAGGCCGACGTCGCCGAAAAACTCCCCGCACATGCCCAGCCCAGCGCGGCCCAGTGGAAGATGATTTTCAGCGATACGCCGTCTACCTACGTGATTGCCGGGGCAGGCGCGGGCAAGTCCACGTCGCTGGTCCTGCGGATTCTGCTGCTGCATCACTACCTGGGCTTCGAACTGAACGCCATGACGGTGGTGACCTTCACCCGTGAGTCGCGCAAGGACTTCATCAGCAAACTGATCGACGTCATGGCCCTGTGGGGGCATGTGCTGGAGCAAAAGCAGGCGCGCGAGCTGGTACGCACCTTCCATTCGCGCATTCTGCCGCTGGTGCGCAGCCTGCCGGGGTTTGAGCAGCTGCGCGCGTTCGAGAACCTGAGCAGCCAGTCGTCCGGGCTGGAAGAGGTGGACAGCAACCCCTTCGACTTGCGTATCAACGATGCGCAGCGCCAGCAACTCAATCTCTGCTATCGCGATCTGTACGCCGGTAACGAGCGTTTTCGCGAAGTCATGGCGCCGTTATATCGCCATGCCCTGCAGCTCAAGGAACTGGACCGCGATCACCCTGATGTGCAGAAACGGGTCGCGGTGACCGAGCTGTCCTCGAAACGCGATGAAGAGTGGTGCGATACCGTTGAAGACTTGTGGATCCGCGCTGGGGCCTGGCCTATAAAGGGCATTGAGCCCATGCGCCAAGCTGTTGAAATAAATGGTTTTCCGTTTTCGTTTCACGGCTATATCGCCGAGCTGGATGCCTGGGTCGTGCTGGGTCTGGACGCCAGTGAGGACCAGCAACTCAAGCGGCCGGGCGCCAAATTGCCGGTGTGGGCAGAAGGCGTCATAAAGCGCACACTGTTTCAAGCTTTCTGCAGTAAGCCATTGATATGGATGGATAACTACCAGTCGGCTAGCGAGGTTTTGCAATCGCTGGCAGGGGAAGCCGCCGCGGGGCCCGGATTCGACTACCGGGTCAAGGGCGAGCTCGGTGCGGCACCCTTGCTGGACTGTTTTGTCACGGCTGCCAGCTTTATCGAGAACCTCGAGCTGGATGTGCCGAGCGCCGTGTCCGAGATGAGTTTTGCCAGCGATGACCCGGACCGTTTCTTCTTCGAAGCGCTCAGCCTGTTCTGGAAAGCCTTCGAAACGCACCTGCTGGCTCAATCGCCGCCGATCATGACCTACAACCGCATGTTTGCCTTGTTCGGCGAAACGTCTCCCGAGAACCTCAAGCACGTCAGTGACCCGATGCTCAGACCTCTCGCGCATTTGATGATCGACGAGTTCCAGGATGTCTCGCCGCAGATCGTTTCATGGCTACGCGCCAGCCTGCGCGAAATCAGGCGTCGTGGTCCGGCATTGCACACAGGCCGCATCGCTCAGCACTCGTCGCTGCTGTGTGTTGGTGACGATTGGCAATCGATCTACGGCTGGCGCGGCAGTTCGCCGAAGTACTTCATGGAGTTCGCAAAGGAGTTTTCCTCCCCGGCGACCACCAGGGTCATGCTCAGTGACAACTTCCGCAGTCACCAGCACATCATCGACGCCGCCGAGCACATCGTCCGTGCGGCCCCGGCTATCCCGGGCAAGAAGGCCCGGGCCAGTGGCCCGCTTCAGGAACTGCTGCCGGTCAAGGTACTGGATCGCGATGAGGACGAGCTTGCCGAGCGGGTCGCCGAGCATTACCACGATGGCGACTCGATCCTGCTGCTGTACCGCAAGAGCAGCGAGAAGGCGCGCTTCTCGGCGCGTCTGCAGGCATTGATTGACGCCGATTCGGCAAATGGCGCGCAGAATCGCCGTATCAGAACGCTGACCTACCACAGTTCCAAGGGCTTGCAGGCGGATGCCGTATTTTTGCTGGGCGATTGTCAGCATCTGACCGTCTCGCCCTACAAGAATCAGGTTTACCGGTTGGCAGGGCTGGGTGATGCGAGTGATCTTCAGCCATTCGATACCGCACAGAAGGATGAAGTCTTGCGTCTGGCCTATGTCGCCATTACTCGCTCGGCACGGCACTGTTATTGGTATATCGATGAAAGCGCCAGTTCGGGAGACGCAGTTCAGATGCCCAAAGCGTCAGACCGGATTGCCCGCGACAAGCCTTTCTTCGAAGACCTGCGTAACAGGGTTCGTGCTGGCTGATGCGTTCATGTCAGATAAAACCGGCGATCTGTCGTTGCGTCTGAGTACCGAATAATTCCAGCTCGTCCTCTATGGCTTCGATGATGCGCTCCACGTCTGCGGCATTCATCACCGTTGAACAGGGCAGGCCGGCAATGGCGACCACGGTTTCACCGCTGGCACGGTCGAAAAGTCGCGCAATCATGCTCCCTGGCGCATCCATCGAGGCTTCAAAGCCCACGGGGTGGAAGTGCCAGCGCATCAGTTGGCAGGCATTGGGGAATGTGACTTTAGTCATGACGATGGCCCACCTGAATCAATCGAGCACTTCCTTTGCTCCAATGGGTAGGCAGACAGCCAGAATGCGTCCGGTAAAGCCGTGATGACGAGACGATGACCAGCGGTGCGCATCATCGGTCGGTCAAGTTGCTTTCCAGCAGGATCGCTGAGCGGTCTGACGAACACTGAAAATAGCATTTGCCAGCACCGTTCTGGAAAAATTTTTTATGACGCAGCACAAAAAAATCAATTATATGACCGGTGTCATTAGAAGGTATTAATGGGCACGCTCCATGCATTTGCCGAGCCGCTGCCGCAAGTCCTTTCAATGGAATGAATTTGCCGTGACGAAGATGGTTTTCGTGCCGGGTCTGGGGCAAGCTGTCGCTATTGACCCGAGGAACCGCACATGCTGAGAAACTCCCTTGCCGCACTGATGTTGCTGGCCTCGACCAGTCACGCGGCGGAGACGGTCAATATCTACAACTGGACGGACTATATAGCGCCGGACACCCTGAAGAATTTCGAAGTCGCCACCGGCTTCAAGACCACTTACGAAACCTTTGAAACCAATGAGGCGCTGAACGCAAAACTGCTGGCGGGCCACTCGGGCCATGATGTGGTTTTTCCGTCCATTCATTTCATGGGACGACAAATCCAGAGCGGACTGCTCAAGACCCTCGACAAACGGCAGTTGCCCAACTGGAAAAACCTCAACCCGGTCCTGCTCAAGGCGCTGGAGGGCAGTGACCCCGGTAACCAGCATGGCTTCCCTTATCTGTGGGGCAGTACCGGCATCGGCTATGACTCAACCAAGGTCAAGGCCATCCTCGGCAAGGATGCACCGCTCGATTCCTGGGATCTGGTGCTCAAGCCGGAAAACATGAAAAAGCTCGCCCAATGCGGTGTGGTATTTCTCGACAGCGCGCCGGCTCTGCTGCCGATCACCTTGAATTACCTTGGCTTGCCGCCACACAGCGAAGTGCCTGACGACTACCGCCAGGCAAAGGCGGTACTGGACAGCGTGCGGCCGTACATACGCAATTTCAGTTCTGCCGATTACATCGCCGACCTCGCGAAGGGCAGGATTTGTGTCGCGGTGGGCTATTCCGGGGATATTTCCCAGGCTCAGGAGCAGGCGCAGAAAGAAGGCAATGGCTTCACCATCGATTATGTCGTTCCGAAGGAGGGCGCGCCCATGTGGTTCGATATGGCCGCCATCCCGGCTGACGTCACCGATACCAAGGGGGCCTACGCGTTCCTGAATTACCTGCTGCGCCCCGAAGTGATCGCCAATATCACCAATACCGTGCATTACGCCAATGGCAATGAAAAGGCAGACGCGCTTATCGGCCCAGGCCTGTGGACCGATACCACGGTGTACCCGGACGCCGACATGCTGAGCCGCCTGTTCGTGATGTCTCAGGTCCCCGAAACTATCGATACGTTGCGCGAGAAGCTCTGGGACACATTCAGGGCCGACAAGTAACGCTGTTCAGATGACATGGGCCTGCTGCAGTTCGGTCAGCGCCTGAGCTTTCAAGCGGGCCAGCAGCGGATCGCGACGATCCCTGGGCGTCTGCAGCCCGATCGGCAATTGGTGGGTGATTGTGCCGGGACGGCTGCCCATCACCAGCACGCGGTCGCTCAGGTACAACGCCTCGTCGACATCATGGGTCACCAGCAACAGGGTGATGGCGTGGCGCGCGGCCAGTTGCAGCAGCAGGTCCTGAAGCTTCATCCGGGTAAACGCATCGACTGCGCTGAAAGGCTCATCCAGCAGCAACACCGCCGGGTGCGAGTACAGGCCGCGCACGATAGCCACGCGCTGCGCCATGCCCCCTGACAGCGCTTTGGGCAAGGCGTCGGCAAAACCGGAAAGGCCCACTTCTTCGATCAATTGGCCGACCCAGTGGCGGTCGTAGCGGTCATCGTCACTGAAACCGATATTCTGTGCGACGGTCAGCCAGGGCATCAGGCGCGGCTCTTGAAACACGAACGCCACTTCGCCCTGAATGCGCGGCACCGAACCACGAAAATCCTGCTCCAGTCCGGCGACAATCCTCAACAGCGTGCTTTTGCCGCAGCCGCTGGGGCCCAGCAGGCTGACGATTTCACCTGACTGCAGCGACAGATCGATGCCGTGCAGCACGGTATTGCCCGCGAACGCCTTGTGCTCGACGCGTATATCCATCAGTGATTCCGGCATGTATCAACCCTCACGGCTTTGCCCGTTGAATGTATCGCGCCAGGCCAGGAAGCGTTTTTCCAGGCTTGCCAGCAGGCCGTCGCTGAGTTTGCCCAGGGTCGCCAGAACGATGATGGCCGCCAGCACGATGTCCGGGCGCGAGGTTTCGCGCCCGTCACTGAGCAGGTAGCCCAGGCCTTTGGTGGCCGCGATCAGCTCGGCGGCCACCAGAAACATCCACGACAGGCTCATGCCGCTGCGCAAACCGGTAAACAGGCCGGGCAGGGCGGCGGGCAGAAGAATGCGCCGGGTCAGGCGATAGCGGCTCAAACCATACATCTGGCCGACTTCCACCAGCTTTCGGTCAATGCCTCGAATCGCGGCCACGCCGTTTAGATAGACCGGAAAGAACGCACCAATGGCAATCAGCACGATTTTCGATGTCTCGCCAATGCCCAGCCATAGCAGCAGAAGCGGCACCCACGCCAGACTCGGAATGGAGCGAAGGCCGGCGAATGTCGGCTCCAGATACGCCTCTGCCTCACGACTGAGCCCCACCCACGCGGCAAACACCAGAGCCAGGCTCGCGCCGATCGCAAACCCGCTGAGCACACGCAACAGACTGGCACTGATGTGTTTCCACAACGCACCGTCCGCCAGGTCGCGCAGGGTCAGCACGATCTCGCTGGGCGCTGGCATCTGGTAGGCAGGCAGCCAGCCGATGCGGACGATAATTTCCAGCAGGGCGATGATCACCGCCGGCACCACCAGGCCCTTGAGTGGCGTTCGGTAGCGCTGCCAAAGCGTTGGTTGCGCCTTGTCCGGCACTGCTGCCTGCGCTGATGCAGGCAACGTTTCGTCCCGGCTGGTCATGGAGTGGCGATCACGGCTTTGGAGAATTCAGGCGTGATCAGTTGATCGATGACCTGCTCGACATTGACGCCCTTGCGCACCAGGTCCTCCGCGACCAGAATCGGCGCTGCGGCCTTGGACGCCTCGACGTCTTGCGCGCTCAGTTGCGGGTTGCTCAGGTCTGTGCGGGTCAATTGCAGCCTGGCGACTTCCAGCGGCAGGCCCGACTCGGTCGCCAGCAGCCTGACCAGCTCATCAGGGTTTTTCACTGCCCATTCTCGAGCCTGTTCATAAGCGCTCAATACTGTCCTGATCGCCTGTGGATGTTCCTTGGCGTAGGTTTCCGTGACGCTCAGTACGCCATAGCTGTTGAAGTCCTTGTTGCGGTAAAGCAGGCGCGAGCCGGACTGTATTTCACTGGCCGCCATGTGCGGGTCAAGCCCTGCCCAGGCATCTACGTCACCTTTTTCAAGGGCTGTGCGCCCATCGGGATGCTGCAAGTGCAGCAGCTCGACATCATCCTTTTTCAGCCCGGCCTTCTGCAGCGCGCGCAAGGTGAACAGATAAGGGTCGGTGCCTTTGGTGGCGGCTATTTTCTTGCCTTTGAGCTCGGCAACTGATTGCAGGGGAGAATCCTTGCGCACCACCAGCGCCGTCCATTCTGCACGGCTGTAGACATACACCGACTTGATCGGGCTGCCGTTGGCCCGGGCCAGCACGGCAGACAGGCTGGCCGATGAAGCGAAGTCGACGCTGCCACTGTTCAGGTACTCCAGCGAGCGGTTGCTGCCCTGGCTCAACACCCAGGTGACTTTCGCCTCCGGCAGGGCTTTCTCCAGCCAGCCAAAATGCTTGAGCGCCAGGCTGACCGGCGAATAGTAGGCGTAGTCCAGACGGATTTCGGCAGGCGCGGTCTCGGCGGCCTCAACTGCACCGTTGAGGCTCAACGCCAATACACAGGTGCTCGCCATCCAGCGAATCAGCGCGCGGGGAGACAGCAACCGAAAAGAAACGGGGGGTTGTGGCATAGTGGCATCCAGGTCAGGAAAACTAGAGCCGCAGCGACCGGTTGGTATATTCCAAAACAGGCAGTTCGCAGGGCGTGAAATTCAGAAAAGGAATATTGCACGCTCTATGCCAAACACCAGAGTGCTTGAATTCAAGGGTTTTACGCGGCTTTCCGATGTCCGTGATGTTGATCTGACAGCGGTCTGTTGAATGGCTGTTGCCAGGCAAACAGTCAGGTCTGATGACTCCTCTTTCGACGATTTTTTGACATTTTCTCTGTTTGTCAGACGATTTTTTTGCCGGCATTGCAACAGAATCGTTTTTTGACACTCTTAATCGTCCACATTCTTAATTTCGAAACATGTGCGCACTAAGATTCGCGCGTGACCCTTTTTGACTGATCCGCAGAAATTTCCAGGGCGAGCTGCACAAGCCTGCGTATTCGCACCAGCCAGATGGCTGTCCCCTTTCAAATGCGCACCGGACTCAGAAAATAATGAAAATGCCGAAAATGCCTTCCATCACCCGACTTCAGCGCCGTCTTGCGTGGTGCTTCTTCCCCTCCGTGCTGGTGGCTTCTGCCTTGGCCTTTTTCACCTTGGGCAAAGGCGTCCATGCAGAGCCCAAGAATGGTACCCAGACACTGGTGTTTCTTCGTCACGCCGAAAAACCGGCCATGGGGCTGGGGCAACTAAACTGCCAGGGGCTCAACCGGGCGATAGAACTGTCGGAAGTCCTGCCCAGGGAATTCGGCAAGGCTGATTTCATTTTTGCTGCCAATCCGAGCCGACATGTGGAAGAGGGTGAGGGCGACCAGTCCTACAGCTATGTTCGTCCGTTGATGACGGTAGGCCCCAGCGCAATCAAACTGGGTCTGCCCGTCAACCTCGACTTCGGTGCCAATGACACCGCAGACCTGGCCGATGAACTGATGCAGGACAAGTACCACAACGCAGTCATCTACACCGCCTGGTCGCACGGCTACCTGCCGGAGCTGATCAACAAGGTTGCTGAAGAGGCGTCCGGCAAGAGCATCAATCTGCTGGATGACTGGACAAACGACGATTTCGACTCAGTGGTTGTCGTCACCCTGAAATGGGTCGATGGTAAAGCCACGCTCGATTACAAGAATCAAAAGCAGGGCCTCAACAACGGCACCCAGACCTGCCCTGAAGCGACCTGATGTCGAACCGCAACGGTTTTCAGCCGTTGAGCGACTTCATCGACGCCGCGTTATAACGCTCCCCGGATGCCGACCCCTGGGCCGGGAAAATCGCTTCCAGCTGGACAAGGTCATCGGCACTCAGCGTCAATGAAGCTGCGGCCACATTGCTTTCCAGGTACTTGCGCTGCTTGGTGCCGGGGATCGGAATGATGTCCTCGCTCTGGGCAAGCACCCAGGCCAGCGCCAGTTGTGATGCGCTGATGCCCCTGGCCGTAGCCAGTGTTTTTACCTTCTCGACCAATTGCAGATTGCGATTGAAGTTTTCGCCCTGAAACCGTGGGGTGAAGCGACGATAGTCATCGGCCGCGAAATCGTCCGGGGTACGCAATTCACCGGTCAGAAACCCCCGACCGAGCGGGCTATACGCCACGAAGGCAATGCCCAGACGACGGCAGGTGGCAAGCACGCCATCCTGTTCAGGATCGCGTGACCAGAGTGAGTACTCGCTCTGCACAGCCGCCAGCGGGTGCACCGCGTGTGCCTTTTCGATGGTCGCTGCACTGGCTTCGCAAATACCTATGTGGCGTACCTTGCCAGCCTTGACCAGTTCGGCCATGGCGCCAATGGTGTCCTCGATGGGCACGTTGGGGTCGACGCGGTGCTGATAATAGAGATCAAGGTAATCGGTGTTCAGCCGCTTCAGACTGGCGTCGATGGACTGGCGAATGTACGCCGGGCTGCCATTGACGCCACGTGCATGCGGGTCGTCGCCACGCACGATGCCGAACTTGCTGGCCAGGTAGATACCTTCACGCTTGCCCTCGAGGGCACGGCCAAGCAAGGCTTCGTTGGTGTACGGGCCGTACATGTCCGCCGTATCGAAAAAAGTGACACCCAGCTCCAGCGCGCGGTGCAAGGTGGCGATGGATTCCTTTTCGTCGATGCCGGTGGTGTAGAAGTCCGACATTCCCATGCAGCCCAGCCCGAGGGCCGAAACCTGCGGACCGAGTTGACCCAATTGGCGCGTGATCACAATGAGTGCTCCTGATCGTTGAAAGAACGGTCGAGTTTCGCCTCTTTGCCGGGCTCAATAAACCGGGTGTTTCTTATTTCACTGTTGTTGAAATCCAAACAATGTCGCCTATAGCGGTGTTCATTGCCTGTCGTGGGGCATGCAACACCGCGCCTCTTGAATCCGACAAAGCGCGCTAGTCACACAATGCCGAATGGAGTACAAATGTACTCCATGAGCACATTATCTCCTCGACGCAGCGCTATCCTTACCTTCATCCGCGATCGCATCGCGCAGCAGGGGCAATCACCGAGCCTGGCGGAAATTTCCGCGGCTTTCGGTTTTGCTTCGCGCAGCGTGGCGCGCAAACACATTGTGGCCCTCACTGAAGCCGGGCTGATCGAAGTCGTCCCTCATCAGGCACGGGGTATTCGCCTGCTGAACACTGAGCCACGGCCCGAATTGCTGGAAATTCCGGTACTGGGGCGCGTGGCGGCGGGCGTACCGATCGGACCTGATCTCGATATACACACCACGCTGCACCTGGACCGCAGCACCTTTACCCGTGTGCCGGATTACCTGCTGCGTGTGCAGGGCGACTCGATGATCGAGGACGGTATTCTCGATGGCGATCTGGTGGGCGTGCACCGTAACCCGCAGGCCAGTGACGGGCAGATCGTGGTTGCCCGTCTGGACGGCGAGGTGACCATCAAACGCCTGCAACGCCGCGCCGATCAGGTGCGCCTGTTGCCACGCAACCCGGCCTACGAACCGATCATCGTCACGCCCGATCAGGACTTCGCCATCGAAGGCGTATTCTGCGGGCTGGTGCGTCGCGAATGATGGGCGCGGTGGTCAGCCTGGATGCCTTGCTGGATGAGCGCAGGGTCTGGAAAGGGCGTCAGCAGAGCGCGCCACAGGTCAGCCCGCAGCCCAGTGGCCACGTGTTGCTGGACGCTGCGTTGCCCACCGGCGGCTGGCCTGCTGCGGCCCTGACTGAAATCCTCATTCCGGCCAATGGCAGCGGCGAACTGCGCCTGCTGTGGCCGAGCCTGGCCCGGCTCTCCGCGATCGCCGAGCGCATTGTGCTGGTCGCACCGCCTTATATTCCGTACCCACAGGCCTGGCTGGCCGCCGGAGTCGATCTGCGTCAGTTGGTGGTGATCGAGGCGAGTCCCCGCGATGCGTTGTGGGCCGCCGAGCAATGCCTGCGTTCCGGCAGCTGTGGCGCGGTCGTGTGCTGGCCCGGCATGGTCGATGACCGTGCACTGCGACGCTTGCAGGTGGCTGCCGAAACCGGGCAGACCCTGGCCTTTGCCTGTCGCCCGCAGCAGGCCGCCGCCAACCCTTCACCTGCTGCCCTGCGCATAGCGCTCGATACCCGTCCCGCACAGTTACGGGTGCTCAAATGCCGAGGCGGACTTGCGCCGCCTTTCCCCATTCCGTTCCCGACCGACGCTTGAGGTTCTTATGCTCTGGGCCTGTGTCTTGCTGCCGCAACTGGCGCTGGACGGCGTCATGCGTCGTCACGGCAACCCCGATGAACCGCTGGCGCTGATCAGCGGCAGCGCTCAACGTCGCGTGTTGCAGAGCGTCAATCCGGCTGCGCGTGCGTTGGGCCTGAAAGCCGGGCAGTCGCTGACCGCAGCACAGGCGCTGGTGCCGAACTTCACCACGATCGAGCATGACCCGGCCGATATCGAGCGTTTGCAGCAACTGCTCGCGGCCTGGGCCTACGGTTTCAGTTCCAATGTCAGCCTCAAGTACCCGAGGGTGCTGCTGATGGAAATCGAATCCAGCCTCAAGCTGTTCGGCCCCTGGCCGGTGTTCGAGGCGCGTTTGCGTGAAGAGCTGACCACGCAGGGTTTTCGCCATCGCATCGTGGTCGCGCCCAACCCGATAGCCGCGCGAATGCTGGCCAACATGCATGACGGGCTGAGCATCGACTGTCCGCATGAATTACGTCGCCGTCTGGAGCAGATGCCACTGGAACGCATCGGGCTGAGCCGCGAAACCGCTACCGCCCTGACACGCATGGGGCTGCGTAGTGTGCGGCAGGTGCTGGCGCTGCCCCGCGATACGCTGGCACGGCGGTTTCCGGCCAGCGTGCTGCAGCACCTCGACACCTTGCTCGGCGAGCGCCCCGTGGCGCTGGAGTGCTACACTCCGCCGGACTTTTTCGATGTACGCATCGAGCTGAATTTCGATGTCGAGTCCCATCAGGCCCTGTTGTTTCCGCTCAAGCGGCTGATCGCCGATCTGGTCTTGTTCCTGGCCGGACGCGACAGCGGTGTGCAGCGATTTTCCCTGCACCTCGAGCATGTGCCAGGGCCGGAGACCGTCGTGCCGGAGACTGTCGTACCAGTCGGGCTGCTGAGCGCCGAGCGCGATGCGTCGATGCTCTTCGAACTGGCCCGCGGCAGGCTGGAGCAGGTGCTGGTAGCGTCGCCGGTACGTGCCGTGCGCCTGCTGGCGCGAGACTTGCCGGATTTCGTCCCGGCGCACCGTCAGTTGTTCGATGAGCGCGTGCAGCAGACCTTGCCCTGGGAGCAACTGCGCGAGCGCCTGCGGGCGCGTCTGGGTGACGAGTCGGTCAATGGCTTGCGCGCCCAGGCCGATTATCGTCCCGAATGTGCCTGGCAAGCGCACAGCAGCAGCAAACCGGTCCTGCCGGCCAGAGGCTTCACGCGTCCGGGCTGGCTGCTGCGCGAGCCTCAGCCACTGCCGGTACAGGCGACCCGCATCGTGGCCGGGCCCGAGCGAATCGAATCCGGGTGGTGGGACGGCGGCGATGTGCGCCGCGACTATTACCTGGTCGAAACCGCCAGTGGCCAACGCGCCTGGGCGTATCGCGCGGTTGGCGAGCCGGGTGAGTTGCTGCTGCATGGCTGGTTCGCATGACCAGCGAATACGCCGAGCTGCATTGCCTGTCCAACTTCAGCTTTCAGCGGGGCGCCTCGAGCGCACGCGAACTGTTTGAACGGGCGGTGCGCCATGGCTACAAGGCGCTGGCAATCACCGACGAGTGCACCCTGGCCGGCATCGTACGCGCCTGGCAGGCGTCCAAAAGCACCGGTCTGCCGTTGATCGTCGGCAGCGAAATGCACATCGAAAACGGCCCGAAAGTCGTCTTGCTGGTGGAAAACCAGACAGGCTATGAGGCGCTGTGCAAATTGATCACGGTCGCACGCCGCAGGGCCAAAAAAGGCGAATACCGCGTGTTGCGCGAAGACTTCGAGCCTGCGCCGGCCGGGTTGCTGGCCCTCTGGCTGCCGGACCTCGACGGGGATGCTCAAGCCTGTCTGGCCGGCGGACGCTGGTTGCGTGAGAGATTTGCCGAGCGCCTGTGGCTGGGTGTCGGGCTGCACCGTGGCCCGGATGACGAGCAGCGGCTGGCCGACCTGCTGGCGCTGGCGCAATCGCTGGGTATTCCGGCAGTGGCCAGTGGCGATGTACATATGCACGCGCGTGGTCGGCGCGCCTTGCAGGACACCATGACTGCCATCCGCCACCACACCACAGTGGCCGAGGCAGGTCATCTGCTGTTTGCCAATGGTGAGCGCCATTTGCGGCCACTGGATGCGCTCAGCGAGCATTACCCGGACTGGCTGCTTGCTGAGTCGGTGCGTATTGCCCGGCGCTGCACCTTCGACCTGGGCGATTTGAAATACGAATACCCGCATGAGCTGGTCCCCAAGGACCAAACCTCCACGTCCTGGCTACGTGAACTGACCGAACGCGGTGTTCGCAGGCGCTGGCCGGGTGGCCTGACACCGGCCACCCGTGCGCAGGTCGAGAAGGAACTGGCGCTGATCGCGGAAAAGAAGTTCGACAGCTACTTTCTGACCGTGCATGACATCGTCGAGTTTGCCCGCAGCCAGCACATACTTTGCCAGGGACGCGGCTCGGCGGCCAACTCGGCAGTGTGTTATGCGCTGGGGATCACCGAACTGAACCCGGAACAGAGCAACCTGCTGTTCGAGCGCTTCATCTCCAGAGAGCGCAACGAGCCACCGGACATCGACGTGGATTTCGAGCATGACCGCCGCGAAGAAGTCATTCAGTACATCTTTCGGCGCTATGGCCGGGGCAGGGCAGCGCTGACGGCCGTAGCCAGCACTTATCACGGTTCCGGCGCGATGCGTGACGTGGCCAAGGTGCTGGGCTTGCCGCCAGACCAGATCAATGCCCTGGCCGAAGCCTTCAGCCGCTGGAGCGATTCATTGCCGTCGCCTGAACGCTTGCGCGAATACGGCTTCGATGCCGACACGCCGATCCTCAAGCGCGTGCTGGCGCTGACCGGCGAACTGATCGGTTTTCCCCGGCACCTGTCGCAACACCCGGGGGGATTCGTGATTTCCGAACACCCGCTTGAAACGCTAGTGCCGGTCGAGAACGCCGCAATGGCCGACCGTACCATCATCCAGTGGGACAAGGACGACCTGGACCTGGTCGGCCTGCTGAAAGTCGACATTCTTGCACTGGGCATGCTCAGTGCCTTGCGCCGCACATTCGATCTGGTGCATTTGCACCGTGGCCAACGATGGACCCTGGCAAGTCTTCCGGGCGACGACCGGAAAACCTACGAAATGATCAGCCGGGCCGACACCGTTGGCGTGTTCCAGATCGAGTCCCGTGCGCAGATGGCCATGCTGCCGCGCCTCAGACCGGAAAAATTCTACGACCTGGTCATCGAAGTCGCCATCGTCCGGCCAGGGCCGATCCAGGGCGACATGGTTCACCCGTACCTGAGGCGGCGCAATGGCGAAGAGGCGGTCACCTATCCGCCCAAGCTTGAATCGGTGTTCAAGCGCACCCTGGGTGTGCCGCTGTTCCAGGAGCAGGTCATGGAAGTGGCTATTCTGGCCGCCGACTACACGCCGGGCGAAGCGGACGAGTTGCGTCGCGCGATGGCCGCGTGGAAACGTCACGGCGGCCTCGAGCCGCATCGCGAACGGCTGCGCACGGGCATGCTGAAAAACGGCTACGAAGCGAACTTTGCCGACCGGATCTTCGAACAGATCAAGGGCTTTGGCAGTTATGGTTTTCCCGAATCCCATGCCGCCAGTTTCGCCTTGCTGACCTACGCCAGTTGCTGGCTCAAGTGCCATGAACCGGCAGCGTTCACCTGCGCACTGATCAACAGCTGGCCGATGGGGTTCTATAGCCCGGATCAGCTGTTGCAGGACGCACGCCGCCACCACATTGAAATTCGCCCGGTGGATGTGCGTTACAGCGACTGGGATTGCTCGCTGGAGCCGCTCGATCATCCTGACCGCACGCGTAATCTGGCGATTCGTCTCGGGCTGCGCATGGTCCGTAGCTTTCGTGAAGAAGATGCCTTGCGCATCGAAGCCGCGCGCGCGAAACGGCCGTTTGTCGATGCCACGGACCTGACGTTGCGCGCCGAGCTGGACTCGCGTGCCGCCGAAGCGCTGGCGGATTCCGGTGCCTTGCGCGGCCTGATCGGCCATCGGCACCGGGCGCGCTGGGAAGTGGCCGGGGTTGAGGCCCAGCGTCCGCTGTTCTACGACCTGCCCAGCGAAGAAACCCAGGTGATCTTGCCGCTGCCGACCGTGGCCGAAGACCTGGTGGCCGACTACACAACGCTGGGCACCACCCTGGGCCCACACCCGCTGGCCTTGCTGCGCCGGCAACTGGCTGCCAAGCGCTTTCGCAGCTCACAAGACTTGTTACACCTGGAAAACGACCGGACCCTCAGCGTGGCGGGGCTGGTCATTGGTCGTCAACGACCGGGCACTGCGAGTGGCGTGACGTTCGTCACCCTTGAAGATGAGTTCGGCATGGTCAACGTGGTGGTCTGGCGCGACCTGGCCGAGCGTCAGCGCAAGGTATTGGTGGGCTCGCAATTGCTGCAGGTGTTCGGGCGACTGGAATCGAAAAGCGGGGTGCGGCACCTGATTGCCCAGCGCCTGTACGACCTGACGCCGTTGCTCACCGGGCTGGATGTGCGCAGCCGGGATTTCCAGTAATCGGGCCTGTAATTTGCAGTATCAATCGGCACATCCTGCCACCGAGAAGCCCAGTATGTACAAAGACTATCCAGCCGCTTACCAGGTCAGCAAAGGCGCGGCACTGCAAGTGGACACTGCCTTTTATGAGCGCATCCGCACGAATGCGCAGCAACGCACCCTCGTCGAACAGTTTGAAGTACCGATTCGTACCGGGCGGGCCTGGAAGGTCAAGGCCGGTCAGGTGTTTCGGGTCACCACACCGGTGGGCCCGCAAGTCGGCGATTTCAATGTCTGGAACGCCAACGACCCCCGCGAGCGACTGTGGGCTGCGCGCACGCGGCAGTTGCAGGGTGCGCATGTCAGCACCCATGACCGGTTGTGGTCGAACCTGCCGTTTTTGCGGCCAATGGTAACCATCACCGATGACAGTCTGGCCAGTTACGGAACCGACGAGCACGGCGGCCGCCTGCATGACCTGCTCGGCACGCGTTGCGATCCCTACGTCAACAAGATGCTGACCGGCGAAGATTTTCACCATCACTGCCATTCCAACCTGACCCGCGCAGTGCTGCCGCACGGGCTGACCGAGTTCGATGTGCACGATGTGCTGAACATCTTCCAGTGCACCGGCCTGAACCATGACGACCTGTATTTCATGAAAGCCTGCCCGGCGCAGAAGGGCGACTATCTGGAGTTCTTCGCGGAAATCGACCTGCTGTGTGCTTTGTCGACCTGTCCGGGTGGCGACCTGTCACTGCCGATGTGGGGGCCTGATGCGCAGGACCCGCTGAGCGTCTGCCGACCGCTGGGCGTCGAGATCTATGACCTCGACGCGTCGCTGCTGGACGGCTGGCAGTCTCCCGAGCGCGCGGCTTACAACGGCCTGCATGGTCTGCAGATCGCCAAGGCCGATTGGGAGCGATAACGGCTCAGGCCGCGCGCGCCATTCTGCGCAGCCCCCAGACCATCACCGCCCCCATTCCGAGCATGGCCAGTAGCAGTGCCGGGTAAGACACCCACCAGTGCAGCGGGGCGGTCATCATGCTGAATTCCGACATGCCGCCGATCCCGGCAATCAGGTTCAACGGCAGAAACACCACATTGATCAAGGTCAGTTTGCGCAGCAGGGTGTTGGTGCTGTTATTGACCAGATTGCCGCGCGCATCCATCAGACCGGCGAACACCGTGGAATAGATCTCCGCCTGTTTGTAGCACTGGTCGTTCTCGATGATCATGTCGTCGATCAGCGCCAGGCTGTCGGCGGCGTATTGCCTACCTTGCGCATGATTGCGCAGACGCGTCAGGACCGCACCGTTGCTGTGGATGGCGTTGATGTAATACACCAGACTTTCGCTGAGGTTGAACATCTGCAGCAGATGGCGGTTTTCCAGGGAAGAGTTGAATTTCTGCTGCAATTCCCGGGCGACCATCTTGATGACTTTCAAGTGACCCAGATAGTGATGAATGTTGTTGAACAGCAGTTCCAGAAGGATATCCAGCGGCTGGTTCAACGGGCGGTGAGCCCCCAGCGCGCTCAAGGGTTGCTCGTCATCACAGATCAGCACCAGTTGGTCCCGGCTCAGCAGCACGCCAAAGGACGAAACGTCGAACGAGAAGCTGTCCTTGCCCGAATAGTTCTCGGGACGTTTCCAGATGACGAACAACGCATCAGGGTGAAACTCGATGCGCGAAATTTCGTCCGGGTCGAGTGCCGAGGCAACGGCGTGCTCATCAAGGTGGAATCGCTCCAGCAATAATCTGCGTTCCCCGGCATCAGGTTTGCTGAACCACAGCACCTGGGCCTTTTGCGGATCACATGCCAGCAACTGGTTGTTGTCGAGTTTCAGGCCCTGAATCATCGTTTTACCATGCCTGACCGAGGCGCTTGAGCTCCAGACGGCGGACGAACTCTTCCAGCACCAGGCTGTACAGATCATCCTGCAGATAAGCGTCTTCGATGCCGGCATCCAGGTTCGGGTTGTCGTTGACCTCGATCACCACCACTTGATCGCCTGACTGTTTCAAGTCCACGCCATACAAGCCGTCACCAATCAGGTTGGCGGTCTTGAGCGCCAGTTCGACCACGGCGCGCGGCGCTTCGTGCACCGCCAGCGTGCGGCATTCGCCAATCACCTCGGCACCGATCGCCTTGTGGTTGTAGATCTGCCAATGCCCCTTGGACATGAAGTATTGGCAGGCGAATATCGGTTTGCGATTGAGAATGCCAATGCGCCAGTCGTACTCGGTGTAGAAAAACTCCTGAGCCAGCAGCAATACCGAGTGCTCGAACAACTGGGTCGTCGCTGTGTGCATTTCCTCGGGCGTGCTGACCTTGATAACACCTCTGGAAAAGCAGCCATCGGGAATCTTCAATACCAGCGGGAAGCCCAGGCGTGTGGCCACGTGCTGCAGTTCTTCCGGGCGGTCCTTGTAAAGGATTTCCGTTCGCGGCATGCCCAGATCATGGCTTTTGAGCAGGTCGGTCAGGTACACCTTGTTGGTGCAGCGCAGGATCGAGGTAGAGTCGTCCATGACCACCAGCCCCTCGCTTTCGGCCTTCTTGGCAAAGCGATAGGTGTGGTTGTCGACGCTGGTGGTTTCGCGAATCAGCAGCGCGTCGTACTCGGCCAGCCGGGCGTAGTCTTTCTTTTCGATCAGCTCGACATCGATGCCCAGGCGCTGACCGACGCGGATGAAATTGGCCAGCGCCTCAGGGTTGGACGGCGGCAGCTGTTCCTGCGGGTCATGCAGAATCGCCAGGTCGTAGCGGGCCATGCGCCGGGAACTGGGCTGGCGCCAGACGTTGCGGCTGAAGCCTTCCAGCGCCGTGGCGAACTCATCCTGCTGATCTTCGCGCAAACGCGGCAGAGCGCCGGCCTTGATACCCGCAATATGCCAATTGTCGCGCTTGCGAAACTCCACCATCAGGATCGGGCAGGGGAAGACTTCAAACAACTGACGGGCAAGATCCTTCAACGGCTCAAGTGTGGTCTGGCCAAAGTACAGTGTCAGGGTAAACCCTTCGGTGTCGTCATAAGGGTGATCCTCAAGTGCGGTCTCCAGCAACTTGTCCAGGTCATCGAGGGCCAGGCCGTAGAGTGACTTGCGGGTCAACTCGCTGATGGTCTTTACCGAGGGAATGACATTGTGCTGGCGCGCTTCGGCCAGCAGGGAACAGTAATAACCGTGGCCCAGGTATTTGTAGCTGCGGCACAGGTTGATGACTTGCACACGCCTGCCTGCCGTGGCTTTCAGCGGTTTTTCCAGGTAGTCCTGGGCGCTGATCAAGTCTTCGCTGGGAAAGTACGATGCCCAGTCTTCGAGGCGTTCGACAATAATCACCAGTTGCCTCTGCGCTGCAAAGAGTGTTGTGGGGTCTGCACGTCGGGTTGTTGCTGAAAGCGCAAGTTGCGCAGATACTTCGTTCATCTTCACCTGTGCCGCTGACATGTGTAATCGATCCGATGGGAAACAAGTCCTTTCTATTAAGCATGTGCTTTTTGAAATGTCCCGTTTCGTTACACAACTTTTACGGCGGTGCAGATGGACTTTATATTTCGAGATGCAGTTGAAACCGATGTCGACGACTTGCTGCTTCTGGAGAACCAGTGTTTTGACGGCGACCGTCTGACCGCGCGCAGCTTCCACTGGATGATCCGCCGCGCCAATGCCAGCCTGATCGTCGCCGAGCAGGCCGGACAGCTCACCGGCTATGCACTGGTGCTGTTTCATCGCGGCACCTCGTTGGGGCGCTTGTATTCGCTGGCGATTGCCGATGCAGCGCGAGGCAAGGGGCTGGGCAGACAGTTGTTGCAACGTGCCGAGCAGCAGGCCGTGGGCCGCGACTGCGCTTACCTGCGCCTTGAGGTGCGCCCCGATAACGGCGCTGCCATCGCGCTTTACGAGCGCAGCGGTTATCGGCGTTTCGCCCAGGTCGACGACTATTATCAAGACCATGCCCCGGCCTTGCGCTACGAAAAACGCATCGTTGAACACGCCCGGCTGTACAGTCGCTCAGTGCCTTACTACCAGCAGACCCTGGAGTTCACCTGTGGCCCGGCCTGTCTGTTGATGGCCATGAAAGCCCTGCAACCTGCGCGCTCGATGGGCCGTGGCGAAGAATTGCAGATCTGGCGCGAGGCGACCACGGTGTTCATGACCTCCGGCCACGGCGGTTGCAGCCCTCAGGGGCTTGCGCTGGCGGCTCTTCAACGGGGCTTCGCGGTGAAGCTGCTGGTATCGGTTTCGGGCCCGTTGTTTCTGGGCGGTGTGCGCAGTGACAACAAGAAACAGGTGATTCGCCTGGTTCACGAGCAATTCTGTGATGCGCTGCAAACCGCAGGAGTGCAGACACTGCCCAATCGCTCGTTGAATCTGCCAGGCCTGCTGGCCGACGGCGGCAAGCCGCTGGTGCTGATCAGCAGTTACCGCCTGACCCGTTCCAAGGCACCGCACTGGGTGATGGTCACCGATTGCGACAGCGATTTTGTCTACCTGCACGATCCCGATATTGATCACAGCCTGCATCGGCAGGCCATCGACTGCCAGCATTTGCCGGTAAGCCATGCCGACTTCAATCGCATGAGTTGTTTCGGTGCCGATAAACTTCGGGCGGCAGTGATTGTGTTTGCCGCGCCTGTGGATGATCATGCGTGCGCTTCAGCAGACCGGCCACAGGATTCCCTACCGTGATTAAGTTCGTGCTCAAGGCGTTTTGCGTACTGACCATCGCTGCGAGCCTGTCGGCCTGCATCAGCGCGCCGATCCCGCTGACCGCGAAAACCGCCGCGCAGCTGCAGCAACAGCCACCGGTTCGATTTCTGCTGACCTTTGACGATGGTCCGAGTGCTTCGACGTTCTACAACCCCAGCATCACCGTGCTCGACAGCCTGGCCGACAATCCGCTGCAGCCAGGCATCAAGGCGGTGTTCTTCGTGCAGACCGGCGCAACCGGTGCGGGTAACAGTGATCAGGGCCGGGCGATCATGCGTCGTCAGCATGAAGAAGGGCACCTGCTGGGCTTTCACACCGCAACGCCGCACCACACCAACCACCGTTCGCTGAGCGATGAGGAACTGGAGCAATCCCTGACCCAGGGCTGCGCGATCATTGCCTCGATCACCGGAGTGCCGACCACCTTGCTGCGTCCGCCGTTCTGGAACTACGACAAACGCACGTTCAGCGCCTATCAGCGCCACCATCTTCAGGTACTGCTCACTGACCTGAGTGCCAATGACGGCAAGATCTGGGGCTATAACTTCAGCCTGCGCCGCCGTTCCAACATGGTCAGCCAGCTCTCGCAGGTGCGCGAGCGCATTGCCGCCGGCGAGCTGCCTGCGGTGGATGGCGTGATTCCGGTGGTGGTGACCTTCCATGACCTGAACCGCTACACCGCGCGGCATGCGCGGGAGTACCTGCAGATTCTGGTCGACAGTGCCGGGCAGACCGGCGTGCGGCTCGCCGACAAGCCGTTCTATGACGACAGCGCGCAGTTGCAGCGCGCGGCACTGGCCCGCACGGTCAAGGCGGCGGGCGAGCCTGTCAGCTTGCCCGGTGCGTGGAGCTGGATCTGGGACCACAACGCGCACTGACGACACGCACTGACCAGGCGTCAGACCAGGGTGTTCTTGCGCACATGACCGCCCTGAACAATCATCGCCAGGTGCTCGCCCTGACCGACCAGGCAACTGATATCGCTCAGCGGGTCGCCATCCACCACCAGCAGATCGGCTATCGCACCGGCGGCGATGCAGCCCAGTTCGCCTTCACGCTGAAGGATCTGCGCCGCCACACTTGTCGCACTGCGCAGCGCTGCCAGATTACCCAGCAGTTCTGCGCGAATCTTCAATTCATGAGTCTGGTACTCATGCATTTCACCCAGCAAATCCGAGCCATAGCCCATCGGAACGCCCGCTTCGGCGAACAGTAACAGGGCATTGCGCCCGGCCTGGCGTACATCCTCGATCTTCGCGACCGAGTCAGCCGGCAGCCCAAAGCGTTCGCCATATTCGGCGAGCATTTCGTAAGTGACTTGGGTAGGTACCGCAAATGCGCCTTTCTCAGCCATCAGCCGCGCGGTGTCGGCATCGACCAGATTGCCATGTTCGATGGTCCTGACGCCGCATTCGATGGCACGGCGAATCGCCCGAGCGGTGTAGGCGTGGGCCATGACGTAGGTGTTCGCCGCGGCAGCCTCATCGACGATGGCGCGAATTTCAGCTTCGCTGTATTGGGTGTTGGCAATCGGGTCGGTTGGCGAGGACACACCGCCCGAGGCCATGATCTTGATCTGGTTGGCGCCTTGCTGCAGCTCTTCGCGTACTGCCAGACGCACGTTGTCGACGCCATCCACCACGCGGGCGATGGCCCCGGCGCGGAAGCAGCAGGAGCAGGGCTCGTTGAGCAGCAGTTCGCCACGTGCGCGCATGTCGCCATGGCCACCGGTCTGCGACAGTGCCTTGCCCGATGCGAAGATGCGCGGGCCGGGAATCAGCCCCATCTGAATCGAACGGGCCAACGCCCAGTCAGCACCCCCGGCATCGCGCACGGTGGTAAAACCACGGTCGAGCATCGCCGCCAGAATCGGCAAGGCGCGGTACATGATGATTGCGTTGGGTTGCAGGGCGTTCATGCCCAGGTTGGCGTTAGAAGCCAGCACGTGCACATGGCAGTCGATCAGGCCGGGCATCAGTGTTCTGCCACCCAGATCGATGACCTGAGCGCCGGACGGGGCCGGTTCACCCTCGGCGCGCACCGCGACAATGCGCTCACCCTCAATCACAACCTCCTGGCCTGAAATCAATTGTCCTTGTTGCACGTCCAGCAGGCGGCCGTTGCGCAGGATCAGGTGTGTGGCTTCAGTGGTACTCATTGGTAAGCTCCAGACAAGGGTTGGTGTGCCGCGGGCGCACGGTCGTGATAAAGCAGTGCGCCAATACCGCTGACGATGGCGGCGAACATGATGTAGAAGGCCGGCGCCAGGTTGCTGCCGGTCGAGGCAATCAGCCAGGTGATAGTGAAGGTGGCAAAACCGCCGAAGATCGTGACGGCGAAGTTGTAGGCCACCGAAAGCCCGGTGGACAGCACGTGGGTTGGCAGCAATTCACCGAAGGCTGCGAGGATCGAGCCGATGTAACCGGAAATCAGCAGACCGAGCACCAGTTCGAAGATCAACAGTGAAAACAGCCCCGGCATCTGGTTGATGAACAGAAACATCGGGTAGGCGCTGAGGAAGATGGCAATGGCCGAGCCCAGCAGCCAGGGGCGATGCCCGCTGCGGTCGGCCATAGCGCCGACAATCGGTGTGGCGACGATCAGTACCGCGCCGCCCATCATGCCAGCGCTGAAGCCCATCCATGACGGCAGGCCGAGCACGCGCTGGGCATAGGAGGGGATATAAAACAGGATGGCATAGGTGCAGACGGTCCACAGCACGACCAGCGAAAAGCTGATCAGGGTTTGTCGCGGGTAGGTCTTGATCACTTCGCGCAGCGGCGATTCGACCGGTTTTGCAGCCTTGTAGGCAGGTGTCTCGTCAACCCGGCTGCGAATATAGAAACCGACCGGTCCGATCAGCGTGCCGATCAGAAACGGCACCCTCCAGCCCCAGCTTTCGAGCTGTGCCTGGGTCAGGTAACTGGACAGCGCCGCGCCCAGCGCGGAACCCAGTAGCACCGCGACGCCGATGCTGGCCTGAATCCAGCTGGAATAGAAGGCTTTTTTGCCCTCAGGCGCATGCTCGGTCAGAAACGCCGTGGCGCTGCCCATCTCGCCACCGGCAGAGAACCCTTGCAGCAGGCGCGCCAGGACAATCAGCAGCGGTGCCAGATAGCCGATCTGCGCGAAGCCGGGGGTCAGCCCGATGATCAGCGTACCCAGCGCCATCAGCAGGATGGTCAGCGACAATGCCGCCTTGCGCCCGCGCTTGTCGCTGTAGATGCCCAGCACAATGCCGCCCACCGGACGCATGAAAAAGCCCACCCCGAAGGTCGCCAGCGCCAGCAGGTAAGACGTCAGTTCGCTGCCAGTGGGGAAGAACACCTTGGCGATGATCACCGAGAAGAAGCTGTAGACCGTGAAGTCAAACCATTCAAGGCCATTGCCGATCACCGTGGCGACCACCGCGCGGCGTGCCTTTTGTTCGTGAGTGCGTGAAGCAGGGGATTGTGGTGTGCTCACTGGATAGGCTCCTGCATGCGATACACGCAGGGAAGCCCCCTGCATAGGCTGCATTGGTTGAGGGGCAGGGTAGGTACGAGTGCGGCTGAGTCAGGTCTTTTTGCCCGTTTCAGTCGAGAGTAGGCGCTGGGCCGATTTTAAGAAAACGCTTATTACGCAGATTTGCATGCGCTAGACGCATGCAGGTTTCAGGGCGATGGTGCCAGGGTGGTTATTTCGTCTGCCAGCCATTTTTCGAAGGCGCGTGCCGCACGTCGAGGCGTCTTGCCGCTGGGTGTCAGCAGGTAATAGCCACCTACCGCGCCGACGCTCTTGCGGCAGGCGGGCACCAGCGCGCCGGACTGCACATGGCGGTCGATCATCGGCTGCCAGCCGAGCACGATGCCGTGCCCGGCGACCGCCAGATCGACCAGCACAGGATACAGATTGACAGTCATGCGCTTACGGATCAGCGAGGCATCGACACCCTGGCGGCCGAACCAGTCACCCCATGACAACCATTGACGCTGGCCGTCTTCGAGCATCAGCAGGCAATGATCCAGCAGTTGCGCGGGCTCCAGCAGGCGCCTGCCCAGATAATCGGGCGAGCAGTAGGCGTTGACCGATTCGGCGAACAGCAGACGGCCGTCGAGACCCGCCGGTGAGACTTCGCGCAGAAAATACAGCGCCAGATCGAATTCGGCGCGAATCAGCGAATCCAGCCCATCGACCACGCGCAGGCGGATATCCACGGCCGGGAAGGCGTCGCGATAACGTCCCAGCAAAGGCCCCAGCCACAAGGCTGCCACGCCGCTGGAGCATGCCAGAGTCAGTTGCTGATCGCCGCTGTGAGTGATCACCTGAGCGGTAGCCTCGGCGCACAGGGTCAGTACGCGCTGGATCTGCTCGGCATAAATCTGCCCGGCGACCGTCAAATGAATGCGCTTGTGTTCGCGACGAAACAGCGCGCGACCGAGAAATTCCTCCAGTTGCGCGACCTGACGGCTGATCGCGCTTTGGGTCAGGTTCAGTTCGGTGGCTGCACGCGTGAAGCTGCCATGCCGGACGGCAGCTTCGAAAGCGATCAGGTTCGGCAGCGGCGGAAGGGGCTCGATACGCACAGTGGCTCCTGTTGCGGGCAGGTTTTACAAAGGGTCGGGAAACGGCGTCGACAGCAGCCATTCCCTGAACACACACAGCGATGGCAGGTTCTGAAAACGCGTGGCGTAAGCCAGGTAATAATTTCGTCCGCTGTCCAGAGGCTCGAACAGGGTGACCAGTTCGCCGCTGTGGATTTCGTCCTGCACCAGAATGCGCGGGACCAGTGCGATACCAATGCCGGCCGCGACGGCCTGGATCAGGTGCGAAGTCAGTTCGAAGCTCGGACCGGGGCGCATGATGTGGTGGTCCAGCCGATTACTGTCGAACCAGTCCGACCAGGCATTGGGCCGCGACACCACGCTCAGCAACGCATGCTGGGCCACCTGCGTCGGGGTCATCGACTGGTAGCCGGCAAGGGCAGCCGGGCTGGCAATGACCACCAGTTTTTCACTGACCAGCGGATGGGCGATATAACCGGGCCAGTTGCCGTTGCCGGCACAGATGATCGCGTTCATTTCGCTGGCGGCGGGCGTCAGGTCGGCATGCACGATGCGTGAATGGATATGCACCACATAGCCCGGATGGCGGGTGTAAAAGTCATTCATGCGTGGCAGCAGCCACTTCGAGCCGAAGGTCGGCAGCACGGCCAGATGCAGTGTGCCGCCTTCGGCCTTGTGCGCGATGGTTTGCAGGGTCGCACTGCGGATGCGGCCCAGCGCGGCAGCCAGCTCATGCTGATACAGCGCGCCTGCGGTGGTCAGCTCGATGCGTCTGCCATCACGCTTGAACAGTTCGACTTCCAGTTGTGCCTCCAGCGCCTGCACCTGCCGGCTGACGGCGCTCTGGGTCAGGGCCAGTTCGTCTGCGGCCTTGGTGAAGCTGCCATGCCGCGCGGCGGCCTCGAAGGCGAGCAGCAGCGACATGGAGGGCGTCAGTCTTCGGGTGTTCATTCATAAAGCTCATGGAAAAACGGCAGGTTTTACGTTTGCACTGAGGCATGACACACCGGAGAATCACGCTAACCGTTGATAACGCCATGCATTCGAGCGTTTCGAAGCATACGTGCTTTGCATATAAAACGCCTAGCGAGGAAGACCACCATGATTGCGCTGTTGAAACCGACCTCTGAGCAGATCGGTCACTATGACCGTTTCCTCAATGCCCTGGCGGAGGCCAGCTTTCGTGGCGAAATAGCCCGTGACCACGGTTCGCGCACAGTGCTGGCCACTGACAACTCCATCTACCAGCGCCTGCCACAGGCTGCCGTGTTCCCTATGGACAGCCATGACGTCGCAATCGTCGCCCGTCTGGCGGCGCGGCCCGAGCACCAACAGGTGGTGTTGACCCCGCGCGGCGGCGGCACCGGGACCAACGGACAATCGCTGACCGACGGTGTGGTGGTCGACCTGTCGCGGCACATGAACGCTATTCTCGAGATCAACGTCGAAGAACGCTGGGTGCGCGTGCAGACCGGTGTGGTCAAGGACCAGCTCAATGCCGCGCTCAAGCCGCACGGGCTGTTTTTCGCACCGGAACTGTCGACATCCAACCGTGCCACGATTGGCGGCATGATCAACACCGATGCCAGCGGGCAGGGCAGTTGCACCTACGGCAAGACCCGTGACCACGTTCTTGAACTGTCCACGGTGTTGCTGGGCGGTTCGTACGTCAGCAGCCATGCATTGGCTGCCGAGCAACTGGCCAGCGAACAGGCACGTATCGACCGCGCAGGTGACGTTTATCGCTGCGCGCAGCAGATTGCCGATACGCAGGCCCAATTGATCAAGGATGTCTTTCCACCGCTTAACCGCTGCCTGACTGGCTACGATCTGGCGCACCTGCGCGAGGAAGACGGGCGTTTCAACCTCAACAGCGTACTCTGCGGTTCTGAAGGCTCGCTGGGTTTTATCGTCGAGGCTCGACTCAACGTCCTGCCGATCCCCAAACATTCGATTCTGGTCAACGTTCGCTATGCCGGTTTCATGGACGCTCTGCGGGACGCCAAGGCCTTGATGGCGCACAAGCCGCTGTCCATCGAGACGGTGGACTCCAAGGTGCTGATGCTGGCCATGCAGGATATCGTCTGGCATGGCGTCGCCGAGTATTTCCCCCAGGACCCTGCGACGCCGACGCTGGGCATCAACCTGATCGAATTCAGCGGCGATGAATTGAGTGAGGTGGAACAGCGCGTTCATGCGTTCGTTGCGCATTTGCAGACTGACACGTCGGTGCTGCGCCTGGGCCATACGCTGGCGGCTGGCAGCGCAGCGGTGAACCGCGTCTACACCATGCGCAAGCGCTCGGTGGGGCTGCTTGGCAACGTCAAGGGTGAAGCCAGGCCGCAGCCGTTTGTCGAAGACACTGCCGTGCCGCCGGAAAATCTCGCCGACTACATTCAGGAGTTCCGTGCGCTGCTGGACAGCTACGGGCTGCAATACGGCATGTTTGGCCACGTGGATGCCGGTGTGCTGCACGTGCGACCGATTCTGGACATGAAGGACCCCGCGCAGGCGGCGCTGATTCGGCCAATCTCCGACGCCGTCGCCGCGCTGACAAAGCGCTACGGCGGGCTGCTCTGGGGCGAGCATGGCAAGGGCTTGCGTTCGCAATACGTGCCTGAATATTTCGGCGAGTTGTATCCCGCATTGCAGGCTCTCAAGGCCGCCTGCGACCCGTTCAACCAGCTCAACCCCGGCAAAATCGCCACGCCTGCCACAGTGCCGGAATCGCGCCTGACGCTAGTGGATGAAGTGATGTTGCGCGGTGATCTGGATCGCACGATCGATGAACGGGTCTGGCAAAGCTACGACAGCGCATTGCACTGCAATGGCAATGGCGCCTGTTACAACTATGACACCGACGACGCCATGTGCCCGTCGTGGAAAGCCACCCGTGACCGCATTCACTCACCCAAGGGCCGCGCTTCGCTGGTCAGGGAATGGCTGCGCCTGCAAGGCGAGCAGGACGTCAATGTCCTCACCGCCAGCGCCAGGGCGCGCAGTGCCAATGTGCTGAAAAGCCTTGCCGAGCGAACCGTCAACAGCGTCGCCAGGGTGGCGGGGCAGAAGGATTTCTCCCACGAAGTCTACGACGCCATGGCCGGTTGCCTGGCCTGCAAGTCCTGCGCGGGGCAGTGCCCGGTGAAGGTCAACGTGCCCGAATTCCGTTCGCGTTTTCTCGAGCTGTACCACAGCCGTTACCTGCGCCCGATCAAGGATTACCTGATTGGCTCGCTGGAGTTCAGCATCCCGCACCTGGCGCGCTTTCCGAAGCTGTACAACGCGATCATGGGCGCAAGGCCGGTGCGTTACCTGCTTGAGCATGCAGCCGGCATGGTCGATAGCCCGTTATTGAGCCTGACCGACTTCCGCGCGGCGTGCGCTCGCTGGAATGTGGGCATCGCCACGCCGCAGCGTCTGGCCGCGTTGAGCGAGCAGGAGCGCAAGCGCACGGTGGTGCTGGTTCAGGATGCATTCACCCGATATTTCGAGACCCCGCTGGCGGCAGACTGGCTGGAGCTGATTTCGCGCCTCGGTTATCAGGTCTACCTCGCACCCTTTGCGCCCAATGGCAAGCCGCTGCAGGTGCAGGGTTTTCTGCAGGCGTTCGAGAAGGCTGCCGCTTTCAACAGTCAGTCGCTGGGCAAGCTGGCCGGGTACGGCATCCCGCTGATCGGTCTGGACCCGGCCATGACCCTGGTTTATCGCCAGGAGTACAGCAAGACGCTGGGCAGCGAGAATGTACCCGAGGTCATGCTGCCGCAGGAGTGGCTGGCGTCCACGGTCGAGGAAGGTCGTGATGGTGCGTCGGCAGAAACGTACTACTTCCTGCCGCATTGCACTGAAAAGACCAACGAGCCCGCCAGTGTCGGCCTCTGGCAGAAAGCCTTCGCCCGCGCCGGGCTCAAACTGGAGGTACTGGCCAGCGGTTGCTGCGGCATGTCCGGCACCTATGGGCATGAAACCCGAAACGCGAAAACCAGCGACACCATTTACCGTCAGTCCTGGCAGCCGCTGGTGGCCAGGCATGGTGCTGAAGATCGACTGGTCGCCGATGGCTACTCATGCCGCAGCCAGGTCAAACGCCAGGATGGCAAAGTGGTGAAGCATCCCTTGCAAGTACTGCTGGAGCGGGTGAGGGCGCTATAGAGAGGACGCGGAGCGTCTAGAACGGCATGACGACGCGGAGCGTCGCACGATAGTGGTTTTTTCCAGCGTGGGAATGCCTTGCGTGACGCTGCGCGTCACAGATCTGTGCCGCGCCGCTCAATCAGAACTTAAACCAGGTACTTGTTGAACCACCCCAATGTACGGTCCCAGGCCAGTTTGGCCGCTGCTTCGTCGTAACGTGGCGTGGAGTCGTTGTGGAAACCGTGATTGGCGCCCGGATAAATGTACGTTTCGTACGTCTTGCCCGCCGCTTTCAAGGCTTTTTCATAGGCTGGCCAGCCTTCGTTGATACGAGTATCCAGTTCGCCGTAGTGAATCATCACCGGCGCCTTGATCTTCACCACGTCTTCGGCATTGGGTTGACGCCCGTAGAACGACACCGCAGCGCCCAGCTCCGGATACGCGACCGCCGCGGCATTGGCCACACCGCCCCCGTAGCAGAAACCGGTGATGCCGACCTTGCCGGTGGTCGCGTCATGCTTCATCAGCCACTCGATGGCGGCAAAGAAGTCGTTCATGAGCTTTTCCGGATTGACCGTCTGCTGCAGTTCACGACCCTTGTCATCGTTGCCCGGATAGCCGCCGACCGAGGACAGCCCGTCAGGCGCCAGCGCAATGAAACCGGCTTTGGCAACGCGGCGCGCCACGTCTTCGATGTACGGGTTCAAGCCGCGATTCTCATGTGCGACAACCACTGCCGGTACTTTTTCGGCCGCTTTGGCCGGACGTACCAGATAGCCGCGAACCTGACCATGCCCCTTGGGCGAAGGGTAGGAAACATACTCGGCAATAATGTCCGGGTCGGTAAATTCCACCTGTTCGGCCAGCGCGTAGTTGGGGCTCAACGAGGCAAGCAGCGCGCTGGCGGTGAGGCCGCCAAAGGTGAACAGCGCTGCACGATCGAGAAACTCGCGCCGGTTGATCCTGCCGTGTGCGTAGTAGTCATAAAGCTCAAGCAGTTCAGGCGCAAAGTCTTTTGCAGTAAGACGTTCCATCGGTATGCTTCCTTCCGAATCATTCAGGGCGGCCTGCATCTTGGCGGGCTGACGAGCAATACATGATCAATACAATATCCGCTCCCGATAGTATTTCCGGTGAATCAGGATCGCTACTGTAAAACGACGAAAAACCGCCATCCGTTGCCAGTGGCTGCAAACGCACAACAGGTTGTCGGTCGCTGCCTACGGTCAGCGGCATGCGAAAAAGTCAGGCTTCGGATTGCACTACCGGTGCTCGATGAGGTCCATGCTCACTCCTGCAGCATGTCACGGGGTTCGGGCGCTGCAGACCAACATATTATCCAGTCGCTGTATAACGCGGCGTCGGTTCAGCCCCACAATACATCATGATCTCACCTACGCTGATGGTCATATTCCACCTGCATTTCGAGATGACGTGATGATGAGCCTTCCGGCGGAAGACCGCACCCAGCTGTTCAAGGACACGGCTACCCAGTTCTGGAAACACATCACCCCGATCGTTTATGTCGCTCTGGGCATTCACTGTGTGTTGCTGACGGTGTTCCTGGGGCTGGGCATGAAGATCATGTGGATCGCGAACATCGTCAGCACGCTGGTTTACGTCAGCTGCATCTACCTGATCCGCAGGGGGCGGCATCGCCAAGCCGGACAACTGATGTCCCTGGAGATCATTGGCCATGCCGTGCTCGCGACGTGGCAACTGGGCTGGGAAAGCAACTTCAGCTTTTACATATTCTGCGTGATTCCCGTCATTGCCTTCACCTTCCAACTGAACGTCGTCAGACGAATTGTCTACAGCGTTGCGATCTTGATGTCGCTAGTGGGCTGCTTCGCCTTTCGTCGATATACGGGGCAGGGATCCGGTCTAAGCCAGAACGTGCTCGATGCGTTCGGTATCGTCAACGTACTCACAGCGACCACTCTGTCGATTTACGCCACTGCATTGTCGGTGCGTTTCACCTCGTCGATGCAACTGAGCCTGTTTCATATCGCCAACCGCGACAGCCTGACCAATCTCTACACGCGCAGACGAGTACTGCATCGGATACGCGAACTGGAAGCCAGGCGGCAGGGGCTGTCGGCTTCGTTGATCCTGCTGGACATCGATCATTTCAAACAGATCAATGATATCCACGGGCATGAAACCGGTGATTTGGTTCTGCAACGGGTCGCCGAGATCATCGGTTCAAGCGTGCGCAGCAGCGATATGGCGGCGCGCTGGGGCGGCGAGGAGTTTCTGGTGCTCATGCCGGACACCACGCCCGAAGATGCGCTGCGCGCGGCCGAACGTATCTGGCGGCGTATCGCCGAAGAGGCCGGGCGGATCAATGAGCGCATCATTGCCGTCAGCGCCACGGTTGCTGTGGCGACCATCGGCACAGGCGAGGCGTTCCAGCTGGCCCTCAATCGCGCCGACACGTCGCTGTACATGGGCAAACAGCAGGGCCGGAATCGGGTAATGATCGCTGGTTGAGGTGCTTGCTCACGCCAGGCGCTACCAGCGTGTAGACTTTCGCGCTTTGAACCGGGGAGCACTGTGTCGTGCTTCCTCATCGGCGATGTATCGATCAAGGCATGCTTATGGATTTGCGTCAGCTCGAAGCCTTCGCGGCGGTCATGTCGGCAGGCAGTGTCACGGCGGCAGGGAAAATGCTCGGCCGGTCTCAGCCCTCGGTCACCCGGGCCATCCAGGAACTCGAGCAGGAACTGGGCTTTGCGTTGTTCGAACGCAGCGGGCCGAAGGTCACGCCTACCCACAAGGCGTTCATGATGTATGGCGAAGTGGAAAGCGCGCTGCTGGGGGTGCGCAACATCCGCCAGCGTGCGCAGCACATTGCCCAGGAGGAGAACCACCAGATCAAGCTGGTGGCGATCTCGGCCCTGGCAGCCGGTCTGCTGCCTGCGGCCTTGTCGCGCCTGCCCGAGCATCTGCGTCCGCAACAGATTCAGCTGCAGAGCATGTCTCCGGAGAACGTGGTTCAGGCTGTCCTGTCGAAAACCATGGACCTGGGAGCGGTCAGCCTGCCCCTGGAGCATCGCGGTCTGGAAATCCACTGGATCGGCGAGGCGCCTTGTGTGGCGGTATTGCCCGCCGATTCGGCGCTGGCCGCTCATGAGGTGCTGTCGATGGAGCTGCTGCGTCAGCAAACGTTGATCACCATGGCCAACCCGTATCGCTTTCGTCGACGCATCGACAAGGCGTTTCAGGAGGCGGGTGGTCAGCCGCCGCGCATGCTGGACACCAATACGTCGTTGATTGCCATGCAGATGGCCAGGGTCGGGCTGGGCATTGCGCTGGTCGATCCGTTCACAGCGATGGGCGTGCCGGTGCAAGGCGTGGTCGTCAGACCGATCGCCTGCAACATTCCGTTTTTCTTCGGGCTGATTTCAGCCTTCGCCAGCCCGTTGTCGGATGTGGCGAGCGCGATGATCGATGAAATTGCCGACAGCGCAAAAATCCTCTTACCGGAAATGATCATGCACGAAGCCAGCGCGCATGATGCCCTGTTACAGAGCATATATGCCGAGTGAGAGGAAAATACGGGTTGCATTCAGGCCCTTGCTGCGGGAACGCCTGTCATTAAACGCGCAAGACTGAAAATCGGCGCAGCGCGTCCGTCAACATTCTTCGTAACGCTTCGTTTCATGGTACGCAAAGCGCTCTTACATTCCATTTGGGAATATAAATATGCTTTTTTGCGCGTTGCTAGAATAAAAAACGGCTTTTACTATTCGAATTAAGCATTCAAGGGCTTTAAGAATTCATTTATCACACTATTGGAATGATTCTTGAAGTGCTTTGAATCAAGGCTCGGGCTCGTGGCCCGATCATTTTTTCGAGTACCGATCAATGTCCGATGTAAACGCACCCGCTGGCCTGGCCGCTTTGGAAGCTCGCTTGCAGCAGGATCTGGCCTGGCTGGATCTGCCCGCCAAGCCATGGGTCAAGCCCAGGATCAGCGCAGGGCAGGCCGTGCTCGACGTGGCGATTATCGGTGGAGGCATGGCCGGTCTTGCCCTGTCCGCAGAGCTGCGCAATCTCGGCGTAGCAGCGGTCATTTTCGATCAATCCCCAGCAGGTTTCGAAGGCCCTTGGGCCACTACGGCGCGTATGCAAACCCTGCGCTCGCCAAAGCAGTTGACCGGGCCGGCGCTGGGCTTGCCGGCGCTGACGTTTCGCGCTTGGTACGAAGCGCAATTTGGTGTCGATGGCTGGGCGTTGCTGGACAAGATTCCACGTTTGCAATGGGCCGAGTACCTGCGCTGGTATCGCAAGGTGCTGGCACTGGACATACGCAATGAGCACCGCATTAGCCGGGTAGCGCCCAGAGCGGACGGTCTGATTGAACTGGACGTCGTCACGCCGGTACAGACGCGATTCCTGCTGGCCCGCCATGTGGTGCTCGCTACGGGTCGTGACGGTCTGGGCGGTCCTTGGGTGCCGGACTTTGCCTGGCAGTTGTCGGAGCACTTGTGGACGCATTCGGCGGCGGGTTTGCAGGACAGCTGGTTCGCCGGCAAACGCGTTGCGGTCATTGGCGGTGGCGCATCGGCGATGGATAGCGCCGCCACGGCGCTGGAGGCTGGTGCAACGCGGGTCGATCTGCTGATCCGGCGCGCCGAGCTGCCGCGTATCAACAAAGGCAAGGGCGTCGGTAATCCCGGCATGGTGCATGGCTACTGGCGCCTGCCGGACATCTGGAAATGGCGCATTCGCCATTACCTCAATACCCAGCAAGTGCCACCACCGCGCGGCAGTACGCTCAGAGTGTCCGCTTCCGGCAAGGCGCGGTTCATGCTCGACAGCCCGGTGCTTTTCGTCGAAGAGAGCGCTGCCGGAGGCGTCTGGCTGCATACGCCGAAGGCACGTATCGAGGCAGATTTCGTGGTATTTGCCACCGGGTTTCGCACCGACTTCCGGCAGCGCCCGGAGTTTGCACCATTCTCTGCGCAGATCCGTGTCTGGCAGGATCGCTTCGAAGCACCAAGCGGCGAAACCGATGCTGAGCTGGCTGTGCTGCCGGATCTGGGCAACTGCTTTGAATTTCAGGAAAAGACCCCAGGCGCCTGCCCGGGGCTGAACCACATTCACTGCTTCAGTTATCCGGCCGCGTTGAGCTATGGCGCGGTGTCCGGAGACATTCCTGCCATCAGCGAGGGTTCCAAACGTCTGGCGCATGCCCTGGTCGGGCAGTTGTTCAACGAGGACATCGACCTGCATTTCGACACCATGCTCGATTACGCAGAGCCGGAGCTGCTGGGCGATGAGTGGGTGGTCAGCCAGCCAAGCACTGCAGAGCTGCGCCAATGATCGGCTGGGCGCTGCGTCGGCTGACTCAATCGTTGCTGGTCGTTCTGTTGATGACGCTGGTGGTGTTCGTTGGCCTCAATGCCATCGGCAACCCGATGGACATTCTGGTCGGTGAAGACCTCAATCAGGCCGAGCGTCTGCAGGCCATCGCGCATTTGGGACTGGACCAGCCGCTGTGGCAGCAGTACCTGATTTTTCTCAAGGGCGCGGTTCACGGCAATCTGGGGCAAAGCTTCGTGTATCACGAGGATGCCATGCGCCTGATTCTGCAGCGCTTGCCCGCAACCTTCGAGCTGGCGTTCAGTGCTCTGTTTCTGGCGGTGGTCATCGGTGTGCCGCTGGGCATGTTTGCCGGCATGTACCCCGAGCATCCGCTGTCCCGGCTGATGATGGCCGCCAGCATTGTCGGCTTCTCGCTGCCAGCCTTCTGGGTGGCCTTGATGATGATCATGCTGTTCTCCATCACTCTCGGCTGGCTGCCGGCCAGCGGCCGCGGCGAAACCCGTGAGTGGCTGGGTGTGCAATGGTCATGGCTGACGCTGGACGGTTTGCAGCACCTGTTATTACCAGCGCTGAACCTGGCGTTGTTCAAGATTTCCCTGGTGCTGCGCCTGACCCGTGCAGGCGTACGAGAAGTGCTGCCCCAGGAATTCGTCAAATTCGCCCGGGCCAAGGGGCTGTCACCGATGCGCGTGATGTGCATGCACGTCATGCGCAACACCATGATTCCGGTGGTGACGGTGCTGGCCATGGAACTGGGCTCGACCATCGCCTATGCCGTCGTGACTGAAAGCATTTTCGCCTGGCCGGGTGCTGGCAAGCTGATTCTCGACAGCATCAACATGCTTGATCGCCCGGTGGTGGTCGCTTACCTGATGGTGGTCGTAGTGATTTTCGTGGTGCTCAACCTGATCGTCGACGGCTTGTATTACTTGCTGGACCCACGCGTGCGCATCGAGGCATCCCGATGAATGTCATTGAAAAAGCCCCGATCGGCAGCACGCTGCTGCAGGCCCAGTCGCCCTGGCGACGAGTGCTGACCGAGTTCTTCAGCTCGCCCACGGCGGTGACGGGCCTGGTAGTCCTGCTGATCATTGTGCTGGTTGCAGCCTTGGCGCCGTGGATTGTGGTGCAGAACCCCTACGACCTGATGCAGCTCAACGTCATGGACGCGCGCATGCCGCCTGGCAGCCTCAATGGGGACAGCGGTTACACCTATTGGCTGGGCACTGACGGGCAGGGCCGCGATCTGGTCTCGGCGATTATCTATGGCCTGCGCATCAGCCTGTGGGTCGGCATTGGCTCGGCGTTGATTGCGGCAGTACTCGGTACGCTGCTCGGGCTGGTGTCTGCGTATGTAGGCGGCTGGCTCGATGCCTTGCTGATGCGTCTGGTCGACCTGCTGCTGTCGTTTCCGGTGATTCTCATGGCGCTGATGATTCTTGCCTGGCTGGGCAAGGGTGTCGGCAACGTGATGCTGACCCTGATCTTGCTCGAATGGGCCTATTACGCGCGCACCGCACGCGGTCAGGCGCTGACCGAAAGCCGCCGTGAATACGTCGATGCGGCGCGCGGGCAGGGCGTGGGGCCGCTGCGTATTGTGGTGGGTCACATTCTGCCTAACTGCCTGCCACCGCTGATCGTGATCGGCGCCTTGCAGATCGCCCGCGCTATCACGCTGGAAGCAACCTTGTCGTTTCTCGGCCTGGGCGTGCCGGTCACCGAGCCGTCGCTGGGGCTGCTGATTGCCAATGGCTTTCAATACATGCTCAGCAATGAATACTGGATCAGCCTGTTCCCAGGCCTGGCGCTGTTGATCACGATCGTTGCGATCAATCTGGTCGGTGACCGTTTGCGCGATGTCCTGAACCCGAGGTTACAGCGATGAGCCTGCCTGAAATGTCGTCTGTGCCTCACGCAGTCCAACAGCCGACCCTGGATGTGCGCAACCTGTGCACTTCGTTTCATACCCGCGCCGGGGTGTTGCCGGCGGTGCGCGATGTGTCGCTGCGCGTGGAGCCGGGACGCATTCTCGGCCTGGTCGGTGAGTCCGGTTCGGGCAAGTCGGTCACCGGCTTTTCGATCCTCGGCCTGGTCGATGAGCCTGGGCGCATCAGCGGTGGCCAGGTGCTGTTCAAGGGCAGCGATCTGACCAGACTGTCCGCCTCGCAACTGCGTAGCATTCAGGGCAACCGGGTAGCGATGATCTTTCAGGACCCGATGATGACCCTCAATCCGGTGCTGCGGGTCGATACGCAAATGATCGAGGCCGTACGAGCCCACAGCCCGCTGCGCAAGCGCGAGGCCCGCGAACATGCCAGCCGCACGCTGGCGCTGATGGGCATCGCCAGCCCGGAAGAACGTTTGCGCGCCTATCCGCATCAGTTGTCCGGCGGCATGCGCCAGCGGGTGGCGATTGCCATTGCACTGCTGCATGCACCGGACCTGATCATCGCTGATGAGCCGACCACCGCGCTGGACGTGACCATTCAGGCGCAGATTCTCAGTGAAGTGCAGAAGCTGGTGCGCGAGCAGGGCACTTCACTGATCTGGATCACCCATGATCTTTCCGTGATCGCAGGGCTGGCTGACGATGTGGCGGTGATGTACGCCGGACGCATCGTCGAGCAGGGGCCGGTCGCCGATGTCCTGGATCGTCCGCAGCATCCCTATACACAGGGGCTGATCGACAGCCTGCCAAGTCGCAACCAGCGCGGCCAGCGCCTGCGGCAGATCCCGGGCATGGCACCCGACCTGCTGTCGATGCCGGTCGGTTGTGCTTTCGCGGCGCGCTGCCCCAGAGCCTCGCAGATTTGTGCACAGGAGCCTCAACCCCACGAGGCGCGACCGGGCCAGACGGTTCGCTGTTTTCATCCAGGAGCGGCCGATGCCCAGTGATCAGATTCCCCTCATCGAGCTGCATCAGGTCAGCAAGACCTTCGGCAAGCCCGTGGATGAGCGCTCCGTTCAGGGGCTCCTGCAACGGCTGCACCTTACCCGTGCAAAACCGGTGACCCATGCCGTGGATCGTGTCGATCTGCGCATTGCGCGCGGTGAAGTGGTCGGGCTGGTGGGCGAGTCAGGCTGTGGCAAATCGACCCTGGGGCGCATGGTTGCCGGTCTGCTGCCGGTCTCTTCAGGCACTACACTGGTGGACGGCAAACCGCTGGAGAGCCTGACCCCGCAGGAGCGCAAGGCGCTGCGCCTGAAAGTGCAGATGATTTTTCAGGACCCATCATCGAGTTTGAATCCGCGCCTGCGGGTCGACCGGATCGTCGGCGAAGGTGCACTGTTGCACGGCCTGACCGACCGCAAGGGCGCAGATGATTACGTCAGTGCGCAATTGCAGCGTGCCGGGCTCAGCCCGCAATTGCGCCAGCGCTATCCGCATCAGTTCAGCGGTGGCCAGCGCCAGCGCATCGGGATTGCCCGTGCGCTGGCGGTGCAACCGGAACTGCTGGTGTGCGACGAGTCGGTGGCGGCGCTGGACGTGTCGATTCAGGCGCAGATCCTCAACCTGTTCATGGACCTGCGCGACGAGCTGGGCCTGACCTATCTGTTTATCAGCCATGACCTGGGCGTCGTCGAGCACCTCTGCGACCGGGTCATCGTGATGTATCTGGGCCGTGTGGTCGAGACCGCTTCGGTCGATGACCTGTTCGCGCGGGCCAATCACCCGTACACCCAGGCTTTGCTGGCGCAGATCCCGCGCTTCGATATTCGCAGTACCCGTTATGACGCGATCCAAGGGGAAATCCCCAGCCCGCTTAACCCGCCTGCAGGGTGTCATTTCCACCCTCGCTGCCCGCACGCCATGGCGCGCTGTCGCGAGGAAGTTCCAGCGCTGCGGGAGGTTTCGCCGAATCACCAGAGCGCCTGTCACCTGAATGACCAACGCTGAACGGGCAGCTCAAGCCCGTCACCCTCTGCCATTGCGTACAAGGAATTACCCATGAAACCACTCGTTCGTTCGTTGCTGGCGTCGGCCCTCTTGCTGGCCGCCGGCAGTGTCACTGCACAGGACTTGCGCATCGGTTACGCCGACCCGGTCTCGTCCCTCGATCCACAGCTCAATAACTATGCCGGAGACCGCTCGGTAGCCTTGCATGCCTTCGAGTCGCTGGTCAGCCGCCGTGATGACAAGACCTTGCCAGGTCTGGCCAAGAGCTGGAAGGTCGTGGACGACACCACCTGGGAGTTCGCCCTGCGTGATGACGTCAAATGGCAGGATGGCACGCCGCTGACGGCTGATGACCTGGTCTTCTCCTTCGAGCGTGCACGCAGCGTACCTGGCAGCGTGGCTTCTTACGCAGGCGCCATGCGTACCGTTGAATCGATCAAGGCCAAGGACGATCACACGCTGATCATCAAGACCCGTTCGCCCAATGCCAATCTGCTGCCGGACATCGACTCGATCTATATCGTCAGTCGCCACGCCGGTGCGGCAGCCAGCAGCGCCGATTACAACTCGGGCAAGGCGATGATCGGCACCGGGCCTTACCGGTTTGTCTCGTTCGTGCCGGGCGATCGCACGATATTCGCTCGCAATGAAAATTACTGGGGTGGCAGACCGACCTGGGACAAGGTTTATTTCCGTTTTATCGCCAACGCCGCCAACCGTACCGCGGCTTTGCTGGCGGGCGATGTCGATGTGATCGACAAGGTATCGCCTACCGATGTGGCGCGCCTGCGCAAAACGCCGAACGTCAATGTCTTCGCTTATCAGGGATTGCGTGCGCTGATCATTCAGCCGAGTTTCCGTGCTGGCCCGAACGAGTTCATTCGCGACAATGCGGGCAAGCCGCTGGCCGAAAACCCGCTGCTGGATGTACGTGTGCGCAAGGCGCTGTCCCTGGCGATCAATCGTCCGGCCATCAACGAACGCATCATGCAAGGCACCGTCACCGAAGCCAATCAATGGATGCCGGCCAACACGTTCGGTTACAACCCGCAGATCAAGAATATCCCCTATGACGTCAAGCAGGCCAAGGATCTGCTGGCGCAGGCAGGCTTTCCTGAAGGCTTCCAACTGACTGTGCATGTGCCGGGCGACCGTTATCCGCAGGCACCGGAGGTCATGCAGGCGGTGGCGCAGTTCTGGACACGGATTGGCATCAAGGTTCAGCTGGAGGTATTGCCGTGGGCGGTGTACGCGGGCAAGGCCAACAAGAATGAACTGGCGATCAGCGTGATTGCCTGGGGCAATGGCACCGGCGAAGCGGCGTATGCCCTGACCAATATTCTGACCACGGTCGATAACAGCAAAGGGCAGGGCGCTTCCAACTGGGGCCATTACAGCAATCCGCTGGTGGACAAAGCCCTGGCTGACTCAACCGCCGAATTCGACGAGGCCAAGCGGCGCAAGATTCTCCAGGACTCGGTGCAGATTGTCAGCGACGACGTCGGCATCATCCCGCTGTTCCATTACCAGAACATCTGGGCAGCGCGCAAAGGCCTCAAGGTCGAACCACTGGTCAGCGATCGCACTGCAGCGACCATGGTCACCGAGCAGCCTTGATTATCTTCCATTGACGCGCCGCTTTTGCGAGCGGTTGCGCGAATGCAACCACAGCATCGCAGGACCTTTCATGACATCGACCACTGAATATTCAACGATACCGGACGTGCTCGACAGCCTGCTGGGCATCGCACCGGGCAGCCCGCTGCACGCGGTTCGCCATGCGCGGGACAAGGTGGCCCTGGCAACCCAGGGCAGTCAGGACTTGTTTTTCGACCCGGCGCTGGCGCACAACCTGTCGCTGAACGAGCGCCTCTGGGTGGCTTATTACGCAACGCTGCTGAGCGCGCAGCCGATCCTGAGCGGGTATTACCTGTCGCAATTGCAGGCGGCAGGCGCCGAGGCTAACGTGCTAGCCGATGTGGACGCCAGCCAAATCGATCTGCTGGAGGATCAACGCCTGGCGGCGATCCTGCGCTTTACCAGGACCTTGATCGAGTCTCCGGTACACGGCGATCAAAGCGCATTGCAGGCGCTACAACATCAGGGGCTGAGCACCGCTGAAATTGTGGTGCTGGCACAACTGATCGCCTTTCTGTCCTACCAGGTGCGTCTGGCCGCAGGGCTGGGTGCTTTAAAGTCTGCCGGAGCAGCCTGATGAGCGAACTCATAGAAATTGAAGGTTTCACCAATCAGGTGCTGGGCTGGAAAGCCTGGTTGCCCACCGTGGACCTCGACAGCGCGAGCGCCGAGCAGGTCGCTGTGCTTGAAGAAAGCCACCCGCAAGCCAAGACCTCGGATTACTACCTGACACTGGCCCATCATCCGGACATTCTTCGCCAGCGCTCTCAGGCGTTCAACGCAATCATGTACGCACCCGGCGGCCTGTCGCGCGCCGAGCGAGAGCTGGCGAGCACAGTGGTGTCGCGCATTAACCGCTGCGTGTATTGCGCGTCGGTGCATGCGCAACGCTTCGAACAACTGGCCAAGCGCAATGACGTCATCGCCCAGGTGTTTGCCGACCCCGCAACGGCCGGCACGACGGCACGTGAAAAAGCGATCGTGCAGTTCGCCATCGACCTGACGCTTGAACCGGCTTCGCTCAACGCCGGCCATATCCAGGCGCTATACGAACAGGGGCTGGACGAGACACAGGTGCTGGACCTGATTCACGCCATCTCGATATTTGCCTGGGCCAACCGGCTCATGCTCAACCTGGGGGAGCCGGTGTTTCCCGAGGCGTGAGGGTAGCAGCGGCCAGTCCCAGTGCTTGAGGTGCAGTCTGGCCCGGTCGTTGCAAGTTCACTGCATAAGTGAACACGCGACCCGGACACGATTGAGGTAATGGAATGCTGATAGCACACATTTCGGACACACATGTACGGCCCAGAGGGCAACTCTATCAAGGCGTGGTGGACTCCAACGCAATGCTGGCCGCCGCCGTCGACACGATAAATGCCCTAGACCCACCACCCGATCTGATTGTATTCAGCGGTGATCTGGTGGACGAGGGGCGGCCCGAAGAGTACGCGATGGCCCGGGAATTGCTGCAGCCGCTGCGGCAAAAGCTGCTGATGATACCGGGCAACCATGATCACCGGCAGAACCTGCGCGACGCTTTTCCCGAGACGACTACTTCATCAATGACCAGGATTGCAGTTTCGTCTACTCGGGTTCTGCGCCGGTGCGCATCATTGGTCTGGATATCAGCGTCCCGGATCAGCATCACGGCGATATGACCGACACTGCGACCCAGTGGCTGGATCGCACACTGGCGCTGGAGCCGGACAAACCAACGCTGATCATGATGCACCAGCCTCCGTTTTCCAGCGGCATCCCCTACATCGATGCGTACCGTTGTGAAAGGGGCGAGCGGCTGGCAGAGGTGGTCTGCAGATACCCGGCCATCGAGCGCATAGTCTGTGGGCATATTCATCGCTTCATGCAACTGCGCTTCGGCGGGACGCTGATGTGTACGGCGCCGAGCACGACGACGGCCATCGCCTTGCGACTGCACCCCGAGGCTGCCGACGCTTCCTATGTCGAACCGCCTGCATTGCTGCTGCATCACTGGAAAGCCGACACGGGCCTGATCACCCATTGGGTGCCGATAGGTCGTTTCGAAGGTCCCTTTGACTTCGCCTGACCCGGGATGACCCTGACAGCGCAGGCTGTCAGGTCGCCTGCTCCTTGGCCAGACTGGAGCTCGCCAGGTTGCGAGTTTCTGTCATTTGATCAATCACCGATAACGCAATGCTTCCAGCAACGGGGCAAGGTCGTTGACCGCCGCGTGGCCAATAATAGTGAATGACTACTCTGTGTCGGATCGCGCAGGCATTAGTATTTCTGCTTGAGCCTCGACCACATCAGCGATGCAAGCGAGCGGGATGCCATGAGCTGTTCCCCGGCTCGAACTGCAGAGGGCAGGGCATGCCACGGTATGCTCGCAGTTCGGTGGTGCTGCAAGTGCAGGTTGATGTGGTAGGGCCAGATGAACAATCGTCCCAGCCAGCCGACGCGCCAGGCGTAGGTCCAATCTCCCTGGCCGGGCGATTCGAGCTTTGATCGCGCTGTGCTTTAACGGTCTTTCAGCCTCGGCTGCACTGAATCCGCCAGTTGCGTCAGTATCAGGCAGCACGACACCGCGCCTGCATCCAGCACGCCGAGCGACCGTTCGCCGAGGCGGCTCGCCCGGCCTATCTTCGCGACCAGATCACGGGTGGAATCGCGCCCTTGTGATGCAGCGCTTTTCATTGTATCGAGCGCTGCACTGAATGATTCCCCCCGGGCGTGGGCCTGCTCGAAGGCTTCGACGGCCGGAATCAAGGTATCCATCAAGCATTTGTCGCCGACCCCGGCTTCGGTGATGTCCTGCAGTGAGGTGAGGCCGCCGCGAAGCAGACTGGCGAAGGCAGCGGCATCGATCTGCTCGCAGCCGCGTACCTGATCGGCCATGCCGATAAACAGGCTGCCGTACAGCGGGCCCATGGAGCCGCCGATGCCTTCCATCAGACTCAGGGTCAGCTCATCCAGCGCCTCGGCGAGGCTCAGCTGGCGGCCTTCGATGGTACGACCGCAGTGGGCGAAGCCCTTGGCCATGTTGATGCCATGGTCGCCGTCACCGATCGCGCCATCCACTTCGCTGAGGTATTCGCGATTGGCGACGATCACGCTCACCAGGTCGGCAACGATCGGAGTGCCCTGCTGCGCAGGGAGATACGTAGAAAAATGCTCGCTCATGGTTCACTCCGCCTGGGTCATGCCGATGGAACGGCAAGGGTGGTCGATCAGCTTTTTCAGCTCGGCGTCCAGGCCCAGCAGCGTCAGGGTTACCCCCATCATCTCCAGCGACGTAAAGTAATTGCCCACGTAGCAGCGATGGATTTTCAAGCCTCGGGCCTTGAGCAGGCGCTCCACTTCGGCGTAGAACACGTAGAGCTCCATCACCGGCGTTGCTCCGAGGCCTGAAACCAGCACGACTACGCTGTCGTCCACGCTGAAATCCCGATCGGCCAGAATCGGCGCCAGCATGCGTTCTGCCATGGCCGCCGCAGACTCGATGTCGATGACTTCGATACCCGGTTCGCCATGGTGGCCGATGCCCAGCTCCATTTTGCCGTCGGGGATCTGAAAGTTGGGCTTGCCGACCGCCGCGATGGTGCAGGGCGTCAGGCCGATACCGATGGATCGGCATTGATCCACGGCCTTCTGCGCGACGCGGATCACGCCGTCCAGATCGTAACCGTGTGCAGCCGCGGCGCCGCCGACCTTCCACATGAAAATTTCCCCGGCCACTCCGCGTCGCTTGGCGATATCGGATTTCGGTGCCGAGGCCACATCGTCGTTGGCCACCACCGTGCGCACTTGCAGGTCTTTGCTGGCGGCCATTTTCATCGCCAGCTTCACGTTCATGTTGTCGCCCGCGTAGTTGCCGTACAGGCAGGCGATGCCTGCACCGTGATCGGCCGCGCGGAAGGCGTCGAAAAAGCTCTTGGCCGTGGGCGAGGAAAAAATCTCGCCGACCGCTACTGCATCCACCAGCCCGGGACCGACATAACCAAGAAAGGCCGGTTCATGACCGGAACCGCCGCCGGTGACGATCCCTACGTGCCCTTGCTCTGAAGGGCGGGTTTTGCTGATGACCCGCGGGTTACCTTCACTTTGCGACAGTTCGGGGTGCGCTACCAGAATGCCGCGCAGCATGTCCTCGACCACCTGGTCCGGATCGTTTATCACTCGGTTCATAACGCGATTTCCTGTGTTCTTTTTATAAGGATCGGGCGGATCAGGGTTCCAGAACCACCTTCAATGATTTATCACCTCGCTCCATGACGGCAAACGCCTCCTTGAACTCCGCCAGGGGGAATTTGTGCGTGACGACGTCGCGCATGTCGATCTTGCGGTTGCCGATAAAGTCGATGGCGCGCGGGTACATGTAGGGACCAAGGTGAGAACCGAGCACGTCCAGCTCCTTGCGGTCACCGATGATCGACCAGTCCACTGTGGCCTCATCGTTGAATACGCTGAACTCCACAAAGCGTCCGAGTTTGCGCAGCATCGCCAGGCCCTGATTGACCGCCTTATGGTGTCCGGTGGCTTCTATATAGATGTCGCAACCGTAGCCGTCGGTTATCTCACGGATCTTCGCCAGCACATCGACCTCGGCCGGGTTCCACACCTCGTCGGCACCCATGCGCAGGGCGAGGGCGGCGCGCTCGGGCTTCATGTCGAGAACGATGAGTTTTTTCGGGTTACGCATGCGAACCGCGCCAATGATCCCGAGGCCCAGTGTGCCGGCCCCGGCGACGACCACAATGTCGTCGAAATCGACATCGGCCCGTTCGGCTGCGTGCAGCGAGCAGGCCAGCGGCTCGATGAGAATGGCTTCGTCCGCGGCAATCGAGTCGGGCACCTTGTGAATGATGCCTTCCTTGGTAAAAATCATGTACTGGGCCATGGCGCCCTGCACGTTGTTCTGGAAGCCGTAAAGGTCGTGCTTCTGGCACATCCAGTACTGTCCGTGGTTGCAGAAGCGGCAGCCCCAGCACGGCACGATCTGCTCGGAGATCACCCGGTCGCCGATCTGCACGCCACGCTTTTCGGCACCAGGGCCGAGCGCCACCACGCGACAGACGAATTCATGGCCGGGAATCATCGGTGGTTTGACGTAGCGAGGCTGCTCGGCATCGCCCCAGAACGAGGGCGCGCCGCGATAGGTCTTGATGTCGCCCATGCAGATGCCACACAGCTCGACCTTGGTGAGGATTTCGTCGGGGCCGGGAGTCGGCACATCCACGGTTTCCAGCCGGTAGTCTTCCGGACCGTGGCAGACCACGGCCTGCATGGTTTTCGGTATGACCGGTGAAAGTTGTTCGGCAGTGCGTTCGGTGACGGTGGACATGACGATGAACCTCACGACAGAAAAATGAATTACTGGATGCTGTAGCCGCCGTCGATCACTACGTTTTCGCCGGTGATCATGCTGGCTGCGTCGCTGAGCAGGTACAGGGCCAGCCCGGCTATTTCCTCCGGCTGAGCGAAGCGGCCTGCCGGGATCTGTGTTTTGGCCCGTTCTCCGACTTCGCCCGCCCAGGCCTTTTTGCCCAGCGCAGTCTCGACGATGGTGGGCGATATGGCGTTGACGTTGATGTGCGGTGCCCACTCCATGGCCAGTACTTTGGTCATGCCGACCACTGCGGCCTTGCTCGCGCAGTACGCGACGTGCCTGTCCAGGCCAATGACTGCGGCCTGCGAGGCAAGGTTGACGATGCGTCCGCTGCCTTGGCCGAGCATGTGTCGCGCGCAGGCCTGGGCGACGAAGAAACTGGCCTTGAGGTTGATCTCCAGCGTCGTGTCCCAGGCCTCTTCGCTGACGTCGACAGCCTTGTCCAGCACGGCAACCCCGGCACTGTTGATCAGGTAATCAATACGCTTGAAATGCTCGAAGACGCTGTCGATGGTGCTGTTGACCTGATCGACGCTGCGCAGGTCGACCGCAATACCAATGTGCCCGCTGCCCAGGCTGGCGGCAACCTCGGCCACTGCCGGGTCACGGTCCAGCAGTGCGACCCGCGCCCCGCGTGCGACCAGCAGGCTGGCACAGGCAAGGCCAATCCCGGCTGCTCCGCCGGTGATGACCGCACAACGGCCATTGAGATCGAACGCCTTGTTCCAGAATTCAGACATGAAGATGACTCCTGTAGCGCTGTTTTTTTGAAGATTCAAACACGTTAGCTTTTGATTCTGGCCGAAGGCCGTGGGAGCGAACTTGTTCGCGAAGAGGCCGGTATGACCGCCGAAAATGCGTCGTTTGAAATACTGTCTTCGCGAACAAGCGAAGCGTCGCCCGGTTCGCTCCCACGCCCTTCGGGCAGAAGCGGGAATCTCAGACCGCTTACTTGCCGCCGCTGACCTGTTTGTACAGTGCATCGGCGTTGGCATCGGTGACCGGCACCCAGGGCAGGATGTAGTTCTTGTCGGTGCCGTCGCCCCATTTGACGTCTTTGGCATAGCGCTCCCAGATCACCGACTGCGGCTTGTAATCCTTGCCGGCCAGGGTGCGAAGGGCGACATCGAGGGCGCCCTGCGATTGGGCCTGGGCGTCCTGCAGGAAGGTCGTGATTTCATTTTTCTTCGCCGCCTGGATGGCGTCAGGCATGCCGTCGATGGAGGTGATCGGCACATCGGCAGGCTTCAGGTTGCGTGATATCACCGCTTGCAGGGCACCGAGAGCCATGTCGTCGTTCTGCGAAATGATCCCGGAGATGCCGCCGTTCTGATGCGCGTTGAGCCAGTCTTCAGTCAGGGTCTGGGCTTCGGCCCGGGACCAATTGGCGGTCTTCTTCTCGATGATCTTGATGTCCGGGTGTTTGCTCAGGACTTCCAGTTCACCTTTTTCCCGATCAATTTGCGCCGACTGGCCAATCGGCCCCTGGATGATCACCACATTGCCTTTGCCCTTGAGTTTGTCGACCATGGCCTGTGCCTGCAGGCGACCACCCTCGACATCGTCGTTGCCGACGTAAGGCACCTTGTTGCCAGCAACCCGGGTGTTCGATGCGATGACCGGTATGTCGTTTTCCATCGCCCTGGCCACCGTGCCGACGCCGGCCTTGGTGTCGATGGGCACGAAAATGATCGCATCGTAGTGCTGAGTGATCATGGTCTCTATCTGATTGTTCTGGGTCAGCGCATCGTAGTTACCGTCGAACACGGTGATTTTCACGGTGCCGTCCTTGACCGCCGGATGCTCCTTGAGCTCTCGCACCCAGTTCTGCATGAACTGCCCCTTGAGGCCATACACCGCCGCGCCGATCTTGTAAGTCTTGCCATCGGCGGCCATGGAGATACTGCTGGCGAGCAGGGAGAACGCCGCGACAGCGGCCAGGGATGTACCGAATTTCATGATAAGAACCTCGTTATTGTTGTAGTCAGTCGTTCATGCCGGTTTAGCGTTTTTTCTTGCGCCACACATCAATCAACACTGCGAACACGATGATCAGGCCCTTGGCGACCTGCTGGTAATAGGAGGACACGCCGAGCAGGTTAAGGCCGTTGTTGATCACGCCGATCAGTAGCGCACCAAACAGCGTGCCGACAATGCTGCCGGTGCCTCCCGACAGACTGGTGCCGCCGATGACCACTGCTGCGATAGCGTCCAGTTCGTAGGACATGCCGGCCTGGGGCAGGGCGGAGGTGGTTCTGGCGGACAGCACTACGCCTGCCAGTCCGGCGAGCAGCCCGGAAACCACGTACACCGAAAACATCACCTTGCGTACGCCGATACCGGAGGTGCGTGCGCTCTTTTCGTTACCGCCGACGGCGTACACGTAACGGCCGTAGGTGGTGTAGCGCAGGACCATCCAGAAAATCAGCGCAACCACCGCGAAGATAATGATCGGCACACCAATCGGGCCGATCCGGCCGATACCCAACGCCAGGTATTCTTCGGGCAGGTCAGTCACCGGGCTGCCGTCGTTGAGGATGAAGGTCATGCCGCGGGCGATGCTGAGCATGCCCAGGGTGGCGACGAACGGTGGAATCGAAAGATTGGCGACCATGAAGCCATTGACCACGCCGAGCATGGCACCGGCAAACATGCCTGCGCTGACTGCCGCCAGCAGGCCATAGCCCTGTGTCGCCACCAGTGCGCTGCACAATCCGGCGAACGCCAGAATCGAGCCGACGGAAAGGTCGATGCCCTTGGTCAGGATCACGTAGGTCATGCCGACCGCGAGAATGCCGTTGATCGAGGTCTGGCGCAGGATGTCCATCCAGTTGCGCCAGGTCATGAAATATTCGCTGGCAAAAGCCAGTACCAGGCACAACAGAATGAACACCAGCGGCAGGCCGAAACGGTCGAGAGACAGACGCAGGCGGCTGCGTGGAGACGTGGAGGCTGGTGCGATGATGGTTTTGGCATTCATGAGGCAAGACTCAACAGGACTTCCTGGGAAAGATCGGCATCGCTGCTGATGGTCACCAGCTTGCCACCTTTGAACACGGCGATTCGGTCACTGAGGCGCAGCAGCTCCGGCGCCTCCGAAGAGACCACGATGGCAGCCCCGCCAGCGCGTACGAACTGATCCAGCAGGTGATAGATTTCCTGCTTGGCACCCTCGTCGATGCCCCGGGTCGGCTCGTCGCAGAGCAGGCACACCGGTTCGGTGGAGAGGCATTTGGCGAGGACGACCTTCTGTTGGTTGCCGCCGCTCATCGACGCGACGGTCAGATCCAGCGACGTCGTCTTGATCTGCAGGCGCTTGACCATGTCTTCGGCCAGCCTGTGCTCCTTGCGGGCATCGATCAGCGACCAGTTCGACAGCCGGCGGTAAGCCGACAGCGCGATGTTGGACAGGATGCTGCCACTGAGCACCAGACCGCTGTCCTTGCGGTCTTCGGTGACCAGTGAAACGCCCGCGCGAATGGTCGCCTTGGGCATACCGACCGGCAGTGGCTTGCCTTGCAGGGTCACGCTGCCGGCGTCCGGTGTGGTCAGGCCATAGAGACAATTGAGGAACTCGCTGCGACCCGAGCCCATCAGCCCATAAATGCCGAGAATTTCGCCGTGACGCACGTGCAGGCTGATGTCTTCGAACTCGCCGTTGCGGCTCAGGCCCTCGACCTTCAGGCAGCACTCGGCTGCGCATTCGCGGCCGACCTTGTGATCGATACGCGCCAACTCCTGACCGACAATACCGCGCACAAGGTGTGCCCGGTCGATATCGGCCATGCGTCCGCTTTCGACAAAGGCGCCGTCGCGAAAGATGCTGTAATCGTCGGCAATCTGTGCCAGCTCGCTGAGGCGGTGGGAAACATAGATGATGCCCGCGCCCCGGGCGGCAAGCCGGCGGATGGCCTTGAACAGGATTTGCGCCTCACGCTCGCCAATGGCCGAGGTGGGCTCGTCCATGATCATCACTGAGCAGTCATGGCTGAAGGCCTTGGCAATTTCCACCAGTTGTATCTGCGCCACACTCAGCAAATGCATGGGGCTGGTGGCGTCGACGTCGAATTCCAGCTCGTCCAGCAGTGCGCGGGTGCGTCGGTTCAGTTCCTTGCTGTCAACAATGCACCCGGCCCGACGTGGCTCGCGGCCCAGCCAGATGTTCTCGGCGACGGTCATGAAGGGGATGGGTTCCAGCTCTTGGGTGATCATCGCAATCCCGGCTGCCAGAGCATCGCCGGGACGATTGAACTGCACCGGCTCGCCGTTGAGCAGGATGGTCCCGGCATCACGTTGGGTGATGCCCATCAGAATGCTCAGAAAAGTGGACTTGCCGGCGCCATTGCCGCCGCACAGGGCGTGCACGCTTCCGGCTCGCAATGAGAGACGCCCGTCACGCAGGGCGGGGATGCCAGCGTAAGCCTTGGTGACGTGTTCAGCCTGGAGCAGTAATGGCATGGCCATTGGCGTGTCCTCGTGCTGTGAATTCTTATTAGGTGCTGATGCGTTGCTCAGTGAGCATATGTGTACCAAATGAAATTCTGATCAGTCAATCTGTTTCATATAAAAGTTTTGAAGTGCCGCCTGAGAGGCAGTGCTGCGGCGATTAGGAGCTTTTATTGAGTGTTCGCTGGAAAACTTGCTTGACAGAACAGAGCTAATGTTCGAGAAATGGCTGATTGGAATTTCACCGATTGAACATTTGGTCAGATGATAAGACCTCGGCAGCGGAGCCTGATGCCATGAACACACCTTTCGCGGTGGCTATCGGATGTGATGAAGCGGGTTATGAACTCAAGGAATTGTTGAAGCGCCATATCGAGTCGCTGGGTTATCCGGTGACCGATTTCGGTACTCATTCCACGGCCCCGGTGCTTTACCCGGACATCGCCCTGGCCGTGGCCACAGCCATCAACGCCGGGCAGCAGCGGCTTGGCGTGCTGGTCTGTGGGACCGGAATAGGCATGGCCATCTCCGCCAACAAGGTCTTCGGCATTCGTGCGGCCCAGGCTCACGACACCTATTCGGCAGAGCGAGCGCGCAAGAGCAACGATGCGCAAATTCTTTCTATCGGTGCACGGGTGATCGGCACGGAACTGGCGAAAAGCATCGTCAAATCGTTTCTGGAGTCTGAGTTCGAAGCCGCGCGCTCCGGCGCCAAGGTCGAACGCATCAATGCGATAGAGCGTGACGGACATCAATAGTCAGTGGACGGGACAGGGCGGGAGTAGGGAGAATGTGCCTTTGACGCCGAAACGGAAGCCCGTTCACATGAGTGACAGTACCCAGCGCATGGCCAGCGACATCGACCTGATGACTGAAGTCGCTATGCTCTATTACCTTGAGAACGTCACTCAGGAGGCCATCGCCAAACGCTTTGACCTGTCGCGCGCAAAAGTCAGCCGACTGCTCAAACGCGCACGTGATGAAGGGATTGTCGAAGTACGGGTGCTGCAGCACCCGGCGATGAACAACGAGCTGGAACTGGCGCTGGTCGAGCGCTTTCAACTGGACAGGGCGTTGATTGCAGTCGACCACAGCGACCCGGACACCCAGCGCTCGGCGGTCGCCAGCCTGGTTGCCAATTACCTGAACAAGACCCTCGGCGACGGCATGATCGTCGCGGTAGGCATGGGCCGCAATGTGGGTGCGGTTGCGGACAACGTCTTCCTGCCGGTGACGCGCAACTGCACATTTGTCTGTGCCATCGGCGGTTCGCTCAAGGCGGGCGAGTACATGAACCCCGACCACATCTGCCGCCGTCTGGCGCTGCGCTTCGGTGGCGAAAGCGAGAGCCTGTACGCCCCGGCGCTGGTCGCCAACCCCGAACTGCGCAGTGTTCTGATCAGCAACGACACCGTGCGCTCGACGCTTGACCGTGCGCGGCGTGCCGACATGGCGCTGATCGGTATCGGTGACATGAGCGAGAACAGCAATATGGTGCGCATGGGCTGGTTCTCCCCGCAGGAAATCGCCCAGGCCAGGCTGTCCGGCACGGTGGGCGACATGATGGGCTATGACTTCATCGACATTCATGGCAAGCCTGCGGTGAATGCCATACAGGGCCGGGTGATCGGCCTGACCGTGCAGGAATTGTTTCGTATCCCGGATGTAGTGGCCATCGCCAGTGAAAACACCAAGGCCGCCGCCACGCTGGGTGCCTTGCGCTCAGGCGTGATCAACACCCTGGCAACCACCGTCACCAACGCCCATACCATCCTTGCCCTGGATGACGCGACACGCAAAAACTGACACTACGGGCGAAATCCGTGGTCGAAAGCGTCGCTGCGCAAGATCGGATAACAATAAAGGGCAAGGAAGATGATTCTCAAAGTGACCGGTATCGTCATCGCGATACTCAGCCTCATTCTGCTGTTCATGGGTGCGCAACTGGTGGCTGCCGGCGGTTCACCGGCCTACTCGGTGATTGCCCTGGGTTTGCTGGCCACAGCAACCCTGGTATTCCTGAAAAGGAAATCGGCACTTACCCTGTATGCCTTGATGATGTGGGCGATCCTGATCTGGATCATCTACGAAGCCGGCCTCGACAGATGGCAGTGGATCCCTCGCGGCGATCTGTTTGCACTGATTGGCCTGTGGCTGGCCATGCCTTGGGTAGTGCGGCCGCTTTATCAGGCTTGCTCGAGTAGCGATAAGCGTCGTTTTCATCCGTTGCTGGGCGGTACGCTTGGCGCAATGCTGCTGATCGTGATTGCGCTGATGTTTCACGATCCGTACCCGCAGCAGGGGTGGATCGACAACGTGGCGACCACCCGCAGCGCCGAGTCGGCAGGCCGTGACTGGGCTGCATATGGCGGTAGCAACGCGGGCCAGCGCTTCTCCAGCCTCGATCAGATCAACCCGGACAACGTCGGCAAGCTGTCAGTCGCTTGGGAATACCACACCGGCGACCTGCGTGATGAGGACAAGGACGCTGGCGAGTACACCTTTGAAGCGACGCCCCTCAAGATCAACGACCGGGTGTACGTGTGCACGCCTCATAACGAAGTGCATGCACTGAACCCGCAGACCGGGCAACTGGCCTGGAAATACACCCCCGAAAAAAAACGCTCGTACCTGCAACAGCATCAGACCTGCCGTGGCGTCAGCTATTATTCCGCGGCCTCCAGCTCGACGGGTCAGCCACAACAGCCGGCTCAGTGTGCCAAACGCATCATCACCGCGACTGCAGACGCCAGACTGGTAGCGCTTGATGCCGACACCGGCAACCTGTGCAGCGACTTCGGCAGCGGCGGGGTGATCGACTTGAGCGTCAACATGGGCACCATCCGCCCGCACGCGCTGATGCAGACCTCCGCGCCACTGATTGCCGGTGAACTGATCGTGATCGGCAGCTCGATCATGGATAACGGCTATAACGATGGCAACCCGTCGGGTGTGATTCGCGCCTACGACGTCATCGCCGGCCGGCTGGTATGGAACTTCGATCCGCAAAACCCGGACAACACGCAACCCATAGCGGCTGACCAGAACTATCCGCAAGATACGCCGGTCGCTTGGGCAACCCTGAGCGCCGATGTTAAAAACGGTCTGGTGTACGTCCCGTTTGGCAACGCTTCGCCCGACGAAAACGGCACCCGGCGTAACCCCGACAGCAACACCGAGCAGTTTCGCGATGCGCTGGTGGCACTCGACCTGAAGACCGGCGCGCTACGCTGGAAATTCCAGACCTCGAACAATGACCTCTGGGATCGCGACAACCCCTCGCAGCCCTCACTGCTGGATCTGGGAAAGGACGGCAACCGCCAGCCTGCCGTGGTATTGCCGACCAAGGTCGGCAACATTTTCGTGCTTAACCGACTGACGGGGGAGCCGATCGTGCCTGTCGATCAGGTCAGTGTGCGCACCGATGGCGGTGTCGAAGGCGAGCGCTTTGCACCCACCCAGCCGGTCTCGCGACTTAACTTCATCCCGCCGGTGTTGACCGAGAAGTCCATGTGGGGCGTTACGCCGTTTGACCAGATGGCTTGCCGGATCGCTTACAACACACTTCGTTATGACGGTAACCCCTGGACACCGGCCACCGAGTCAGGCTCGCTGATCTATCCCGGCAATATAGGCGTGTTCAACTGGGGTTCGGTGGCCGTGGACCCTGACCGCCAATTGCTGATCGCCGCACCGGTGCGCCTGGCGTATGTCTACAACCTGATCAAGCGCCCCGCGCAGGCCCAGGAAAAACGCCTGTTCACTCAGGAGGGCAAGCCCTACTGGAACGAGAACTTCGACGGTGACTCCGCCATTCGTATTTCCAGATTCGCCTCAAGCCTTGCCATCCCGTGCACAGCGCCACCGTGGGGGACCATGGCCGGGGTCGACCTGACAACTGGCAAGACCCAATGGATGCGTCGGGTCGGCACCACCAAAAACCTCAAAACCAGCTTCATGCAGGGACGTTTCCCGGTTGGCTTTCCCATGGGCATGGTCGCCCATGGCGGTCCGATGGTGACGGCAGGCGGACTGGCCTTTCACGGCGCGACGGCGGATAACTTTTTCCGCGCCTACGACGTCAATAGCGGCAAAGTGCTCTGGGAATACGAGTTACCCGCGGGTGGCCAATCGATTCCTTCGACGTATACCGGCAACGACGGCAAACAGTACGTGGTCATCGCTGCTGGCGGTCACGGATCGCTTGGTACGACGCTGGGCGACAGCGTGATTGCCTTCCGGGTTGATTGAAAACAGGAGCGTCTGTGCGAAAGGGCCTTTAGTGGCCCTTTTTTCCGGGTGCGTATCGCTGCAGTTCATTCACCAGGGCATACGCGCTTCAATCACCTGCCATCCAGCGTGCCAGGCCATGTCGTCCGCTGACGCCCAGTTTGGCGGTAGCGCGCTTGAGGTAGGTCTCCACCGAACTGTTCTTGACCTTGAGGCGCTGCGCCATTTCAGCCACGGTGCCACCGGTCAGCAAGCCCAGGCAGACTTCCTGCTCGCGTGCTGAAAGTGTGACCGAGTCCTGTGCAAGCCTGCCAGTGAATGCCTGATCCAGCGAGCCAGGCTCAGGTTCGACGCGGGTGGCGTTGTTGCTGGACTGAGCGAGGCTCTGCGCGTGGTGCTCGACCAGCGGCAACAGCGTATCGGAGAGGCTTTTGAGCAAGGACAGTTCTGTCAGCGAAAACGCCCGCAACGCAGTCAGCCGATAAAAGCAGATGATCAGCCGACGTTCGCCGTGGCTGGACACCAGATTGCACTGGTGGGTGTTGTGCTGAGGATGTTGCGCGCTCAGCGGGGTCTTGAGCTGAATCAGCAACGGGTCCTGCATGTGCAGAATGCTGGGTAGCAGAGGATGGCCGGTGGTCTCGCTGCCGGGAGGGTCATGCTTCAGGCCCGCACTGCCCAGCGGATTGATACGACTGATGCTGCTCTCGCGCAGGTCCAGCGTCCATTCACTGAGGCCAAGCCCGTGAATGGGCACCAGTGAATCCACCAACTGCAGCATATGCCCGGCAAAGGTGTCGTCGCCCGTACTGGACACCAGTTTGGCCAGTTGCAGATAAAAGCGTGGGTCGTCGTGGTACTCGAAATGTTGCGCCGTGTTCATCTTGAGCTTTCCTGATTCCGACCGCGCAAAAACGGACCATGTCGACTGCTGCGCGGCAACTACTGATTGCACTTACTGATAAGCCTGATGATGGCACTTGGTCTCCGGGTATTCAGCCTAACCTTTCATCCTGCGTCTGTAACAAAAAACAGGGACAGGATTGCAATCCGCTGAAAGTGGATCTGCGGTGGCATTTGGCCGTACGGCACTGTCCGGGTTAAAGGGGCCATACACATGTGGGACGGCAGTGCTTAATCCGCTGCCTACCCGCCAAGAAGGATCTTGAGCCATGCTTGTCTCCAGCGCCGCAACCTACCCATTGACCGCTGCTCAGCGCGACGTCTGGCTTGATCAGATCAGTCGCGGTGAGTCCCCGCTTTATAACATCGGCGGCTACCTGCAACTGTCTGGAGCGGTCGACCCGGCGACCCTGCACAAGGCGCTGGAGCAACTGGTTTGCGCACATGAAGTGCTGCGCACGGTCCTGATGCCCGGTGCCGGAGCGGACGGCATGCCGCTTCAGTCGTACGCGCCTTGCCTGCCGGTGTCCTTGCCGTTGCACGACGTCAGCGGTCACTTCGAGCCTGAACAGGCAGCGCGAGCACTGATCAATGACAACATGCGCCGCCCGTACGTGCTGGATGGCAGCCCATTGCTCGACTTCTGTCTAATCCGTCTGACTGATGACCAACACTGGCTGGCAGGCCAGGCCCACCATCTGATTATCGATGGCTGGGGGTTTGCGCAGCTGTTCAAGTCCCTCGGCGAGCTTTACAGCGCATTGATCGCAGGTAAAGACCTCGAACTGCTAGCACCGGGGTACAGCGCATTCATTGCCGACGACGCAAGGTATCAGGCGTCGCAACGCTACTCGCTGGACAGGGCCTATTGGCTGGAAAAATACCGTGATTTGCCGGAGCCGTTGCTGGTGTCGCGCTATCACAACCGTCGTGCGACTGACCCGGCGCCATCCCACGCCTGGGTACAGCCGCTTCCCGGTACCTTGCATGCGCGTATGAAACAATTTGCCGAGCGCCACAATGCGTCGGCGTTTCATGTGCTGCTGGCGGTTCTGCATGTCTATTTCACGCGCACTGCGCAACGCGACGAGTGGATCGTAGGGCTGCCGCTGCTCAATCGCAGTGGTGCGCGCTTCAAGGCGACATTGGGTCACTTTGCTCAGGTCAGCGCCGTGCGCATGGCCTTTGCCGAAGAGCTGGACTTCGGTGCCTTGGTGGTCGAGGTGCGCGACGCACTGAAACGTGACTTCCGTCACCAGCGCTTCCCCTTGAGCGAACTCAATCGCACCCTCGAATTGTCACGTGAGGGAAGGGCGCAG